>JASLGO010000066.1 GCA_030150135.1 Aquirhabdus sp.
TGAGTAATGGCGGAACAGCTCACCAAAACCTTCAACACTTTTATCAAACAATGGTGCCAAAGCTTCTGGCGTACTATCACGACCAGAGAATCCCGTACCACCTGTGGTAATCACAACCTGAATATCTGGAGATGCAATCCATTTCGATACGACTGCTCGAAGTTGATAGATGTCATCTTTGACAATTTCGCGGGCAGCCAAATGATGTCCCGATGCAGCCAACGCATCACACAAATATTGTCCTGAGGTATCTGTTGCCAATTCCCGTGTATCAGATACTGTTAAAATCGCAATATTTAATGGTTTCATGTAACTATTCCAATAATTTAAAGAAACAATATCTAGTCAGTCTTAGCCACGTCTAGCTTTAAAAAATGTTTTGAGTAATGCAGCACTTTCCTCTGCCATTAGACCGCCAGCAAAACTAAACTTATGATTATAAAAGCCACTATCCAGCAATTGTCTTGCGCTGACCAGCGAACCCGCACGAGGCTCTTCTGCTGCATAAATCACACGTGCAACACGTCCATGAATCATCGCGCCCACACATTGTGTGCAAGGTTCTAGCGTTACATATAACGTTGTCTCAAGTGGTAATCGATAGTTTTGCAATTGCTGACAGGCATCACGCAGCGCACAAATTTCAGCATGTGCAGTAGGATCGTGTTGAGTAATTGGCTGATTAAAACCTTCACCGATGATCTGACCATCATGCACTAAAACGGCACCTACAGGAACCTCACCGAGATCGGCGGCGCGTTTGGCTAAATCTAGAGCAGCGGTCATCCAGATGTGGTCTTGAGGGGTAAAGCCTTTATCTGCTGATAATAGATCAGACTGGCTATTCATATGCTCCATCACCGCTAAAGAGTTTCATTTCTCAATAATTTCCTAAAATTTAGTTAATCAGAGATACTTGTTGCGCAAATATCTCATGACATCCAGTATCTTCTAGGAAAATACGATAATGACTAAGATGATCGTAAGCTTTTCGAATTGATCGATCTTGATCTAGAAACTGTCTTAATTCTAATGAATTATTAACTTCAATAAGTTTGGAATAGGCACCTTGTATCATCTCAAGACTACAATTTGGCAAGGCTGTGAACTGATGCCATCTAACTCGATCAAAATTAATTGAGACATTAGGGATTTCCGAGAATTTAATGACCAGTCTTGCACTACTTTGAGTCATCAAAAAATCACAACCTTCATATTGCCCAGTATCAAACTTAGGAAGTGTTATTATCACGCATCAATCCTTATATTAAAAATATGATTAGCAAATAGTAACTTAGACAATCCAAAATTTCCTCAAAACCTCACACCAGCTTTCATCATCTCCGCTCAGCATGCTACCAAACGCCTGCTTAAGCGACTCAACCTTCTGAGCTTGCCAAACAAGTTTATTATCCTTCCTTTAGAAAGAAATGAAGAAACATCCATCAGCAACTCTCAAAGATTATTTATAGGATCAATCTCATACTTACAAAACTCTAATTCAATCGCCAATCAATCGGTGTCTTACCATATTGAATTAAATATTGATTAGCCCTAGAAAATGGCTTACTACCAAAAAATCCACCACGATTTGCGGCAAGTGGTGAAGGATGAGCCGCTGTCAAAACCAAATGACGCTCACTATCAATACGCTTACCTTTCTTCTGTGCATACGCACCCCACAGAATAAACACAGTATTTTCCGTGTGATCGTTAACCACATCAATCACTTGATCAGTAAACTCTTCCCAACCACGTCCTTGATGACTGGTTGGCTGACCTTCAACAACGGTCATCACACTGTTTAAGAGCAAAACGCCTTGTTGCGCCCAAGCAGTCAGATCTCCATGGCCTGCAGGCTTAATTCCCATGTCGGTTGAGAGTTCATGCAAAATATTTCGCAATGATGGTGGAATCGGAATACTGCGCTGAACCGAAAAGGACAAACCGTTGGCTTGACGCGCGCCATGATAAGGGTCTTGTCCCAGAATCACGACCTTGACCTGACTCAGTGGCGTCGTATTAAACGCATTAAAAATCAAATTATTGGGTGGATAAATCGTAAGATTCTGCTTTTTTTGTTCGAGTAGGAAGTGCCTTAAAGCACCCATCGACTCACTGGTCAACGCATCAGCTAATGCAGTCTTCCAACCCTCTTCAAGTTGAACGCGAGCAAGCGTAGCGGCTTTGTTATTTTCAGCAAGATCCTGCGACAATTCGGTCATAAATGAATACTTTTTCAAAAAAAACAGCATTGATATCTAATGAATCGATTAACTCTAAAAAACCAATTCCTGTCCCGTTAAATCAGACAATTGCTGGCGAGCATATTCATTGAGCTTGCGTTTATCAACCTTTAAATAAGCCACATGCTGATCCAGCAAAATCACAATATCTTCGACACCATCAACTTCCAGCAAACAAGCTGCCCAATCATTCACATGTGTTTTAAAACCCGCAAGAGGATGATCAGGTAAACGAATCGACAAACTCGATAAATAAGGCGGAGAGCCTAAATAGCTCACAATCACGAGCCAGACTAGCGCAAGACCAGCCAAAATACCCCAACTGACTTGTGCATTTGTATATGTCAATAATTGCCCACCCAGAACACCACCTGCAAACGCCCCAAGAAATTGACTTGATGCATTAATACCCATCGCCGTTGCGCGAGAAGCAACAGGCGCACGTTTAGCAAGCCACGAAGGCACCATCGCCTCTAGCAAATTAAACGAGACGAAAAACAATCCAACACCCAGCACCATGCCCAGACGATTCTGACCAAACATCAGTACGATCAGCGACACCACAACCAGTCCCACCGCAGCAATAAAAATCCGCCGCATCCGACGCTTCACTTCAGCAATGATAATGGCAGGAACCGTCATCATTGCACCCAGCAGCAATAGCGGCAAGTAATACCATCCTTGATGAGCAATAGGAATATGTGCGTATTCAACCAATTGCTGGGGCAACATCACAAAAGCAGCTGTCATCAGTAAATGAAGTGCAAAAATCGACACATGCATTCGATTTAAATCAGCTAATGCTAAAACCGATTTCAGCTGAACACTAAACCCCAATGGATTCTGCTTCAACAATCGCAAAGGCGAAGGAACAATTGCCAGCAAACCGATCGCCAAAATACCTGCAATTGAAGTCAGCCAAAACAAACCCGACAAGCCAATCTGTTTCGTCAGAACAGGTCCAAGGCTAAACGCAACAATAAAGGACAAACCAATTGTCATCCCCATCGTTGCCATCGCTTTATTGCGATGCTCTTCTCGCGTGACGTCAGCAAGCAATGCCATCACAATTGCCGAAATCGCACCAGAACCAGCAACAGCTCGCCCCAGAATGACTCCCCAGATCGATGTAGAAATCGCCGAAATTGCACCACCTAGTGCAAAAATGAGCAACCCAATGACAATCAATGGCTTTCTTGCAGTCCGATCAGCAAGCAAACTTAAGGGAATTTGCAAAACTGCTTGTGATAAACCATAAATCCCGATCGCCAGTCCAATCAACGCAGGCGTTGCACCCGTATAACTTTGCCCATAAATCGCAAACACAGGCACAATCATGAATAGCCCTAGCATTCGCAAAGCAAAAATACTACCTAATGCAAACATTGCACGTAGCTCAGATAGATTCATAACGATTTGGATTTCTCAAGGTCAATTTCGAATAAAAACGCACAATACATTTCAAGCAAAGCAAGGATTTAAAGTGCATACGAATTATGCCGTAGTTTACTAAATCTTGTCACACTGATTACAGACGAATAAATATCATATCGTGATATTTATTTAAAAACCAAAAAACCTCACAAGATACAAACAAAAGATCCAACATTAACCATTGAATAAAAAAGTTTTTTAGAAAAAGTCGCACAATAAAAGAGCCAACATGATGTTATCAGTACAAACATCCTGATATAATTTGCAAGGACAACTCATACGATTCAACGACATAATTACTGCATAATTTACGAAGTTTCTATTCATTACAGAGATTTAGTCTGCGATGCGTAGCTAATTGAATTTTGTACAACCTAATGTTTTATTTACTGTTACGAACCGTATGAACAACAAATCGTTCACTTTTGTTGCAGATTGCTGAGTAACTTGATAAGTTGAAGATGCTCCCCCTAATTCATAGTAAGGTCGCAAGATGAGTAATCAACCATACACTAAACCGCTTCGTATGCTGTCAATTTTTGGCACCATACTTGTCGCAAGCTTGTTAAACGGCTGCGACAACGCGCTTCTCAACCCGAAAGGTCAGGTTGGTCTTGATGAGCGTAATCTCATCATTACATCAACCTTGTTAATGCTGATCGTGGTTATTCCAGTCATCATCATGACATTTTGGTTCGCATGGCGTTATAGAGCGTCGAACACCAAGGCAACCTATCTGCCAAACTGGGAACACTCAACAAAAATTGAAATCGTTCTCTGGACTATTCCTTGCATCATTATTTTGGCATTAGGAATCATCACTTGGGATACTACACACAAACTGAATCCTGGTACTCCAATTCAGTCCAATGAAAAACCAATCGTTATTGATGTAGTCGCTCTCGACTGGAAATGGTTATTTATCTACCCAGAACAAGGTATCGCAACAGTCAACGAAGTGGCTTTCCCAGTCAATGTTCCAGTGGAATTCCACATTACATCTGGCACTGTCATGAATTCGTTCTTCATTCCACAGCTTGGTAGCCAAATCTACGCAATGGGTGGTATGGATAACAAACTCAACCTGATTGCTAATCAACAAGGTACATTCCCTGGTATCTCTGCGAACTATAGCGGTGCTGGCTTCTCTGCGATGAAATTCAATGCTGTCGTTGGATCCAAAGACGACTTCACAGCATGGGTAAACAAAGTCAAACAATCTCCAAAAACACTGGATTTGGCGGCCTATGCAGTAGTTTCTCAGCTTAGCGCAGAGGAAAAAAGTCCTCACTATGAGCCAACAGTTTACCCAGTGACATATTTCTCGTCATTTAAGCAAAACCTTTTCAACGACATCATGATTAGTTCTCGCGATGGTATTGCTATTGAAAAAGTAGGCGAAAAGGTGCAAGCACCAGCAGCAACTTCTGAAAAAACAATGCATATGTCTGACGACTCAATGTCGGACATGCCACAGTCTCCCGCTCATTGAGTATCTGAGGAATTAAGAAATGTTTGGAAACTTAACTCTGGATGCGATTCCCTACCATGAACCGATTCTAGTCGGCACTTTTATTGCTGTTGCATTACTAGGTCTCGGTCTTCTTGGTTTGGTTACGTATTTGGGCAAATGGAAATATTTGTGGACCGAATGGCTCACAACTGTTGACCATAAAAAAATCGGTATCATGTACATTATTGTTGCACTCGTCATGCTACTCCGCGGTTTCTCTGATGCGGTCATGATGCGTACACAATTGGCAATCTCATCTGGCGACAATCACGGTTTCTTGCCACCACATCACTATGATCAAGTCTTTACTGCTCACGGCGTAATCATGATTTTGTTCATGGCAATGCCGCTAATGGTTGGTCTGATGAATATCGTCGTTCCTCTACAGATTGGTGCACGTGACGTTGCGTTCCCATTTCTGAACTCAATCAGCTTTTGGTTGTTTGCAGTTGGTGCGATCTTGATCAACCTGTCATTGTTTGTGGGTGAGTTTGCACGTACTGGCTGGTTGGCCTACCCTCCTCTCTCAGGTTTGGCGTACAGTCCAGGCGTGGGTGTGGATTACTGGATCTGGAGTATTCAGATTGCGGGTATCGGCACATTGCTGACTGGTGTTAACTTCTTTGTTACGATCATCAAAATGCGTGCTCCTGGCATGACTTTGATGAGAATGCCTGCGTTTATCTGGAGCATTCTGTGTACCAATATTCTGATCATTGCTGCGTTCCCAGTTTTGACTGTGACCATCGCTCTGTTAACACTTGATCGTTATTTCGGTATGCACTTCTTCACCAACGAACTTGGTGGTAATCAAATGATGTACGTCAACCTGATCTGGGTTTGGGGTCATCCTGAAGTGTATATTCTGGTACTACCAGCATTCGGTATTTTCTCTGAAGTTGTTGCAACTTACTCACGTAAGCGTCTGTTCGGTTATACATCACTCGTATGGGCAACCGCTGTTATTTCGATTTTGTCTTTTATTGTTTGGTTACACCACTTCTTTACCATGGGTGCTGGCGGCAACGTCAACGCATTCTTCGGTATCGCAACCATGGTTATTTCGATTCCTACAGGTCTCAAGATTTTCAACTGGTTGTTCACCATGTATCGTGGACGTGTCACCCTCTCTCCATCAATCATCTGGACTCTCGGCTTCCTGTTCACATTCACCATCGGTGGTATGACAGGCGTATTGCTTGCGGTTCCTGGTGCTGACTTCGTATTGCATAACAGTCTGTTCTTGATTGCTCACTTCCATAACGTCATCATTGGTGGTGTGGTATTCGGCTATATGGCTGGTTTTGTTTATTGGTTCCCGAAAGCATTTGGTTTCAAACTGAATGAAAAAATCGGTAACAGTGCTGCAGCATGCTGGATCGTTGGTTTCTTTGTTGCATTCGTTCCGCTGTATATCCTTGGTTTCATGGGTATGACTCGCCGTTTGAACCACTATGACAACCCAGAGTGGCAACCTCTTCTGATCGTTGCATTCGTTGGTATGTTGATTATTGGTCTTGGTATTGCGTTGCAATTGCTTCAGTTGTTTGTCGGCTTCGTGCAAAAAGACAAAAACCTCGATGTTACTGGTGATCCATGGGATGGTCGTACGCTGGAGTGGTCAACTTCATCACCACCACCGTTCTACAACTTTGCTGTGATTCCTCATGTTCATAGCCGTGATGCATTCTGGCGCATGAAAGAAAAAGGTACTGCAGACAATCATCCGACCAAATATTCTGACATTCACATGCCTAGAAATACTGGTGTTGGTGTCTATGTAGGTATCTTCGGCTTCGCCTTTGGTTTTGCCCTCATCTGGCACATCTGGTGGCTTGTTGCCGTAGGTCTTGTTGGCATGGTTGTTTGCGTCATTGCCCGCAGCTTTGACAATGACACTGACTATTATGTGCCTGCAGCCGAAGTAGAGCGTATTGAAAATCTACATATCCAAGCAAAAGCAAACGCTAAACAGGGTGTTTAAATCATGTCCAATGAAGTAGTAAGTAGTCACGATCATCATGATGCACATGCGCATCATGATACTGGTCCAATGAAAGTCTTTGGGTTCTGGATTTACATCCTTAGCGACTTGATTTTGTTCGCATCCCTTTTTGCAACATTTGCTGTTTTACACAACAGTTATGCTGGCAACGTCACTGGTAAAGATATTTTTGAATTACCTTACGTTGCTGTTGAAACTGCGGCTCTCTTGCTCAGTAGTATCACCTATGGCTTTGCCATTATCGGGATGTACAAAGGCAGTAAAGCGCAGGTGATTAGCTGGCTCATGATCACATTCGTATTCGGTGCAGTGTTTATCGGCATGGAAATCAACGAATTCCACCATCTAATTTCTGAAGGACACGGTCCTGACAAGAGTGCATTCCTATCAGCGTTCTTTACGCTGGTTGGTACTCACGGTCTACACGTCACTTCAGGTTTGATCTGGATGGCGACTATGATCGTATTGGTCAGCAAAAACGGCATTACACCAATCAACAAAACTCGTCTACTCTGCCTCAGCTTGTTCTGGCACTTCCTTGACGTCGTTTGGATTTGTGTATTCACTGTTGTTTATCTCATGGGAGTGATGTAATGGGACACGATCATACTAACCACGATCACGCTAACCACCACGCAGAAGGCGGTCATAGCACTTATAAGTCCTACATGATTGGTTTTGTTTTGTCTGTTATTCTGACAGCAATTCCTTTCGCTGCAGTGATGTTCAAAATGTTCTCACCAGAGGCAACTCTGGTTTGTGTACTGCTTGCTGCTGCAGTTCAGGTTATTGTGCATTTGCATTACTTCCTGCACATGGATACATCGCCTGAACAACGTGAAACCGTTGTGTCTTTCGTGTTCACTGCGATTATCCTTGCAATCATCATTGGTGGATCAATTTGGATTATGGACAACTTGAACCACAACACCATGATTATGTCGGGTGACTAAGAGCCTATTTATGCTTAGGCACTATTTTCTTCTTACCAAGCCAGGAATTATCTTCGGAAACTTAATTACAGTCACCGGTGGTTTTTTTCTGGCTTCCAAAGGAAACTTTGATCTTGCACTATATGCAGCAGTCGCATTGGGTGTTTCGCTGATTGTTGCATCTGGTTGTGTGTTCAATAACGTCATCGATCGTGATATCGATAGCAAAATGGAGAGAACTAAAAATCGGGCGCTGGTTACAGGTCTGATCTCTCCAGTTTCTGCACTCATCTATGCCAGTATTCTTGGCATAGTGGGGCTAACCCTCTTATACACACGAACTAACCTACTCTCTACAGAGTTGGTGCTCATTGGTTTTGTCGTTTATGTGGGTTTTTATAGTTTGTATTTAAAGCGTCATTCGGTTTATGGCACGTTAATCGGCAGTATTTCTGGTGCGATGCCTCCTGTCATTGGGTATTGTGCTGTGAGCAATCACTTTGATGCAGCAGCAGCGATTCTTCTAGTGAGTTTGAGTATTTGGCAAATGCCACACTCTTATGCAATTGCGATCTTCAGGTTCAATGATTATGCAGCAGCAAACATCCCTGTTCTTCCAGTGAAAGATGGAATTTTGACTGCGAAAAAGCACATCGTGGCTTGGATCATTGCGTTTACGATTGCAACGTTGATGCTCACTGTGATGGGTTATACAGGGTATGTTTACTTTGTCGTTGCTGCGGTGATGGGCGCTTACTGGTTATACCTTGCAATCATCGGATTTAAAACTGATGATGATACAAAATGGGCAAAGAAATTATTTCTGACCTCAGTCATCATCGTGACAATCTTAAGTATCGTGATGTCGATTGATTATCAGCTATAATATAGAATGGTTGTTTTTATAAAAAGCGAATAACTTGGGTTGTTCGCTTTTTTATTGAGTAATCAATACTATTGACTAAATCAATCCTTGTTTAACCAGCCATTGTTCAGTTTTCTTCATGCCTTCTTTCAAACTGATTGCAGGTTGATACTGAAGTATTGTCTGTGCCTTATCAATGGAATAACCTGCTTGACGCGTCAGCATCGCAAGTGAACCAGAACTAATTTCTGTGTTTTGCTTTAGCATTCCATTTAATACAAACTCTCCAGCCGAAGTTAGCATCCGAGCCATTCGGGTAGACATGAGTGGTATAGAGCCTGTATTCATCGCCCATCGCCAATGATTCGAGAAGAACTCAGCACAAGATAAACTCATCCCATCAGTCATATTAAAAATGTGACCCGCCGCTGCCGGACTCGTCGCAGCTAACATCATGCCATCAAGCAGATTATCAATATAAACTGGACTAAATACCCCACGCCCCCGTTCAGGAAGCACAAACTGACGTTTTTTGATCATGTCTAGAGGGATCAAGACCCAAGGGCGAGAGCCCGGTCCATAAACATCCCCTGGACGGATAATCGTACAATCAATTTCTCCAGCAGCATGTGCAGCTAAAGCAGCATGTTCACTGGCGGCTTTTGCATCACAATATGCATATCCACTCAGCAATGAAATAGCATCTGTTTCTTTACGTTCAGTCGTAAAATCCAACCCATAAGCAGCGATAGAAGACAAATGCAAAAAGCGGCTCGCCCCACCTTGTATTGCAGCATCCAAAGCCAGCCGAACGCTCCCTAGACTTACCTGACGATACAGTTCTGCTGGTGCAGAGTTAGAAACAACCGCCGCAGTGTGAATCACTAAATCACACCCCTTAGCAAGCTGTTGCCAATCCCCAGCAACAGCAACATTTCCAGCATAGACACCCAGTTCACGATTGGCAGATAAATCTACACCAACGACAGAAGAGCCCACTTTGCGAAAGCGTTCCATCAAGGCTCGGCCAATAAATCCGTTTGCACCTGTGATAAAAACTTTTGAAGGAATTTTCATTAAAATGTCCTACTCATGAATTACTAATGCGCTAATCATTAAATACACGCTCATCTCTAGGTTGAATCTCATTTTGAAAGCAGCTTGCCAAATGAGGCTTCACCTAATAAATAGCTCACACTAATACCCGGTGTTTGCCATCCCGGCGTGCACTCGCTACTTGAAGCGAAATTCGGATAATCTGGATTGATTGAAGGACCTGCCACAGTTTTTTCGAGAATCATGGAAATATACTGATCATTGCTATTTTCCAATGTATTACCATTCAAAATAATTTCTACGCCTGTCGATTGAGCATAGCGGCGAATAGCATTCACTCTTGAATTCATTGGTGCGTAAGAATCTACCCCCACACCATTTTCCGATGTCACGCGAATACCATCTGGGACACGCGCCGCCAATGAATGATTACCTTCCGTATGTCCTGGAGTATGCAGTAACGCAACGCCTGGTCCTAAAGCAAGGCTGCCTTCGAACTGAACAATACGATCCGTCGGTAACCCATGGATACCACCCGGACAATACCAATCTGCCTGACAAGGCAACAGACTTTGTGTGGATATCCACTCCTGTTTATGAACCAACAGCTTTGCATTAGAGAAAAATCCCGCATGAGTGTCACTACCCAGCCACTTACGCACATCCTGTGTATGTAAATGATCATAACTAATGAAATCTACCTGTTCAGGGCGAATCCCAACTTCCGCAAGAGCTTGCTCTACATCACGAAAAATTGGTGACATAAGGTCTTGAACTTTGCGAGGTGCAGGGAATCGATCTGCTAATCGTCTAAAGAATGGTGTTTCACGATTTCCTTCCAAGTCAGAAGGAGAAAACAGTAGCGTACGCACTTCGCCTTCATAGTCTTTATATTGAACGACAAAAAGACGATTCAAAATATGTACAAAAGGAAACTTATAGGTACTTTGAGCAAATACGCCAGAGTACGCATACCATGTTGGGTAAGGCACGCGAACTAGATTAATACTCTTATAGCAAATAACCTCTGGCTCATCCATGAAGCGTTCACGAAACGCCAATGCACGCTTGCGAACCTCTTTCAACCGATCTTGGGGCTGTGGTGCATTCCGCGCACCATCAAAATCATCAATACGACGCATACCAGCAGGTAAATTTTCTTTTAGGGATGCTTGCACGAAATACTCCTTAATTTTTTGAGTGAGTTTGCTGGACTGACTCATTTTCATAACCAACAATTGAGAATGTGCCTAGTTTTGTTTAATTTGATCAATCTGTCAATATTGTTTGACAAATTGACGATAAATGGTAATAACGGCTATTCTATCCACATGAAAACAGAAACTTTGACTACTGGTCGCCGCTATAAAGGAATTGATCCTGCTGAACGGATCACTCAACGTCGTGAAAAGATCTTCGCGGCGGGTATTGAGCTATTCGGTACGCAAGGCTACCCTCAGACTACCATGGCCATGTTGAGTGTGGCTTCTGGCGTGCCTCATCGTTACTTGACCCAACTCTTTCCGAGCAAAGAAGATTTGCTTAGAGAAATTTATCTGGCAATCACCAATCAAGTCATAGAAGCAGTACGTACTGCTCGGCAAGGTGCAGTGCTTGATCCGATTGGACAGATTCGCCGAGATGTAGATTCCGCTTGTCGTGCTTTTTTGGCAGATGAGCGTTGTTTAAGGATTAACTGTTTGGAAGTTGTTGGCGTTTCGCAGGAATTTGAACAATTAAGACGTAAAGTGATTAGGGACTTTAGTCAGTTAATTCTGAATGAAATTAATAAGTTTGTTTCATCTGGATTATTACCAGAGCGCGCTGATTATTATAGTGGAACACTGGGGTTGGTCGGTGCGTTCCATGAACTGATGACCGAATGGGTATTAACGCCGAAGGCGGATCGCCCTCAAAGCACGGTGCTTGTTCATCAGGTTCAAGAGTTTTTCCGAGGGATGTTGTTGGCAGCCATCTATCCTTTACCAGATTGATGATCGTCCATAACAAAAAATACATAAATTTAATATTTCAAGGATGAGTGAAATGAAAGGACATTTTGATGCACCCATATTAGAGTTGATGCTATCTGAGAAGAATATTGATATTACAGATACACCTTTTTTCTACAATGATCATGGTGTACCAACCTATCTGAAGACCTTACCCGAAAATATCGTGCCATTAACACCCGCGAAGACAGATCCTCAAGTCGCTATAGGTCGAGAACATACAGTCCCTGACTGGATCGGAAAGAAAGATGTGTCTAGTGGTCAAGAAGTACAACTGGACTTTGAGGGTCATGAAATAGAATATGAACCCATGTGGGCAACCCGAGAAGTCGCGGCGGCTTTTGGGATTACATTGGTTGAACAAGGTCAGGCGGTTGAGTTATCTAGCCCCGTTTCGATGCTGACTCAAGCTGAGTATGAATATGGCGTATTTGCGGGTCATTGGTCACCGTATCAAAATACAGGTAATCAGTTACTGACAGTCGTTTGTACAGATTTAGAACACCATGACTTCCCTCATATTTTTGCATCTACAGATCCTAATTTTCCTTTGGTCATCTCTGTTGGACGCTACTGGCGTAACCAAAAGAAAATTCGTTTAGCAGATTTATGGGTACCTCAAGGAAGTGCTTTATATATTCCACCAAAGCCTCTACTTCTCGGACAAGAATGTATCGATCTACATAACAATCGTAATTCTGCACGAGCCTGTTGGGGAACTTTGGGGGAAAATAGTGTTAAAACACATACATTACTGCAAATGAATAATGGCTATTTTTATTGGTTCTGGAATCGGAAACCGACGGTGCATCGTAATTTGATTTGAGCGACATAGATTAGGAACTAGATCAAAAATGCTAAAAACCTACACTGGAAGTTGCCATTGCGGCGCGTTGAAATTTGAAGCTGATCTTGATCTCGCA
Organism: Aquirhabdus sp.; assembly: GCA_030150135.1. Taxonomy (GTDB): domain Bacteria; phylum Pseudomonadota; class Gammaproteobacteria; order Pseudomonadales; family Moraxellaceae; genus Aquirhabdus. The sequence continues at coordinate 12,987 of JASLGO010000066.1, forward strand.
CAGAGTACATTTCGCTGTAACTGCTCAATCTGCCGAAGAACAAGATTCTGGCCCGCTATAACAAAAGAAGACGGATTCCGTATCACTTCTGGTGAAAGTGAACTCACTAAGTACACATTCAACTCACACAAAAACCATCATTATTTCTGCAAGCACTGTGGTGTCAGAGCATTCGGTGTTGGCAATGAAACCCCTATGGGCAAAATGTATGGCGTCAACGTCGGATGTCTAGACCAATTAACGGATAAAGAATTATCCGAACTTCCAATCACATACGTAGATGGTTTGCATGACAAATTCGCACCGCCAGAGTATTTCAACCATTTGTAGCAAAACATCAAACGTAAAAAAGGCGAGATATAAGTCCTCGCCCTTTTAAATGTTACTTAGCTAGAGACCAAATTAAAAATGCGCTTCCACACCTAAATACGGTCCTTGCACTTTGATATTACTGCTCGTTCCTGAATGATCGACATTGACCTGCGTAGCGCGATAGCCTGCTTTTACACCGAGATCAATCGCCAGATTCTCAATGAAATTATATTTAACCTCGGCATTCACATCCGAGAAATCCGCATCGATTCCTTTACCCACAAAAACTTCCGCTTTCGCGCTCAGACCCGTAAATGGCAATTTACCGCCAGCAGAGACATACGCAGCTGGAATCGTCTTATCGACATTGGCACTATTATCATTGACGCGTTTTGCACCTAGCCCAACATTTAATTTAACAATGTTATCTAGCACCTGATAGAAACCAATTGCATCCAAAAAATTACCATTTGAATTACTTTGGTCAAGTTGCGTATAACGCAGTTTGGCATTGGGCAAAAATGGTACAGGGTGATCAAATGTCAAGTAGTAAGAGCCAACCACCTTATTATCTGCGGAGATATGATTGGACTCACCTGTATTGATAATGCCATCAGCTCCAGCATAGATACCCAAGAAGGTATCCGCTTGAGCAGATACATTCACCGCACTCAATAACACCGCACTTACAACCGCAAAAGAAAATTGACGCATAAAAATCCATTTCTCAAAAAATTAAACTATGAAAAAGATGGGTTAAAACCCATCCTACAACAATCTACAAAAACTACTACTGCACCTGAATCGTTAAACCCGCTTGCTGCGCCAGTACCGTAAAGTTCGGGAAACTGGTCGCCACAGTTTCAGTGCCATTGATCGAAATGACACCACTGGCACGAAGACCTGCAATCGAGAAACTCATGGCAATACGGTGATCATGATGACTTTCAATCGAACCTGAACCAAACACTGCATTCAGATTATTCTGACCATTACCCTTTCCTTCGATGATCATACCATCTGGAGTCGGCGTACAGTCTACACCAAGAATTTTCAAACCATCTGCCATGACTTGAATACGGTCAGATTCTTTTACGCGCAATTCTTCTGCACCTGTCAGCACGGTCTGACCTTCGGCACATGCCGCCGCAATAAACAGCGCAGGGAATTCATCAATTGCCAACGGCACTTGATCTTCGGGGATATGAATCCCTTTCAACTTGCTCGCTTGAATACGAATATCCGCTACAGGTTCACCACCTGCCAATGCTTCATTTTCTAAGCTAATATTCGCGCCCATTTGCTTGAGAATTTCAATCACACCTGTACGCGTTGGATTGATACCGACTTGGCGTAAAACGACATTGGCATTTGGCGTAATCGCCGCAGCAACCATAAAAAATGCTGCCGAAGAAATATCTGCCGGGACTTGGATATTGGTCGCAGTGAGTTTACCACCACCTTCAACAGTGACCTTATTACCTTGTACATCAACCTGATAACCGAAGGCTTTTAACATGCGTTCAGTATGGTCGCGTGTTGGTTCAGGCTCGGTAACTGTCGTTTTGCCCTTTGCCCAGAGTGCGGCAAGCAGAATCCCGGACTTGACCTGCGCACTCGCCATTGGCAATAAGTAATCAATGCCTTCTAATCGCTGACCACCACTGATACTGATTGGTGGCGTACCGCGTTCGCCTGTGGTTTGAATCTTTGCACCCATTAAACGTAATGGCTTGGCAATACGTTCCATTGGACGTTTAGTGAGTGACGGATCACCAGTCAACACCGTATCAAATTGCTGTGCCGCCAAAATCCCAGACAACAAACGAGTTGTTGTGCCTGAATTGCCCATATAGAGCGAACCATGCGGCGGTTTCAAACCGTTTAAACCCACACCATGAATCGTCACTTCGCCATTTTTAGGGTCAGTAATGACCACACCCATATCACGGAATGCCTGCAAGGTTGCCAGCGCGTCTTCACCTTCCAGAAAACCTGTGACGTGCGTTGTACCTTCTGCCAAGGCACCCAACATAATCGAACGATGCGATACAGACTTATCGCCAGGAATCGTTAAAGTCCCTGTCATACTGCCACCAGGCTGCACGAGGAATTGTTGTGGTGTGGTACTGTTGTTCATAACTGCTTCCAGATAAGGCGTTTTTTCAATCATATGGGTAAAGTGAGTACGCGCGGCCTGCGCACGAGTTAACGTGCCGATGAGCGGCGTCGAATCATCGTTTTCAATTAAGGTTTTAAGCTGTGATAATTGACTGGTAAAACCATCAATCGCAGCGAGAATGGCTTTTTTATTGGCAAGAAAAATATCATGCCACATCTGCGGATCACTCGCAGCAATCCGTGTAAAGTCACGAAATCCACCTGCGGCAAATCGGAAAATATCGAGGTTATCCGAACGATTAATCAATTGCTCAACCAGATTAAATGCCAACAAATGCGGCAAATGACTGGTATGCGCCAAAATCTCATCATGATCGGCAACCGTCATTTTCAACACATCCGCACCTGCGGCTTTCCACATTTGTGTGACTTTATCTAAAGCTATGCTGCTTGTGGTTTCAAGTGGTGTGACAATGACTTTATGATGGCGAAACAGATCAACTTTTCCCGCCATTACACCACTTTTTTCTGCCCCTGCAATTGGATGCGCAGGCACAAAACCGCTCGGCAAGTTTGAACCAAACACATTGATCGCAGCTTGTAAGACATTACCTTTGGTACTGCCCACATCAGTGATAATCGCATCAGGTTTGATTTTGTTTTTGATCGTGCGTAAAACTATTTCAGTCGCGCCGACAGGCATTGCCAAAACAATCAAATCCGCATCAATGACCGCATCAACAGGATCAGAAAAACCCGCATCAATCACACCAATCGTCAGCGCCTGATCTAAGGTACTTTGTGAGCGAGTGCTGGCAACGATTTGACGTGCTAAACCTTTGGCGCGAAGTACACGTGCCAGGCTTGAACCAATCAGACCTAAGCCAATGAAAGCAACTTTTTCAAATAATACGTTTTCAAGCATCTGGTCTACTTCAGACATCAGCACACATCCTTGTTGAATACCCTGTCAAACTCATTAGCCAAATTCATTAACGAATCCATTAGGCCTGAAGAACCTGAGATAACGCTTCTAGGAAGCGTTTGTTTTCCGTAAATGTACCGATCGAAACACGGATATATTCAGGCATGCCGTAACCCGCAATTGGACGCACAATCACACCGAGTTTGAGTAAGTCCTGAAATACTTTTGTACCCTGACGCTCAACATCTGTATTTACGCAAATACTCAAGAAATTAGCACGAGAAGGAATCCACGATAGACCCAACGCTGCACAACCCGCCTCTAATTGCGACATGCCAGCATGATTCAAAGTACGTGTTTGATTCAGGAAATCTTGGTCACTAAGTGCCGCTGTTGCCGCCGCCAACGCAAAAGAGTTGACGTTAAATGGCTGGCGTACACGATTAATCAAATCTGTGATTGCAGACGATGCCAATGCAAAACCAACACGCAGAGACGCCAAGCCATAGGCTTTAGAAAAAGTACGGCTAATCAATAAATTGGAGTATCGCTCCAAGAATTTAATACTATTAAAATATTCTGGGAAATATTCAACGTAGGCTTCATCAAGTACCACTAAAACTTGGGATGGTACGACGCGCATAAATGCAGCAAAGTCGTCCTCAGTGAACCACGTCCCTGTCGGATTATTTGGATTTGCAAGGAAAATAACGCTGGTATCTTCACGCACTGCATTTGCCATCGCAATCAGATCATGACCAAAGTCTTTTGCAGGTACTTCAATACCTATTGCACCAACAGCTTGTGTTGCAAGCGCATACACGGCAAACGCATGTTGACTATAGATCACTGTATTTTCAGGTGATACAAACGTACGAGCAACCAATTCTAAAATATCATTAGAACCATTACCCAAGGTGATTTGCGACATTTCTACATCAAAGACTTCGACAATTTTTTCTTTGAGTTTAAAGCCACTGCCATCGGGATAGCGTCCTACATCGGCAAGCTCATCACGCACCGCCTGCGTTGCAAGCGGAGAACAGCCGAGTGGATTTTCATTACTTGCCAGTTTGACAATATTATCTAAACCCAGCTCACGCTTGAGTTCATCAATCGGTTTACCCGTCTGATATGGCGCGATATTAGCAATGCCTTGATTGGCTGGTTGGATTGAAGGTGATGCAGAATTTTCAGCTGACATTTTTTATTCCACTTAAATCTTGATTTGAATCTGAATGCTTTTCTCCTTCCCCTTCAAGGGGAAGGTCGGGATGGGGATGGTTTTTAAAAGTAGCAAAATCAAAACCATCCCCTTCTAAATCATCCCCTTGAAGGGGAAGACTTCACAGCAAAAGCATTTCTTTACAACACTGCTTTCGGATAAGACCCCAACACGCGCAGTTCTTTCACAGTTGTCCGAATTTCATCTAATGCCGCACGGACATGTGGTTCATCTTGATGACCGAGCAAATCAATGAAGAACACATATGCCCATTTATCAGGCAAGGCTGGACGTGTTTCGATACTGGTCAATGAAATTCCATGTTTAGCAAACGGTTGCAGAATATCCAATAACGCACCAGCTTTATCGTGCGCTGCAATCAGTAATGAGGTTTTATCTTCGCCACTGACAGGCACAGCTTCACGACCAATGATCAGGAAGCGCGTTGTATTGTTGGGATTATCTTCAATCTTGGCATGTAGAATCGTGAGGTCGTATTCTTTCGCAGCCACTTCACCCGCAATCGCGGCGGAATGCCACTCACTTTTGATCTTGCGTGCAGCTTCAGCATTTGAACTCACCGCAACACGTTCAGCTTTTGGGAAGTGACCATCCAACCATTTGCGACATTGCGCCAATGATTGTTGATGTGAATAAATCCGAGTAATTCCTTCGACACGTGTCGTATTACTAATTAATAAATTCTGATGAATTCGTAATTCCACTTCACCAATAATATTCAAAGACGATGCAATAAAACTATCTAACGTATGATTCACCACACCTTCAGATGAGTTCTCAATCGGCACAACGCCATAATGCGCATTGCCCGACTCAACTTCACGGAATACTTCATCGATATTCGCAATCGGCACAGTCACCGCATCTGCACCAAAATGCTTGAGCGCCGCAGCTTGAGTAAATGTACCTTGTGGCCCTAAATAAGCGACCGTTTGTGGTGCTTCCAGTGCCAGACACGCCGACATAATTTCACGAAAAATACGTGCGACCGTTTCACCTGCTAGAGGCCCTTCATTACGCGCCATCACTGCACGCAGGACTTGCGCTTCGCGTTCAGGACGGTAAAACAACGGATGCGTTTCATTGGTTTTCTTAGAAATCGCAACGTATTCAGCAAGCGTTGCACGCTCATTCAGCAAGCGATGAATTTCTTGATCAACCGCGTCAATTTGCGTACGAATTTGATCCAATGTTGGTTTAGGTGAATTAAAAAGCCAACCGCCCTTTGCACCGCCGCTCGAACCTGATGTCGTGTTGTCGCTCATCAGCGTTATTTCCTTTCTTGATCGATGATGATTGGTAAAGTGAACTGTTGCTCGCAGACAAAAAGAGATTGCGATTCAATCAACTTATTCATCGGCTTAATGAGCATATTGTCATTCACAGTTAAAAATTAGACGTAAGTGTAGCAAAAAAACGACTTAACGACTGAAAAGAAGCTGTCAAAACATCATCAAACCTGTCTAAAATCGAGGAAATCTTTTTATCAGAATAACGTCACGAGTAATTCAACATGAGCCAAACATCTTCAGCAACCTTATTAAGCCAACTACAATCCATGACTACAGTTGTTGCAGATACAGGCGACCTTACCGCCATTGAGCAATTTCGACCGATTGACGCAACCACCAATCCTTCGCTGATTACCGCTGCGGCATCATTACCATCGAATCTACCGCTCATTGAAGATGCGCTGCGCGATGCACGTGTAGAAGGGCTTGTTGATGATGCAATGGTTGACCGTGCAATTGACTTATTAACTGTCCGCTTAGGATTGGAAATTCTCAAACTGATTAAAGGTCGCGTATCAACCGAAGTCGATGCTCGTCTGTCCTACGATACTGATGAAACGATTAGCAAAGCCCGTGAGTTGATCGCACTGTATAAAAAAGCAGGCATTGATCAATCACGCATCCTGATTAAAATTGCGGCAACATGGGAAGGCATTCAAGCGGCTCAAGCACTCGAAAAAGAAGGCATTCACTGCAATCTCACACTGATTTTTGGTCTGCATCAAGCCGTTGCTTGCGCACACGCCGATGTGACCTTGATTTCCCCATTTGTGGGTCGAATTTTGGATTGGTACAAAAAGCACGAAGGCAAAGACAGCTATCCAATCGAACTTGATCCAGGCGTGCTATCCGTCCGTGAAATCTATGCCTATTACAAACAACACAATCATAAAACCGAAGTCATGGGTGCAAGTTTCCGCAGCATGGCTCAAGTCACGGCATTGGCAGGTTGCGATTTGCTGACCATTTCACCAGCCCTACTGGCTGAATTAGCAAAAGAAACTGGAAATTTGCCAATTCAATTGTCGCTTGAAAATGCGAAGCTCAAACCTGTTAATGCCATTACTTTGACGGAAGAAACCTTCACAACACTGCATAACAACAACCTCATGGCATTTGAGTTATTGCAAGCAGGAATTGATGGTTTCGTCAAAGCACGCGAGCAACTGACCATCCAATTACGTCAAATCGCAGGTATTGCAGATATTCAGCCATAAATGATTATTTCTTAATAAATAAGATAAAAGCCTCTAGGAGCAGCATCGTTGAATTCACAGCTTAGCCCTGAATTAAACCTCACAAGAAACAAACGTATCGCCACGCTCCTACTGGTTTCTATGGTCGTTTTCTGGATAGTTTTATTATTATCCAGCCGTCAATTTCCAAACTACGCAGGCATCATTCATATTTTAACGCTCGGTGCAGAAGCTGGTGTGGTGGGTGGATTGGCGGATTGGTATGCGATTACGGTGCTGTTCCGCGATCCGTTTAAACATATTTGGGTTCCTAGTTTTATTCGTGAACACACTGAGATTATTCCGCGAAACAAAGCTCGAATTGCAGAATCCATGGGACGTTTTGTTCAAGAAAACTTTCTTGCACCACAAATTGTGCGTAGCAAGCTTGAAGTCATTGATATGACTTTGTACGTCGCAAATTGGCTCTCTGAACCGGCCAATGCTCGTATGCTTGCAGGTGAACTTAAACGGTTAGTGCCTCGTTTTCTAAAAATTTCACAAAATGAAGCCATTAGTCAGTTTATTCAACAAAGTACGATTGAATGGTTTAGTGAAACACCGATGAATCAAGCTGTTTCACGCACCATGAAAGCAGTCTTTGATAATAAAATTCACAATGACGTCATTCACCTGGCGTTAAGTAGTGCCGATAATTGGATTCATACCAACCCTCAGTATGCTGAAGAAATTATTCAAAAGATTCTTGATGAAACAGGTGTTTTCGGACACTTATCTCGTGGAGCAAATCTGCTTGGTTTTGATGTCAAACGAAATGTCGTTTGGGGTGTACTACGGACGATTCGCGACTTAAATACGCAACCTGATCATCCTATTCACTTGATGCTGAATCATTCGATTGCCCAATGGATGACCGCCTTGCAAGATGACGACTCCGAAGAGTCGAAAAAACTGGAAGCCCTTAAACAAAGTCTCGTTCAATCTCCAACGGTAGTGGCTTTCGGCTTCCATATTTACGAAAGTATTATCCAAGGGATTATTGACGATCTTGAAACTAAAGAGTCTGCGATTAGCAATAGTCTACAAGGCTTTATGATCCGCATCGGCTCTCAACTCAAAGATGATACTCAAGTGAGAAATGCGCTCAATTTAGAAATTGCTGATTTTGCTGAATACGCAGCAGATCGTTACGCCGATACCGTAATTCAATATATCAGTGAACAAATCCATAATTGGGATACCCGCGACATGATCGGCAAGATTGAATCCGAAGTCGGTGGCGATTTGCACATGATTCGGGTCAATGGTGTCGTCGTTGGTTTTATGATTGGGATTATTTTGGGTTTGATTCGATTTGCGATTGATGGGATTGGATAAATCCCTTTCAGATATAAGATAAAACTTTTATTTTAAACACTTACGGAAGAGAAAAATCATGAGCATGATGCAACAACCACTCCTCATTTCATCCCTCATCGAACACGCGATTGTGTCTCACCCTGACGCTGAGATTGTCAGCCGCCAAGTCGAAGGTGGGATTTTTCGCTATACCTACGGACAAGCCGCAGCGCGTGCAAAACAAGTTGCCAATGCACTCACGCAAAAATTAAATATCAAAATCGGTGATCGCGTTGGGACACTGGCATGGAACACGCATCGTCATTATGAATTGTATTTTGGCATTTCAGGCATCGGAGCAATTACCCACACCATCAATCCTCGCCTCTTTCCTGAACAAATTATCTATATTATTAATCACGCGGCAGATCGTTTTATTTTTGTCGATTTAACCTTTGTTCCACTGCTTGACGCTGTTGCTGAACATATCAAAAAAGTCGAAGGTATCGTTGTCCTCACCGATAAAGCGCACATGCCAACGAGCAGTAAATTGCCCAATCTCATCTGCTACGAAGACCTGATTGCCTACATGCCAACGACCTTTGACTGGCCATTACTCGATGAAAACAGCGGCGCAGCGTTGTGCTACACCTCTGGCACAACAGGCAATCCTAAAGGCGTGATGTACACTCATCGCTCAACCGTGCTCCATGCGATTGCCGCAGTGCAAAAAAATGCACTCAATATTGATGAAGAAAGCATCCTACTCCCCGTCGTTCCAATGTTCCACGTCAATGCTTGGGGCACACCGTATGCCGCAACCATGGTTGGCGCAAAGTTAGTCTTCCCTGCACATGGGATGGATGGCGCTTCGCTCTACGAACTGATCAATGGTGAACAAGCCAATCTACTGCTTGGCGTACCAACCATTTGGTTAGGTCTACTTAATTACCTCGATCAAATTAATGCGACATTGACCTCGGTTAAAAATGTCGTCGTTGGCGGTGCAGCAGCACCTCTTTCCATGATCAAAGCATTCCAAGAAAAACATGATGCGTTCCTCATTCACGCATGGGGAATGACCGAACTCAGCCCACTTGGCACCGTCAATAGCATGACGCGTGCAATGGCAAAATTGCCTTTAGAACAACGTTATCAAAAACAACTAAAACAAGGTCGTTCTGTTTACGGCATTGAAATGAAAATTGTTGATGATGCTGGCAATGAGCTGCCACGCGATGGTCATGCGTTTGGCTCTCTCCTAGTTCGCGGTCCTTGGGTTGTCGATAGTTATTATCTCAACGACGACAAAAAATCCTTTATTGACGGTTGGTTTGATACAGGTGATGTCGCCACGATTGACCCTGAAAACACCATGCAAATCGTAGATCGCGCAAAAGACGTGATCAAATCAGGCGGCGAATGGATCAGCTCGATTGATTTAGAAAATGCCGCGGTTGGTCATCCTGCACTGAAAGAATGCTGTGTAATTGGGGTCTATCATCCGAAATGGGATGAACGTCCACTGTTACTCGCCATCAAAAAAGAAGGTGCAACGGTTACTGCTGCTGAAGTGATTACTTTCTTGGCAGATAAAGTCGCCAAATGGCAATTGCCTGATGCTGTTGTATTTGTCGATGAGCTTCCTCATACCGCGACAGGTAAACTGCTCAAAACAGGCGTTCGTGAAACGTATAAGAATTATTTGGTGGAGAATGGGCTGGTTTAGATCAGCCCTTTTCACGATGATTGAAAAGTAATTTGATAATAAGGTCGATTTAATGCGCTATGAAGGTGTTTTAAAAAAGTGGAATGAAGAAAAAGGGTTTGGTTTTATCCGTCCAAACCATGGCGGACATGATGTTTTTGTTCACATATCCTCTTTTCCTAAGGACGGAAATCCACCTCGCCTGAATGAGCGTATTAGTTATGAGTTAATTCAAGAAAATGGCAAAACTAAAGCACATTTTTTAAATCGCCTAGATATAACCGTTACACAAACAGCGCAACAGACACCAGAAAAAGTATATCGCAAAACCAAAAAAGCAAAGAAAGAATCAAAAACAGTATCCGTTTTTGCACCCTTGATCGGCTTAGTGCTATTCGTCACGGTAATTTATGCAGCGTATCAACAATTTCATCGTTATCAATTGGAAAATGCAGAATCCATCAGAACAGAACAACTCACAGATCAACCTATCAAAAAATCACAGATAGAGACGACTAATGCTCAATACACTTGTGATGGGCGCACCCATTGTTCACAGATGCACTCATGCGAAGAAGCAAAATACTTCATCAACCATTGCCCAAACACTCAAATGGACGGCAACCATGACGGCATTCCCTGCGAAGAGCAGCATTGCAAAAATGGTTGGTAAAATGACTTAATGCGACTTTAATTCTTCTCGAATCACCTGACGCAATGTTTCCGTAAATAGCTGCTGTTGCATTGCATCCCTTAATGTTTTATTGATTAACGTCTGATAACCGCGCTCCCCTGCGCTCGCTCTAAAATAAGCAAGAACATCAGGATCTAAAGTAATACTAATCTTTTGTTTCTTTTGTCCTGACGACACAGCTTCTTGCCATATTTTTTTATCAACAGATTTTCCAGCCACACGAAATGTAGCCCGATCAAAATCAGTCTGCGTAATTTCAGGATATTCATCTAAATCATCAACAGTTTCGGTAGTAGATATCGGTTTCATTTCTAGTCGCCTTTCTCATTGAAATAACTCGAATAATGTTATCTGCATCAACATGAACAATCACAATAACTAGTGCTTGCAGCAGACCTATCGCAACCATACGTTGCTCACCATATGAGGCACGAGTATCTTCAAAAACAACCAATGGATTGTTGAAAACTTGTTCAGCATCTGCAAAATCCAAACCGTGCTTTGACAAATTAGCAAGCCGCTTACTTTCATCCCAAACAAATTGCATCACTGATCACTCAACAACATATAGATAATTATACATATAAAATTTAATCAAAACAATTCATCAACCATTTAAAAAATATAGTTAATTATTTGATTTTATTAATTTATTTTTAATTCAAAAAAGTCTTATCATTAACTTATTGCAACTACCGAGAAATCCTCAGTAGTTGCTTACTCGCAACTCACCCTGCCTTTTGCAAATTCGCCAAAGTCTCAACCACACTACTCGACGTCACCTGACCCTGCAGATTATCAATCACCGCTTTGATCTGAGTCCGCAACGGCTCTTTCAACGTATACCAACGCGACAACACCTGCAAAATCCGTGAACCCAAAATTGGATTTTGTGCATCCAAAGTCTTAGCAAAATCTGCATAAAACTGCGCACCCTCAACCGTCCACACCGCAACTGGATTGGTTGAGAAATTACCCGTCACGGAGCGAATACGATTCGGCGTATTCAAATCAAACTTCGGATGCTTGGTCAATTGAACAATCTCATCCACAGTCACCGTTGGCTTACTTGCCTGCAACCCAAACCATAAATCAATCGCCAACGCTTCATTCTCAAATCGTTGATAAAAATCAGCTAACTTCACAGCATGATCTGGTGCATCATAATTCACCAATTGACGAAGCGCACCTAAACGCTCAGTCATGCACACAGCCGCATCATATTGATGACTTGCATTTGCCAGTGCATCCGCCATGCCAGCGCGGCAAGCAAATGCCAAAACCGCATTGCGCAAGGCACGTTGTCCCATTGCCTCACTGCTATCAACATACGGAACAATTGGCAAAGCAGCGTATGCAGTAGACCAAAAATCCTTTAACTCCGTAGCAATCGCATTCATTAATTCTTCACGCGTTGCCCGCACCGCCACAGGATCATAATCACGATCCGTACGGCTCGCGATAAAAGCTTCTGTTGGAATATCTAATAAACGCGATGCCAGCAATGGATCTGTGCTTGCTACTTTAGGAAGTGTTACAAGTAACGATTTCAAATAAATGCTTGCATCATGCCCTTGCAACAAAATACGTTCTAAGAGCTGCTGTGCCGCTTGCCATTGATTAAAACCATTACTTTCATATTGCATTAAGAACGCGAGTTCAGCATCTTGATAATCAAAGTTTAGCAACACAGGCGCAGAGAAATCACGCAGCAACGATACAATCGGCGCGTTGGTAATATTCTCAAAAATAAAGACCTGCTTGCTTTGATTCAGCATCAGCACGCATTCAGTTTCGCCTTGTGCATCAAGCAATAATTGCTGACCCGTTTGCTGATTAAACAACGCCATTTTCACTGGAATTGGCAGAGGCTGCGGCTCTGGATAGTTGGATTTCTTGTCGATTTTTTGCGACAAGGTCAATGTATAACGCTTAGTCGCTGCATCATAGACACCTTGCCCACTGACAACCGGCGTACCTGGTTGGCTGTACCACGGTAAGAAACCCCACAGATCAGTACCCGACCCATCACTCAAACTACCGATCAAATCCTCGACCGTCACCGCCTCACCATCATGACGACGGAAATACTCATCAGTGCCCTTACGGAAATCCTCTTCACCCAATAATGTCGCCATCATGCGAACAATTTCCGCGCCTTTGTCATAGACAGTCGCCGTATAAAAGTTATTAATCTCAACAAAATGATCTGGACGTGGCGGATGTGACATCGGCCCCGCGTCTTCGGCAAACTGTATCGATTTCAAACTCGATACATCGTCAATTCGTTGTACCGCTGGCGACTGTAAAGTATCCGAAAAACTCTGATCACGAAAAACAGTAAAACCTTCCTTCAAACACAACTGAAACCAGTCACGGCAGGTAATGCGATTACCTGTCCAGTTATGGAAATATTCATGCGCAATCGTTGATTTCACATAAAAATTAGACACATCGGTTGAGGTTTCTGGGCTGGATAAGACGCAAGAGGTATTAAAAATATTGAGACCTTTGTTCTCCATCGCACCCATATTGAACTGGCTCACGGCAACGATCATATAGTTATCGAGATCGTAGGCGCGACCGTAATGCTCCTCATCCCAACTCATTGAATCCTTGAGCGCTTGCATCGCGACATGGCACTTTTCAATGTCTTTGGGTTCGGTATAAAGCTCAAGTGAAACGGATCGACCTTCCATCGTGGTGAACGTATCTTTTAAAACCGCTAAATCGCCTGCAACACAAGCAAACAAATAACTTGGTTTCTTGGTTGGATCTTGCCAAATCGTGTAATGGCGATCTGCGCCAACTTTGCCAGATTCAATCAAATTACCATTTGCCAGCAAAGTTGGAAATTGATTGTCTGCTTCGAGACGCGTGGTAAATACCGAAAGCACATCAGGGCGATCTGGATAAAAGGTAATTTTGCGGAAACCCTCAGGTTCATTTTGTGTGCAATACATGCCACCTGATTTATACAAACCTTCAAGCTGAGTATTGGTTTCTGGATGAATACGAACTTCGGTTTTAATCGTGCAACGATCTGGTGCATTTAAAATGGTCAGACTTTCTTTATCGAGTACGTAACTGCTGCGTTCTAAATCTGTACCATTTAACTGAATATTAATGAGTTCTAAGTCACGCCCTAAAAGTACTAACTCTCCAGCATGCAAACGATGCATTTCTAACGTGCTTATCACGATCGTTTCATTCGCATGAATATTAATATCGAGATAAATCGACTCAACACCAAACGCAGGCGGCTGATAATCTTTTAGATAAATTGTTGGATGTGCAGTTTGAGTATCTTCTGGATTTACGGCGATATTCATGTGAATGTATTCCTTTTTTTGATATTTCTAACGCTAGCTCATTGAACGGAGTCGAAATGAGCGGTATCTGAAAAATTTGAGGCTTAGATGTTCACTTCGACTCCGCTCAGTGAACTTCATGCGTTGGAAACAGTCAGACCCGAACCTTTAGCTCATAACCACCAAACTTACGCAAATTCAAAACGCCTGTATCGAGAATTAAATATTGACCTTTAATCCCATTCAACTTGCCATGAACCACAGGCTTTTTATCAAAATTATGTGCAGTCACTTTCGCAGGATATTCATTGACAGGATAAGAAAACTCACGAATACGCTCATCAGTGAGCATGACCAATTCATTCTCTGAATTTTGTAATAACTGATCAATTTCAGCTTGGTGCTTACTCAACAATTGCTCACGGATTTCGAGTAAATCAATCGGTTCAGCTTCGCCTTTGAGTAATTTGCGCCAATCGGTTTTGTCCGCGATATCCTGCCCGAATAAAACCTCGACCAGCCCTGAAAGTCGGCGACTATTCACACGCATCAAAGGCAATGCTTGTGTTGCACCTTGATCGAGCCAACGCGTTGGCATTTGCGTAATCCGAGTGATGCCGACTTTCGGCGCAGAAGAATTGGCTAAATACACAATATGCGGCTGAAAACACACGCTCATCGCCCAATCCTCTTCGCGACAAGTCCCTAAATGAAAATGACACGTTTCTGGCTTCATCATGCACATATCACACGACGCCTTCGTGATCATGCACTTATAGCAATGTCCTTGCGAATAAGATTTCGGGGTTTGATTACCACACGACAAACAGAAAATACGTCCAGTCCACTCCAGCTCGATATCATGTCCTAAGTTTTGAGTCATTGGATAATCAAATGCGCCCAAAACTAAACTGTATTCCACTCCTGCTGCCAATGTCCCTCGCGCTGTTTCAACAGTTTCGCCCAAATGCGTGCGCATCTTGTGGCAAATTCCTTGGTATTCCATACAAATTCCTATCGGGCTATTTCATCTTTTTGCGATGAATCTAGCAAATTAAAAAACGCAAAATCGTATCATGCTAAAGCAGCAATCGTATTTATGATCAATGAGGACTCAGCCGACTATTTTAAACTCGTTTTGCCTGACTTTAACCAAAACGACACGGAATTTAGTCACGCCAAAGCCATCAAATATACGTTGTCATCTATTGATATGCGCTATGATCTCTCTATATGATCATATCAATGTGGAGTCGCCTCAAATGACTCTAGAAATGAAACAAATCGCAGTAAAACAAAAGCCTTCAGCTCAGAAGACTTTCATCAGCAAGGACTTGCCAATGCCACATACACCACCGAATATTCTGCCACTCATTCAGCGTTTAGCGCATGAAAAACCAATCGAACATGGTTTAGTGATTGCGCGTGATTTTAGTACGCTCAAGGATTGGAGTACAGGATGGACGGGGCTATGGCAGCAACGTGAACTTTGGTTACTGAACAGCATCCCTTTTCAGCAACGCTTTGACCTTGCCGTCATCGTACTCGATGAATGCTATCTCGATCACGAATCCGTTACAAGTAACGCACTCACGCACAGCGATCATCAAGCCACGCCTTCACATGCAACCGCAACTCAAGCGATTACCCATGGTTTAACCCATCTACGTGACCTACTCGCCAGACGTGTGCTTGTCGTCGCCTATGGTGATCAGTCTGCGGGGCTACGTGCATTAGGTTTTAGTCAAATAGAAAAAATCGAAGACTGGGAACTGTGGCAATTTAATATTCTCGAATACAAACAAATCCCCGATTGGCTCAACTCCAAATACTGGGCAAACCCTGAAAACTTTGATAAATATCGCTGGTAATCAGACAAACAGTCTGCACGCTCCTTGTCGCACTGTCTTATCAAAACAGCTTAAATCTGCTACCATTTGCGCCAATTTTTAACTCGCCACAACTTCAATATTTGAGTTGTGGTTTTTCAATGTTTTCTTCAGCACGTTGATCTCGCATCAATCCTGATTTACAGAAACGACTAGGAGCAATCAGCCATGGCTGGACATTCCAAATGGGCCAATATTAAACACCGCAAAGCGCGCCAAGACGCATCACGCGGTAAAGTATTCACCAAATATATCCGTGAATTGGTTAGTGCAGCCAAACAAGGCGACGCCGATCCTGCCAAAAACCCAAAACTCCGCGCTGTGGTTGAAAAAGCACTGTCAGTCAACATGACTCGCGACACCATTAACCGCGCAATCCAACGTGGTGCAGGCAACACTGAAAATGACGATCTGAAAGAAATCAGCTACGAAGGTTACGGCGTTGGCGGTGTTGCAGTTTTGATCAACACCATGACCGACAACATCAACCGCACAGTACCAGAAGTCCGCCATTGCTTCAGCAAATGTGGCGGCAATTTAGGCACAACAGGCTCTGTGGCGTACTTGTTTACACAACGCGGTGAAATTCGTTTTGATGATGTGTCATTAGAAGACAAGATCGTTGAAATCGCGCTAGATGCGGGTGCCGACGATGTAGAAACAGATGCGGATAGCGTAACAGTCATCACTACACCTGACGCTTTCGGTTCGGTTCAAGATGCGCTCGCAGCGGCAGGTTTGAAATCTGACAACGCGGAAGTGACGATGTCACCATCGACTCAAGCAGACATTACTGATGTCGAACAAGCACAAAAAGTCTTAAAACTGATTGATATGCTTGAAGACTTAGATGATGTGCAAGACGTTTATACCAATGCCAACTTCTCAGATGAAGTCATGGCAGAGTTGAATAAGTAATTTAATATGAATGCTTGTCTCCTTCTATATGATGGAGACAAATATAGGGTGCGCACCGCGCACCAACTCAAATAAAACCATATATTTGGTGCATAATACGCACCCTATTTATAATTTTTAAAGAATATAAAAAAGAGCATAAAGTGTCTAACTATAGACGATCAAATACAAATGGCGGAACATACTTTTTTACCGTAGTCAGTTTTAAACGCCGTAAAATTCTTTGCGATAAACCTATGCTACAAGCAATGCGAGACGCAGTTAAACACGTTCGCGAGAGCTATCCTTTTGAAATTGTTGGATGGGTTACTTTACCTGACCATATCCACGCTGTGTGGACTCTGCCAAATGATGATTGTGATTATGGCAAGCGATGGGGGCTAATCAAACGATATGTATCTAAACAATGCCCAGAATACGAAGCACCTTTAGAGATGTTTTCATTATCAAATATTAACCGTAATGAAAAAGGAATATGGCAACGTCGATTCTGGGCGCACGAAACAAGAAATGATATTGATTTTAAAAGATATATGGATTATTTACATTTTAATCCCGTAAAACATAACTTGGTCGAAACTGTGGTTGATTGGCGCTACTCCACCTTTCATAAATATTATGCAAAAGGGCTATATATCGAAGATTGGGGTGGTCTGATACCTGACGGTGAGTATGGTGAGAACATTTAACATGGTGCGCAATGCGCACCCTATGCTGCTTATTCCCCGCGCATTAATTCTCATTCATCATGACAAGTCCACGTCACGTCATGCCATACACGAACCTTCTTCGCCCCCAAACGACTAGCAGAATATTGAGTATTCATTAACTCCCTAATCGCGCGCTGATCTATTGCAGGATCACCAGAACCAAATCTGATTTGTACACCTTTTACCTTACCTGCATCATCCAGCAATATCCGCGCTCTGACAGAACGCTTTGTTCCGTCAATCACCTGTGCCTTGATCAATAAGCGATTAATGAGATTCATACCTCACCCCTCACCCAACGAAATCATCTTACTGCCCGCGCCAATCAACTCGCGCTTTACGATCATGTGCATAAACACGCATCACATATTGTCCAAAAGGTCGGGCTAATAAAGCTTGTTTAAACTGCTCAATTGGCTCAGGCGCAACAACATCGCGTGGCGCAACCCACGGAGTACCTTCAGGGCCGAATAATGGTGCTGCCAGCGCACAAACAGAAATATCCGCAAAACTAAACTGCTTACCTACCAGATAGCCTTGCTGACCATCTGAGCCATTCGCCAATAAAGCCGCTTCAAGCTCATCAATCAACACATCAATTTGTGCTTTAGACTTCGCTGCTTTTTCTGGGTAAATCTGATACAACTCCTTCACACCTTTTTTAATGACAGGGGTCATCAGAGATTTGAAAGTATGTAAAAAGCCTTTCTCACCCATCATAATATCCATCGTATGCGGTTCATCAATCAGATATAAATACATCCAGCGGCGCACATGATAACCAAGCTCATTTGCTTTCTTATCCAATGCGACGATTGCCGCACGTTGCTTTGGATCACTGCGGATCAATGGTTTCTCGGCGTAAACACCATCTAAATAAAAAGCAATTTCAGTCGAATCACCAATCCAAGTTTTCTTATCTTTGAGTAATGGCAATGTGTCGTTACTTGCATGCCAACGTGTGAGCAAACGATGAGGGCCAGGGATGACATTTTTGGCAACATAATCAAGCTCTTTGTAATCCAGTAACCAGCGGGCTTTTTCACAATAATGGGACAATGGAAACTGAAACAAAATACGCATAACTATTTTTCTCAAGAGACAGAACAAGCAATGAAAGATCGTGCAGAACAGCATACCGACTTTGGTGTATCATATGCGCCAATTTTACAAACTTTTTTGCTCAACTCCATGAGTAAATTGATCCGTTAGCTTTTTATAAATCACATTGTGAACTATTTTTTGATTATAAATATGCTAGCAAATCAAGTTGAATCATCAATAGGAATATCATTATGGGTTTTAATTGCGGCATCGTCGGCCTGCCTAACGTCGGTAAATCTACGCTATTTAATGCACTGACCAAAGCCGCTATCGCTGCGGAAAACTTCCCATTTTGTACGATTGAGCCAAACACTGGCATCGTGCCTGTACCAGATCCACGTCAAGATGCGCTTGCCGAAATCGTTAAACCTGAGCGCGTCATGCCGACAACGATGGAGTTCGTGGACATCGCAGGTCTGGTTGCGGGCGCAAGTAAGGGCGAAGGGTTAGGTAATAAATTCCTTGCAAACATCCGTGAAACCGACGCAATTGCTCACGTTGTACGCTGCTTTGAAGATGACAATGTCATCCACGTGAATAATCGCGTGAATCCACTTGATGATATTGCGACCATCAATACCGAACTTGCCCTCGCGGATTTGGATACAGTCACCAAAGCGATTGTCCGTTTGACTAAAGCTGCTAAAGGTGGCGACAAAGAAGCAGTCGCAACAAAAGATATTTTAGAGCGCATCGAAAAAGCACTGGCAGCAGGTGATCAAGCTCGCTCAGTTGATCTTGACGAAGATCAACTCAAACTCGTTCGCGGTATGGGCTTAATGACCCTGAAACCAACAATGTACATCGCTAACGTGTCAGAAGATGGCTTTGAAAATAACCCTCATCTTGATGCAGTTCGTGAACTGGCTGCAAAAGAAAATTCGATTGTTGTGCCACTGTGCAATCAAATCGAAGCTGAAATTGCCCAACTTGATGAAGCTGAAAAAGCGGAATTCTTAGAGGCGATTGGCATGGAAGAACCAGGATTGAACCGTGTGATTCGTGCAGGTTACGCTCTCCTCGGTTTGCAAACTTACTTCACCGCAGGTGTCAAAGAAGTTCGTGCGTGGACAGTCAAAAAAGGTGCAAGCGCACCACAAGCAGCGGGTGTGATCCACACTGACTTTGAAAAAGGCTTTATTCGTGCAGAAGTCATCGCTTATGATGACTTTGTTGGCTTCAAAGGTGAAGCTGGTGCAAAAGAAGCTGGCAAATGGCGTTTGGAAGGCAAAACCTACATCGTACAAGATGGCGATGTGATGCACTTCCGCTTCAACGTCTAACACGCTCATTGAGTGTTGAAATAAAAAACCACCATGAGTTTTGAATTCATGGTGGTTTTTTAGTTTATGAAATTAGTTTATCTGATTTTCAAAGCTGAATTTGATCAATCAAAACTAACTCACCTTCATGATTGAAAAGATAAAACCGTCCATCTGTTTGACTAATCAACAAACCTCCTAGATTGATGAATGCCTGCTTGGTTTCTCGGTAATAACGTAAAACATCCACTTTTCTAATCGGATTTGAAAAGTCTTGAATCGAGCCTTTCGCGAGTAATATTTTCATAAAATTCGCTAGTTCAATATTAAATGGTGCGTTCATGATGACTCCTGTGTAGACGCGGAAACGTCATACCAATCCACCTTACGCGTTAGAAACATCATGACTGCAATCAACACAAAGACCAGAACTGAACCTAAAATCAGCGTTAAATCTTCTGACTGCAAGATCACATACATGGAGGCATACATCGCGGATAAAATTGTGGTGAGCAGCAGCGTTCGTCCAAGCCCTTTCAGCACGTAATACACATAAAAACTGATGAGTAAGACACATGCAGCACTAGAACCTAGGTAGGCAACTGCAAAATCAACATGCTCACTGAATGACAGCAACAGGAGATAAAAGACACCCAACGCAGCCGCAACCAAGGTATATTGCATCGGATGAATACGTAATTTCTTCAGCACTTCAAACAAGAAAAACGCACCGAAGGTAATCATCAGAAAGAGCAATCCATATTTGATCGTTCGATCTGACATGGTGTATGTATCAACGGCATTGATAAACTTCACAGCAAATGCACTACTTTCTGCATTTTTAAGAAGATCACATGTGGTTTTATTACCGTTGCTCATACACGCATTGAGGCGTTCAGCATTCTGATTAGCGATATAGGTGTTCTGCCAAGTGGCATTAAAACCATTGTCCTGAAATTTTTTCTGAGGTAGAGACGCCCCATAAAAACTAGGATGAGCCCAATTTGCACTGACACTCATCGACATATCACGTCCCACAGGAATCACTTCCAAGCTACTCATGCCATTTAATTCAAAATTAAGATCAAAATCTAAATTTTGGGTTTGTGGATTTAGCTCAATAGGCGCTTCAGTAAACGTCATTGCTAATCGGTCAGCACGACCATCTGTAGGAAAATTAAATACAACCTTTTGCTGATTCAGTGTCATCACGGGCTGATTGGTCAGACCGCGTAAATCAGAAATACTTAAACGAATGGTTGCTTTGTCCCAATGTATCGTTTGATTAATCGCCTGATTATTGGTTGCAACCATGGGCTGATTTGGGATTACAAAGCTCCCTTTTATCGAAACGGCATCAACGTAAGTTCTCGCCTTATAAATCCCGCGTTTGAAATTATCATCACTGACTTTTAATTGATGCGTCCACGATGAGTGACTTGGACTGATAATGATGTCTTTAGTGAAGACACAGGTTTTTTTCAAATCATTGCCACAAGCCTGAGAATTAGTGGTCGGAACCACAATAAAAGGCGTCAACACCGTTTGCGGATTGACGTAATCCTGACCGATCCCTTTGAGTACACTCTCATTGTAACTTTGTCGTTCACTAACTAGATTTGACAACATTGTCAGCGCAATGAGAAACAGAAAGGTTAAAAAACCAATCACTACAAATTTTGACGTGAATAATCGAGTCACTTTTCATACTCCCCTTTTTTAATTTGAGAATGTATTGTGTGACTTAGAAATGAAGTCCCCATGGAACAGATGTGAAATGAAAATGGATTTACTGTGAACTCAGTACGTCCTAAAACAGCAAACTCACTCGCACACCACCATCGACATTTTCGACCTGAACTTGCCCTTGATGTAACGCCATCACTTCACGCACCAGCGTCAATCCAATGCCCGTACTTTTACGCCCACTGTCAGGTCTAGGCAAAGAATAATACCGATCAAAAACCTGAGGCAACGCATAATCAGGAATCGCCTCGCCTTCATTTTCGATCTGAATCATGATGCTATTTTTTTGTTGTTGAACATCCGCGAACGCAATGCAGTTAATCGTGATACGTCCACCTTGCGGCGTGAAATCAAAAGCATTATCGAGAACATTACCAAGTGCTTGATTCAACCAAAACGGTTCTGCTTGCACGGTCATTTCTGATGGAATGTTCATCTCTATATGCAAATTGCGAGTCTTCATGACTGCACTTCGTTCTTGTAGCAATTGATTCATATTCTTAGCGACATAAATCATCAGTTTTTCAAGTTTCTGTCCATGCAGGTCTTGCTGTTTTTCAAGTCGAGCCAAAAGCAATAATCGCTCAATCAGATTCTGTAATCGCTGTGTTTGCTCGTTAATATTCTGAGCAAAACGTTTGCGATCTAATTCAGGTAAATCATCGTGTAACAACTCCGCACTGGCAGCAATCGCAGTCAAAGGGCTTTTCAGTTCATGAGTCAGAGTATGCACATAATTCTCAACATACGCCTTGCCAGCAAGTGCTTCGTGCATCTGATCAATCGCTTGAGTCAGTTCATTGAGCTCACGCGCCGACCAAAAATGCAAAGGTTTACTCATCGCTTTCTGAATTGGTTGAATCGTCTGAATCGAATGTTCACCAGCCTCACCAAATGAATTTGTTGGTGTTAATCGCAGTGCATATCGCCGAACCTGTTCAATGCTATGCCTAAGCCACCAAGCAACCATCCCACTGACAATCAACGACAACGCCACAATCCAAAGTGCTCGCATCGCCATTTCACGTTGAGCAAGATCAATATAGGGTTGAACCGACACCCCAGGTTTTGCTAATGATAACACCCCGATCAGTTGCCCATTCCAGATGATTGGTGCAGCCACATACATCGTGGAGGTACTTGAATCATTGGGATCAGTGCGCGTCGAACGCACGCCGTAACGACCATGCAAAGTGAGATACACATCATTCCAGCGCGAATAGTCCTGACCTGTCGCTAAACCTTGCGAATCGTATAAAACAATTCCTTGCGCATCGGTAATATAAAGCTGCTGATTGACCGTATTTTTTTGTTGACTCCAAATTTTTGCACCGAGTTTTCGGTTGAGAATTTGGATGATTTTCTGATTAAACTCAGGCGTCTTGATCGTCTGATTGGCAACATCTGGGGCAATGAGACTGGCGATGATATTGGCATTATCCGCAAGCGTTTCTTCGACGACTTGGCGCACACTCGGCTTGATTTGATTTTGCAGGGCATTAAAAGTAAAAAAACTTCCCGCCAGCAACACGATGGCGAAGGCAAACCAAATTCTTAAAAAAATCGACATGCAGCATCCCTACGCATCAAAAGAGAAGAAACCCTAAGAACGACTCAGACTATATCCCAATCCACGATGTGTCTGTATCGGATCAATAGGGTGAATAGCTCGCAATTTTTGGCGTAATGTTTTGATATGACTATCAATTGTTCGTTCCAAACTATGATCTGGATGCTCCCAAGCCGCTTGCATGAGCTGTCCACGACTCCAAACGCGCTCAGGCTGTTTCAGTAAAACTTCCAGCAATCGCAACTCATAACGCGTGAGATTAAGTGCTTTGTTATGATAAGTTACATGAAACGTTAATAAATTTAGCTGCCATTCACCCCAAGCAATGAGATGCTCAGTTTCATTCGGCGTCTCTATCACTTCAGGTTGGCTCTTGACGGAATTCTGCAACACATCTTGTGCATTCACTCGCCGCCAAATGACTTTAATTCTTGAGATAATTTCGCGAGGACTAAATGGTTTGGCGCAGTAATCATCCGCGCCAATTTCTAGACCAATAATACGTTCAATTTCTTCACTACGCGCGGTTAAAAATAGTAATGGCGTTGTCCACTCTTTACGTATTGCTCGGCATAAATCAAAGCCATCCATATCAGGCAAACCGACATCGAGGATAATAAAATCATGCGGCATCGTCGCAAGTCGCTCTAAAGCTTGGGCCGCTAACGTCACCCAATGCACCTTCCAACCTTCACGCTCCAGCGCGTAAATCAAAGGCTCTGCGATTGCAGGATCATCTTCGACCAGTAAAATCTGTTTGCTGGGGATCGTATTGACAAAATCAGTCATGATGAAAAATTTTATTGGAATTAAGTCATTCTATTATTGGAATGATTACTCAACATGTCCAGCAAGCTAGATGTTTTTTATGTGAAGTGTTTGTGTGGTGGGGAAAATCTTGATGACTATGAAGTTGAGTAGGCTGGAGGCTTGCCCCAGCACCGCAATTAATTCAAAAAAGCTGGGGCAAGCCCGCAGCCTACATCAAACGCGTTACTTCACACCTTCTTCATACTTCGGCAAATCATCATTGATTTCCCACCAACTACATTTTGATGCCGTATAAAAATGAAATCCCGGCTTAACCTTTAACGGCTCATCCAACAATCCCGCACGAATACGAATGACATTCGGCAAAGAATCACGACTGCTATAAATCGGAGAACCACATTGACGACAAAAGAAACGTCTTTTTCCTGGTGAAGACTCATATTCAGTTAATAAATCCGCACCACTCTTCAACTCAAAATCAGCAGTTGAAACAGGCGTATTGGTTGCGAACGCAGTACCTTGCGCCTTACGACATTGTGAGCAGTGGCAAATTTGAATAGGTGCAAGTTCTGCATTAATTGAAAAACTAATACCGCCACAAAGACAACTACCTGTATACATAAAAATACTCTTCTTCTAATTTAATGAATGGGTTAAATCTACTTATTGGAATACTCAAAAATCAACTCTTGTAACACCAGTGCCACGGCTCATAATCATAACCCGATGAATTATTTCGAGGGTAAGACATATAGAAACCATAATCATTGGCATGACGAGTGAGCCAATCAAAACTGCGTGTCCGCTCAAATTCAACCTCTAAAGGCTGGCTTCCTGCCGTTCCTAAATCCACCGCCCGCCCAGTATGGTGCTCACTATAACCCAGTAAAGCACTAACGGACAGAATCTGGCTTAATGACAAGCCTCGTTCTAATTTTCGTTGAATAATCTCTGCCTGACGACTGACACTTCTAAAGGCCGAAACAACAAAGAGATCTATATTCTGGGCTTTTGCAGCTTCTCGCATCTTGAACCACGCATTCGCAGCAGCGGGTTCAAGATGATGCATTCTGCCATTTTCGTCAGTTTGAATGAGAACAAGTTCTGTCGCTTCTTCGCATAACACAAAACCACGTTCAGCAATGACACTTGCTGGAATATCAAGCTCACAAAGTACATGCTGGATGTACTCTGCATAGCTTTGATTTTCCATCGGCTTAAATTAACCGTGACGTTTCGCAAAGTCTTGCATAAACGCAACCAACGCATGAACAGCTTCAAGCGGCACAGCGTTATACAAACTTGCACGCATACCACCAACTGAACGATGACCCGCCAAGTTCAACAAACCTGCTGCTGTACTTTCTGCAAGGAATGCCTTCTCAAGCGAAGCATCCGCAAGCGTAAATGGCACGTTCATGATTGAACGATTTTCTTTCTTGATTGGATTGGCATAAAAACCACTTTGATCAATATAGCCATACAACGCTGCAGCTTTTTCTTGATTGAGTTTTTGCATGGCCGTCAAACCACCCTGCTCGATCAACCATTCAAACACCAGACCCGCCAAATACCAACCAAAAGTTGGCGGCGTGTTGATCATCGAACCGTTTTTGCCTTGTTGTGCATAATCCAGCAAACTTGGTGTGATTGACTGCGCACG
This sequence comes from Aquirhabdus sp., assembly GCA_030150135.1. GTDB lineage: Bacteria > Pseudomonadota > Gammaproteobacteria > Pseudomonadales > Moraxellaceae > Aquirhabdus. The sequence goes on from JASLGO010000066.1 coordinate 38,763, forward strand.
ACCGATCAGATCATCACGCACAATGACCAATGTCAGACCTGCTGGGCCAATATTCTTTTGCGCGCCGGCATAAATCAAACCAAATTTAGAAACATCTAATGGCTCAGACAAAATTGAAGATGAAAAATCTGCAACAAGCGGCGCATCCACTTCAGGAATGAAGTCATACTGCAAGCCACCGATTGTTTCGTTCGGTGTGTAATGCACATAGGCTGCGCCTTTGGTCAGTTGCCATTCGCTTTGCGCTGGCACATGACGGAAATGATCGGCTTTGCTCGATGCAGCAACATTTACATTGCCATAACGACGCGCTTCAGCAATCGCTTTATCCGCCCAAATCCCAGTATCGATATAGTCAGCAGTTTGTCCAGCACCTAACAAATTAAGTGGCACAGCCGAGAATTGCAGTGTTGCTCCACCTTGTAAAAACAAGACTTTATAGTTCGATGGGATGTTTAATAACGTGCGTAAATCGGCTTCAGCCTTCTCAGCGACACCAACAAAATCATCACTGCGATGACTCATTTCCATGATTGACATGCCTGTGCCATGCCAGTCTGGAAGTTCAGTTTGGGCACGATTGAGAACAGCTGTAGGAAGCGCGGCAGGACCAGCACAGAAATTATAAGCACGCATGAAAGGATGTCCTTGCGATGAAAAAATAATAAAAAAAATGAAGCTAAAATTTAATCGCGTATTTAACCATATTTTGCAGCGTTTGATGAGATGAAACGCTGCAATCTATGTAATTGAATCTTTCACACATGCTTTTTAATTCGTTATTTATGGGTATCGAGTTTTTAGCACGCCATTCCTTTTTATGACTCCGCCAGCCCAAGCAAGTGAGCGTTTAGAAATTTTCTCCCCCACAAAACCGAAATAAATACTTACAAATGTAAACAAGAAGTATTATCATTTTAACCATTACAGAACAAAGTACATTTTTCGATGCGCAATATCATCATTTTTCATGAGGACACTATGCAGTATTTGAATCGTAAGAATAGTCTGGCACGTGCTATGGCAATGTCGGGCATGATGCTCATCACCAGTGGGATGAGTAGCCTCGCATTCGCAACTAATGATCAAAACTCTGATTCAATGAGCAATGCTCAACTCACTCAGATGGTGAAAGAACTCAGCGCACAAAATAAGTTACTGCTTGAGAAACTCAATCAGATTGAAGCAAAGCAATTGAAGCAGGAAGCTCAGGTTCAAGTACAAAATACGCAAGTTCAGCAACAAGCACAACAAGTCCAGCAGCAAGCTCAAGCCATTGATCAGGTTCAACAAGATATCAAATCCAGTACTTCACAGAAAAAATCTAATGATGGATCTTCTACAACCGTTTCTGGCTACGGCGAAATCGGCTATACCCGCCCAACCAAAGCACCTGAAAACTCTAATGTCGATGTGCAACGAGCTGTTATTGGTTTAAATCATCGCTTCGATGACAAAACCAAAATGGTCGCTGAATTTGAATGGGAACACGCTATTACTTCATCCAGTGATCAAGGCGAAGCCGAAGTTGAACAACTCTGGATTGAGCGGGAGTTCAAGCCCGATCTACGCGGTCGTGCAGGTCTATTCCTGATGCCTGTTGGTCTAATTAATCAAAACCACGAACCTACTGCTTACTATGGCGTTTATCGCCCTGAAGTCGATACCAAAATTATTCCAAGCACTTGGCGTGAAGTGGGTGTCGGACTCTCTGGTGATACAGAAAACGGCTTCACTTGGGATGCCGCCTTCACGTCATCACCAAATTTAAGCAAATGGGATCCGACTTCGACAGAAGGGCATGATCGCGGACCGCTTCAAGCAACACATGGTGAAGGGCAATTTGCTGCGGCACGCGATTTTGGTGGTGTTGTTGCACTGAACTGGCGCGGCATACCTGGTTTGATGCTGGGAGGTTCTGTCGTTTATGACAGTATTGGTCAGCATCAACCTAATTTCTTGGGCAATCACTCCAAACTCTTGATGCTTGATTTGCATGGTCGCTATGAGATTGGCAATTTGGATCTTTCAGGTGAATTTATTCGCGCCACAATCAGCAATACTGAAGACTTGAATGCCAGCTTCTTGGCAAGTACAACAACTGATCCAACGTTGATCCCTAGCCTGTTTTACGGTGGTTATTTGCAAGCAGGATATCGTGCATGGCAAAGTGGTGACTATGTACTCAAACCATTTATCCGTTACGAAATCTTGAACACCGCAGCTGGATTTGACTCGCTAGCAGCGAAAAAACCTGATGAAAAAATCTGGACATTGGGCACGAATTTGGAAATCGGCGAAGGTGTCGTCGTCAAAGCTGACTATCGTAAAAACAAAATCGACAAACTGCCTGACGCCGATCACTTTAATCTAGGCGACTCATTCAACCTTGGTGTTGGATTCTCATTCTAAATGCAATTAGAAGCCACTTCATGCAAGTGGTTTTTTATTAAAACAGCTCTAATAACCTGCAAAAACTTAACAGCCTGAATCAGTTTTTTCGGTATGATACGTCGGTCTTTATCATCGTAAAACTGATTCCTGTTATGTCAGATATGTCCACGCACACCTCAGAAAATCTCCAGCCAAACGCCGATATTGCCTCTCATACGCCAATGATGCAGCAATATTTAAATATGAAGCGTGAATATCCACACGCGCTCGTATTTTATCGGATGGGTGATTTTTATGAGTTGTTCTTTCAGGATGCACATCGAGCGGCAAAACTATTAGGCATTACCCTGACCCATCGCGGGAAATCAGGCGGTGAACCGATTCCAATGGCAGGTGTGCCTTATCATGCTGCCGAAGGTTATTTAGCGCGCCTAGTCAAAGCTGGCGAAACCGTTGCAATTTGCGAGCAGGTTGGTGAAGTCACAGGCAAAGGTCCAGTCGAACGCAAAGTCGTGCGCGTCCTCACGGCTGGTACGCTCACCGATGAAGCCTTGATGCCGAGTCATCGCGCCGTCCGCATGGCTGCAATTTGCATGCAAAACAATTCGGCAAAGAGTCAAGTCGGTATTGCCGTTCTTGAACTAGCAACGGGCGCACTCACCGTACAAGAAATTGGTTTTGATACCGCACGTTTAACCATCGAACTCGCACGCATTGCACCTGCTGAATTGTTGATTGATGAAAATCTCATCCAACAAGAAAAAATGACTTTGGATGAGGTCAAACAACTGTGCGGCACATCTAGCAATAGCACACTCACACCAAACACCACAATTACACGCCGTCCAAACGTCGATTTCGATCTAAAAAATGCACATAAAACCTTGTGCCGCCAATTCAACGTCAGCACTTTATCTGGCTTTGGCATCGATCATTTACCGCTTGCACAAGCTGCCGCCGCCGCACTGCTCCACTACGCGCGCGAAACCCAACAAAGTAATTTGCCCCATATTCAACACCTACGCCTTGAATCAATGGATTCTTTTATTGCACTGGACCCCGTGACACGGCGCAACTTGGAAATCGTTGATCCATTGTTTGAACACGGCACATCTCTACTTGCGCTCATTGATGATTGCCAAACAGCGATGGGCAGTCGCTTATTAGCACGAACACTCATGCAGCCACTGCGTGACACACAAATTTTGGATGCGCGTTTAGACGCCATTGCACGATTGAAGAATGGTTTTCACGACGAACCCATTCGTATTGTGCTGAAAAATATCGGCGATGTAGAACGTGTACTCGGACGCATCGCGTTAGGCACAGCCCGTCCACGTGACCTCGTTCAACTGCGTCAAACTTGCGGACAACTCCCACTCCTCCATCATGCACTTCAACCTGCACTGCATGGCAAAGGCTGGGAACAACTCGACAATCGTAGTCTACTTGACGCACTCAGCGACCAGCTTGGACAATTTAATGATGTCTACGCCTTATTAACCAAAGCCATCAATGAACTTCCGCCTGTTCTCCTGCGTGAAGGCGGTGTGATTGCCGATGGATTTGATGCTGAGCTGGATGACTTACGCCAAATCCGCGATCATGCCAGTCAATATCTGCTCGATATGGAAACTCGTGAACGTGCCGCTACAGGTATTAATACTTTAAAAATCGGCTACAACCGTGTCAGTGGCTACTTCATTGAACTCACTCGCGCGCAAGCGGAATCTGCGCCTGCGCACTTTATCCGTCGCCAAACGCTCAAAAATGCCGAACGCTATATCACGCCTGAATTAAAAACCTTTGAAGATAAAGTCTTATCCAGTGAGTCGCGTGCACTGATGCGTGAAAAGATTTTATTTGAACAATTACTAGACCACCTCAAACAACAGCTTGCGCCATTGCAAATGATGAGTGCAGCAATCGCCGAGTTTGATGTCTTAGCAAACTGGGCAAGTCAGGCACGTTTGCGCGGGTGGACACGTCCTTCTTTTACCAATGAAGCATTGATTGATATTGAGGGTGGTCGTCACCCTGTCGTCGAAGCCGTCAGTCGTGCGCCATTTACGCCGAATGATGTCTTTCTCAATCAAAATAATCGCTTGATTCTCATTACTGGCCCAAACATGGGTGGTAAATCAACCTATATGCGCCAAACGGCATTGATAACATTACTCGCTTATTCAGGGAGTTATGTGCCAGCCAGCAAAGCGATTTTAGGACCTGTTGATCGAATTTTCACTCGTATCGGCTCAGCGGATGACTTATCCAGTGGCAAATCGACCTTTATGGTGGAAATGACCGAAACCGCACAAATTCTACATCATGCCACCAGCCAATCTTTAGTCCTAATGGATGAAGTCGGTCGCGGGACGAGTACCTACGATGGCTTATCGTTGGCTTGGGCTTGCGTCTTAGATTTAGCAAAACGAATCAGCTGCTTATGTCTTTTTGCAACACATTACTTTGAACTGACCGAACTTGGCGTACAAGCTGGTATTGAAAATCGTCATGTTGCGGCACGTGAAATCAACGGTGAGCTTATCCTACTCCATCAAGTTCAAGATGGCGCCGCCAGTAAAAGTCACGGCTTACAAGTCGCCAAACTCGCAGGGATTCCAGCACCCGTCATCAAAGAAGCGCGCAGTCGCCTACGAGCACTTGAGCGCCAGCAAGCCGTTCATTTAGGGCAAAATGACTTATTTGACGACCTCTTTAGCCAAGAACCTCACCAAACGCTATCGCCTTCTCAACAAAATATCGCTTTGATTGAAGAGTCGCCAGTCATTGATGAATTAAATGCGCTAAATGTCGATGATCTTACTCCTAAGCAAGCACTTGATATTCTATATCAGCTAAAGGAATTGGTATCGGACGGTAAATAGATTAAACTATGCGACATTCGATTCATCCACAGTTCCTTTATCTTTAAAAGAACTGTTTGAAACCATTTTTGAATTTAAGATTTTTGACTTTAGGTAGCCTACCGCCATGACCTTTGTTGTCACCGAAAACTGCATTAAATGTAAATACCAAGACTGCGTTGAAGTATGCCCAGTAGATTGCTTCTACGAAGGTCCAAACTTCTTGGTCATTAACCCTGATGAATGTATCGACTGTGCGCTCTGCGAACCAGAATGTCCAGCCAATGCGATTTTCTCTGAAGATGAACTACCAAAAGGTCAGGAAAAGTTCCTAGAACTCAACACAGAACTCTCTGCAATCTGGCCAAACATTACTGTGATCGGTGAACGTCCAGCTGATGCTGCTGAATGGGATGGTAAGCCAAACAAATTAGCATTGCTGGAACGCTAATCGATATACGCTTTAACCCTGTATCAAAAAACCGACTCTCTCATGAAGTCGGTTTTTTTATGTTCAATTGATTTCACGATGTTTTCACTCATATCTGCTAAGATCAAAGACGTTAAAACTATATTTTTAAAACATTAAAATGGACTGATATTAATGCCAACATACTCACCATCGCCATTCACCTTGAATAAGGCCAAATACATCCTGATCGGTTTTCTTGCACTCATTGCATTTTTTATTTTTTGGGGATGCTTCTACACCGTCGCCTCAGGTCAACGTGCACTCGTCCTACGCTTTGGACAAGTTCAAGAAGTAGTATCGGATGGTTTGCATTTAAAAATGCCTTTCATCGAACGTGTCATTCTGGTCGATGTACGCACCCAAAAATCCAAAGCACCCGCGAGTGCTGGCACCAAAGATTTGCAAACTGTCACAACTGAAGTTGCATTGAACTACCATCTGAATGCAAATAATCTGCAAGACACGTACACCCGTATCGGTCTAGATGTTGAGGATAAGGTGATCGAACCTCGGATTCAGGAAATTGTAAAAGCCGTGATTGCACGCTTTTCTGCAGAAGAGCTTTTAACTCGTCGTGATGCAGTCAAACAAGAAATTGCCATCGGTTTGCGTAACTCATTAGCCAACTACAATATCACTGTCGAAGATATTCAAATCACCAATTTTAGTTTCTCTAAAGCGTTTGATGAAGCCATCGAAGCCAAACAAACCGCAGAACAAAATGCATTAAAAGCGAAGAACGACCTTGATCGCATTAAAGTTGAAGCTGAACAAAAAATCACCATGGCTCAAGCCAAAGCGGAAACCATTCGCATCCAAGCGCAAGCGATTAAGGAACAAGGCGGTGAAGAATACGTCAAAATGAAAGCCATTGAAAAATGGAACGGCGTACTTCCTCAATACACAGGCGGCGGAACAATGCCGTTTATTACCGTCCCTACACAGAAATAATCTGCTTCAATCAAAATCAACCTATAAAAAAACCTCCTATGCATTAGGAGGTTTTTTATTACATCAAATTAACTAGCGAATACTGCCTGTTAATAAACGCCACAAAGTCCGTTTTTTTAATGGTTCTTGTAACAACTCATCTAATGATGGCAAACGCTCTAATTGCTCCGGGATCACGTGATCAGGCAATTCACCCATCAAACCAATGCGACGCTCAGATCCAAACCGACTTAAAAAGCCCATCAATGCAGCTTGTGCGCCATCATTATGTTGCCAACGCGCACCCTCGGCTAACGGCCAATCCAAGCGGCCAACTTCATTGACATGATCACTAGAAACCAATGCTTGATTTAAATTTTTCCATAAGGCATTGCGATCAGGATGATTCAACGCCTGTACAGACACTAGAACCACCCAGTTTCCAATCACTCGCGCTTCCAAACTAAAGCGCAAAACTTGGACAACATGAACTGCTTCACTCGCAACAATAGGCTGAGTAAATGGTTGGCGTACAGGTTTCTGATCAGGCTGTATCGTTTTGACAGGCAAATTCGTAAGTGTATTAGCAGTTACTTCCGCCTGAGCCTGAACAGCTTTAGATCCAACTTGAACTGCAACGGACTGAGATTTAGGAAACGTGATTGATGCTTCTTGCACAACATTGGGCTGAACCATTTCGTCTGGCACAGCAACCGATGATGATTCACCCTCAATACCCCATACTGAAATAGCGGTTGTATTTTGCACAGGCTCACCACGAACTGCCCAAAGAGGAATCCCTAAGGCGGCTAAAACTGCGCGGGTGCGTGCCTGTTGCTGCTGCAAAATTACATCACCTCATCAGTCTGTGGATTCGCCTTGCCTTGTGTTGATAACCAATTCAGCGCATCTAAATATGCTTTTGCACTGGCAATCACGATATCGGTATCCGCACCTTGTCCTGTGACAATGCGCCCATTTTGATTCAATCGAACAGCCACTTCGCCTTGGCTATCCGTACCACTAGTAATCGCATTCACCGAATACAACTCCAACGTCGCACCTGATTTAGCAATCACTTCAATCGCTTTAAATGTCGCATCCACAGGCCCTGAACCATTGGCACTAACAGGATGAGCCTTACCATCCACACTCAAGACTAAATGCGCGCGAGGCACTTGACCTGTTTTGCTGGTCACTTCCAATTCAGTAAGCTCAAATCGTTTGCAAACATCTGCACCTTGATGACCGCTGACCAAAGCATGTAAATCTTCATCAAAAATTTCGCTTTTGCGATCAGCCAACTCTTTAAAACGCACAAATAATGCATTCAATGCATCATCAGATTCAATCGAAATCCCTAGTGCTTCCAACCGTGAACGGAATGCCGCACGTCCAGACAACTTACCTAACGTCAGTTTATTGGCATTCCAACCCACATCTTCAGCACGCATAATTTCATAGGTTTCACGATGCTTCAAAATACCATCTTGGTGAATACCCGATTCATGCGCAAACGCATTTGCACCAACAATGGCTTTATTAGGTTGTACCGCATATCCAGTAATTGCAGAAACCAAACGTGATGCTGGAACAATTTCTTCAGTCCGAATATTGGTTGTGACATTGAAAATATCTTTACGCACACGAGTTGCCATAACAACTTCTTCTAGTGCCGCATTACCCGCACGCTCACCTAAGCCATTGATCGTACACTCAACTTGTCGCGCACCTGCTTGTACTGCGGCGAGCGAATTAGCAACCGCCATACCCAGATCATTATGACAATGCGTCGACCAAATCACTTTGTCTGAATTTGGAACACGCGCAATCAACTGTGCAAAACGCTCACCATATAATGCAGGAGTTGAATATCCCACAGTATCTGGCACATTAATGGTCTTGGCGCCAGCCTTAATCACCTCATCAAAAATCCTTACTAAAAAATCAATTTCTGAACGAACCGCATCTTCACCAGAAAACTCAACATCATCCGTATATTCAAGTGCCATCTTCACCGCACGAACAGCGGCTTCAACAACTTGATCTTCATTCATACGTAATTTGTATTGCATGTGAATTGGACTGGTCGCAATAAAAGTATGTACACGACCACGATTTGCATGTTTGATCGCATCACCAGCACGGCGGATATCTTTCTCATTCGCACGGGCTAATGAACAAATTGTAGAGTTACGAATGATGCCAGAAATCGTCGAAATCGAATCAAAATCACCTTCACTCGCCGCAGCAAAACCAGCCTCGATCACATCAACACCGAGCTTTTCAAGTTGACGAGCAATACGAATTTTTTCTTCTTTCGTCATCGACGCGCCAGGACTTTGCTCACCATCACGTAGCGTCGTATCAAAAATGATAAGAGAACTTGGTGGCTGGATAATCTGGCTGCTCATGACGTTATTCCTAAACTTGTAAAAACATGTATTCAATTCAATGATCTTATTCTACCGCAGCACAAAGCAGTATCGGTGGAAATTACCAATAAAATTTCTCCCAAAAAAACGAAAACCCCCATCTTTTCGAGACGGGGGTTTTGACTGTAACTATTGTTACGAATAAATGAGCTGAGGATGCCCTACTCTCACATGGCGAATGCCACACTACCATCGGCGCAAAGAGGTTTCACTTCTGAGTTCGGGATGGGATCAGGTGGTTCACTCTCGCTATAGTCCTCAGCACAACTGTTAGG
>JASLGO010000152.1 GCA_030150135.1 Aquirhabdus sp.
CGGCTTAAAGACCGTTATCTTTTGCGCATCCATTCATGATTCCTTTCATTCAAATCATTTGATATCCCAAAAACATCAATCCAATGTTTCGACATCAAAACTTATCCACTTTATGTTTTACATAAAAGAAATTCTCGGGAATATTAACCCGAATATGCTCCATGATATTCGCCACAACTTCCTTTTTTTGTTGAGCTGACAAAAATCCTCCCATCCGAAACGAATTTTTATCAGTCTCAATCACAATGTAATGCAACCCTAAATGAGAAACTGATCGTATATATTGAATCGATCTCATCAAAATAATTTGCTTACCAAGAAATTTACCCAACTCCACCTTGGTCGATGCAATCGCAATCACCTCAGTACCTTCGACTGTCATCCTCATGACAAAAAGCAGAGTTAAAATCACTGGAATGACGGCTAAGCCGGGAAGGCTTTGATATGGAATTGCAAAACTAATACCAACAATCACAGCGATGACGATCAACATCCGCAAAAGCATGATTTTCGGACTTGGTCGATATGTTCTTGTAGTTTGTATGTCCATTGCATAAATCCTTCTTTTTAGAAGTATACGAACGAATCTACTGGATATTTTTTATTCCGTCCAATCTCTATTTAATACCTGTTCTGAGTAATAGTCACTAAAAAATCATCTAAAAAGCTGTTTAAACCATTAAAAAAAAAAGCAACTCAACGGTCACTTAAACCCTTTCCACTTATCACTCATAGACTTAGCTGTTTCACGCTCACGCGGATTATCACCCGCTTTATAAAAAACCGTTCCACGCAACTGCTCAGGCAAGAAATCTTGCTGCACGAAGTTTCCAGCAAAATCATGCGCATACTTATAACCAACACCATAACCCTGCTCTTTCATCAAGCGAGTCGGTGCATTGCGTAAATGCATCGGCACAGGTAAATCAGCGGTTTTTTCTGCTAAATCTAGAGCAGCATTAATCGCAAGATACGTGCTATTGCTTTTGGCACTGGTTGCCAAATAAACCACTGTTTGACCCAAAATAATTCGACACTCTGGATAACCTATTGCCTGTACAGCGCGGAAACACTCCCCTGCAAGTAACAACGCATTGGGATTGGCATTACCGATATCTTCCGATGCCAGAATCAGCATACGGCGCGCGATAAATACAGGATCTTCACCACCTTTAATCATCCGCGCCATCCAATACAGCGCCGCATCAGGATCACTGCCGCGCATGGATTTAATAAACGCAGAAACAATATCGTAATGTTGATCTCCTGACTTGTCATAACGCACGATGTTTTGTTGGGCACTTTGCAGGACGAGATCATTGGTAATCACAACATCTGCATCAGCGGCATGAGTATCCACAACGAGCTCAAGCAGATTCAATAATTTACGCGCATCACCACCCGATAATTGCAATAACGTATCAGGTTCACGTAGCTCAATATTTCGAGTTTTCAACACAACATCTGTGGTCAATGCACGTTGTACAATCGCAATCATCTCATCACGGCTTAAACCTTGCAGCGTATACACCTGACAACGCGACAACAGCGCAGAGTTCACCTCAAACGAAGGATTTTCTGTCGTTGCACCGATTAGAGTGATTTTTCCTTTTTCAACTGCGGCAAGCAGAGCATCTTGCTGTGATTTATTAAAACGATGAATTTCATCAATAAAAACTACTGGTGGTGCAAGCAATCCAGATTCTCCACCTTGCCCCAATACTTCACGAATATCTTTAACGCCTGCACTAATCGCCGACAAACTAATAAAAGGACGATCCACAGCTTCCGCTAACAGAAATGCTAGTGTCGTTTTTCCAACCCCAGGTGGCCCCCAAAAAATAATTGATGGCAGACGACCTTGATCAACCGCTTGACGTACAGGGCCTTTTTCACCCAACAAATGAGTCTGACCAATCACGTCAGATAAACGGCGTGGACGGATACGTTCGGGAAGTGGAATTGAAGAAGTCATTTGAATAGAGTTTCTTTTTTAATCTGCTTATGAAGATAATATATGAAGACGTTTAGTCGCGATCAATGTGATCGTGTCAAATCCCAAACCTTGTCACACTCGGAAAATCAAGCAAAATTCGCATTTCTTGAATCAAACGCGCCAAGTGATTGCGATCACGAACCAAGACTGACAAATTACTGGATTCTTCATGACTTTCAAGGCGCTCAACGCCACCTTGAAAACGGCGAACCAAATAAATAAGTTCGGTACTTTCATCATCCGTCAGTGCACGGTCAATCTTTAGATGTGCAGGAAAACGAGGATCAGTATCCGTAGAGTCTTGCCAGCGCAGATGAACCACGTTCTCTGGATGACGACTGAGTTCATGAATCAAATTACGGCACCGACTACGATGCACCACCAAACCACGACGAGTTAAATGCCCCTCAATCGGATCACCCAAAATAGGGACGCAACAGGGGGCATAACGCACATCCAAACCATCTGCACCAGCAATCAAGTTATTGGATTGATTAGATATAGGAGACGATGTCGATTTGAGTTTCGATAATTGCGACAGCAACCTAGTTGCAACCAATTGCGGAAGTAGTGCACCGACGGCAATCTTTTCAAACAGTTGATCTTTAGTTTTCAACTTTTGCCACGTCAAAACATCATGCCAATCTTGTTCTGACAAATCACGAATATCTAGCTGATAAAGCTGCAATGCACGATTTAAAGCTTGCTGCCCCAAGGTCAGACGATCTGTAGGGTCTGATGCTTTGAGCACTTGTTGAATCGCTCGACGTGCCTTGCGTGTATTCACAAAACCGAGCCAATCTGGGTTCGGCGTCGCTAGCTCATCCGTCACAATTTCCACTTTTTGACCACTAACTAGAGGAGTTGCAAGCGGACAGGCTACGCCATCTACTTTTGCTGCTATCGCATGATTGCCGAGATATAAACTCGCGGCGTACGCAAAATCAACAGCCGTTGCGCCTTGTGGAAGTTCGTGCAAATCACCGTCTTTGGTATAGACCGAGATTTTTTCACGATGCAAATAATCCAGCAGCGCATCAAAGGTATTGGTCGCACAATCCTTATCAATCAACTCACCAAGATTTCGTAAAGATGCCTGTATCGCAGAACGAGAAGATTGCAGTGCAGTCTCACCCAGCACTACACCGCGCTGCGCTGTTTCACGCATCAACCGTGTACGCAGCGTAATATCGAGTCGCCCACGTTCATCACTGAGAGACAGCAATAATGCTTGATTACCGCCAGGCAAAGGATTGCGAATATGATCTGTCAATTGAGACCAAACAAAATGATCACACACCACACTTGCCAGTTGATCACATTCTGCGATTGTTTCTAATTCAATTTCATACGCATGAGTATGCAACAACGTATGCAAATCGGCATGCTCATTTAGGAACCGTTGGTAGAGCATAATATCGTGCAC
>JASLGO010000167.1 GCA_030150135.1 Aquirhabdus sp.
GCAAGACCCGTCAAACGCGGCAGCGACATAAAAACTCCTGAGAAACATGCCCATCTGGGCTACAATGCCGAGTATTAAAGCATTTTTGCGCTGTTTCGCAAATGACCAATGCTATGACCAACACACAAAGCCTACAGATGATGACGTAAATAATGAGCCAAAACCCTAAGAACGACGATTTAAATGCCATAGATAACATTGATGGCTGGTCGGAAGATGATTCGACGCTGAATGATACTCGAGATGATATCCGAGAAAGTGTCGAGATTGATGACAGCCCTGATGATGCATTGCCTGATGATTTTGGTTTACATGCACATCCAGCGACTCATATTGCTAAAACAGCAGTGATTGATGAGTCATTGATTGGTTTGCGTTTTGATCAGGTAGCGGCGATTTTATTTTCTGAATTTTCGCGTGAAAAATTGAAAGAATGGATGCTTGCTGGTGATCTGACATTTGATGGAAAGATTGTTAAGCCGAAATCTCGTGCTCTAGGTGGAGAAAGAATTCAATTAGATGTCACGCTCGCGGCACAAACGCGCAGTTTGCCTGAAGAAATGGCCTTGAATATAGTTTTTGAGGATGATCAAATTATTGTGATCAATAAACCTGCGGGATTAGTTGTCCATCCGGGTGTAGGCAATTGGTCTGGTACCTTGGTGAATGGTTTATTACATCACGATTCGCGTTTAGCTGAATTACCCCGCGCAGGCTTGGTGCATCGTATTGATAAAGATACCAGTGGATTGTTGGTCATTGCAAAAACTCTGGTTGCACAGCATAGCCTGTCGCAGCAACTTGCTGAAAAGTCAGTTTTCCGAATTTACGATGCAGTCGCTGTCGGGCATGTGATTGCGGGTGGCACAATTGATGAGCCGATTCGTCGCCATTCTACTGATCGCTTGAAAATGGCTGTTCAGCATGGCGGTCGAGATTCGGTCACTCATTATCGTGTTGCCGAACGTTTTGGATCACATACCTTGTTGCGTGTGCAATTAGAAACAGGACGTACTCATCAAATTCGTGTCCACATGTCGCATATTGGTTTTCCTTTGGTCGGCGATGCAACTTACGGCGGACGGGCGCGGTTACCGCGTGGGATCTCAGCGGAATTGGTTCAGACGTTACAGCAGTTCAAACGTCAGGCATTACATGCGCGAGAGTTAGGCTTGGTTCATCCTGTGACTGGCGAAGAAATGCATTTTGAAGCACCGTGGCCAGATGATTTTACACATTTAGTCAAGATGTTACGCAAAGAAGCACGGCCAGATTTAAGTCAATTCCGTTAGACTGAATTGATGTCCCCAATGCAATTTGCTTTGTGGAGATAATTTTGACAACACATGTTATTGGTTCTGTTATGGATTCTGTGAATACATCATTACCTTGGCTTGAAGCTAAGGGGTTACCGTCGTCAGTTTTAGCGGGACAGACTTTACGGCGCACGGCAGGATATTGTCAGCCGCCTTATGACACCTTTAATTTGGCGCTACATGTGGGTGATGACCCTGCCGTTGTTCATGCCAATCGTATGAAACTTTTACAGATTCTAGCGCCTTATGGCTGTGAACGGTTGGTGTGGTTGAATCAGGTTCATGGCACGCATGTATTTCGAGTTACGGCAGAGTTGAATGCTTCTGTGCCTGATGCTGATGCGATTGTGACTGATCAAGTCGGAGTCGGTTGTGTGATCATGACTGCGGATTGCTTACCTGTCGTATTGAGTAATGCTGATGGGACAGAAGTGGCATGTATTCATGCGGGTTGGCGAGGATTGCTGTCAGGTGTAATCGAAGCCGCTGCGGATACAATGCGAGAACCTCCGAGTTTTGCTTGGCTGGGTGCCGCAATTGGTGCGGAGTGCTTTGAAGTTGGTGCTGAAGTTCGTACCCAATTTGTGCAAGAAGATCCTGCAAGTGCTATTGCATTTACTGCGTTGCCGAATGGCAAAGATAATGCTGATTTATATCAGCTTGCACGGTTACGTTTAATGCGGATTGGTGTGGAGAGGGTGAGTGGTGGTGAGCATTGCACGATGACTAATCATCAGGATTTTTTTTCCTATCGTCGTGATGGACATACAGGAAGAATGGCAACAGTGGTGATGATTCGTCCTCAATCTAAACGCGTGTAAATGGCCATGGCAATATTAATGATTGCCATAATTAATATTGCCATAGTCAATCGATTGAAAAAAATGAGATTATAATTGCTTTATACCCACTGTTTGTTGACTGGCTAGCTATGAGTAATACTTCTTCTAAACGTATGTGTGTTGTCTATCATAGTGCCTATGGTCATACCGCACGTATTGCTCAAGCGATTGTTGATGGTGCCAATCGCATCGAAAATATGGATGCAACGCTCATCTCTGTCGAACACATGGATCATTATAAGTGGGAGCAACTCGATCAAGCGGATGTTTTGGTCTTTGGTTCACCAACCTATATGGGTAGTGTGACGGGGCAATTTAAGTTATTCATGGATGCAACTTCCAGTCGTTGGATTGCACGAAGTTGGTCAGGCAAACTTGCTGCAGCTTTTGCAAATTCTGGTGGACTCAGTGGCGATAAATTAGCAGTGCTCCAGCAAATTTGTTTGTTTGCCATGCAACATGGCATGGTGTGGAGTGGATTACCACTGATGTCGCAAGGTCATGAAGCAACCGATTTGAATCGTTTAGCAAGCTTTATGGGATTAATGACACAGTCTGATAATTTACCTGTGGCACAAACGCCGCCAGTTGGAGATATTGAGACGGCGCATTGGTTTGGACAGCACTTAGCAAAACTTGCATTACGCATGCAGTAAAGGATTGAGCATTAGATGAGCAGTGTGTTGAATGATGTATTGAATAGCCCATTAGAAGCTGAAACAACCAAAAAAATAATTGATGTCGCCGTAGGTTTGATTGTTAAAAATGGTCAGGCATTATTAGCCAAGCGTGCCGAACACCAACATCAAGGTGGGCGTTTTGAATTTCCGGGTGGCAAAGTTGAAGTGGGCGAGTTGGTCACAGATGCTTTAGTCCGTGAGTTACATGAGGAACTGGGGATTCATATCCACGCGCCACAGTTTGTGCAACGTCTGACTTATCATTATCCAGAAAAGACAGTTTGTTTGCATGTCTATCGTATTGAATCTTTTGATGGTGAGCCAATTGGGCGAGAAGGGCAGCCATTGCATTGGGTGGATTTGGAACAGTTGTTTGAACTGACCTTCCCTGATGCCAATCGACCCATTGTCCGTGTAGCTCAATTACCATCACGATATTCAATCACGTCAAATCTCATGATGCCTGAACATGACGCTATTCCAGCATGGTTGGCTGAGCAAGCGATTGAAAAGGAAACGGATGCATGGGTTTACGTCAGACTACCTAACGTGTCCTCTGATATTTATGAGGCTGCGATTCAAAAGCTGGCCATGCTACGTCCTGACTTAAATTTGATTGCGGCTTGGGATGCGCCAGAGTCAGTGAATGAGTTTATCCGTGGTCGCCATTTAACTCAGTCTGCGTTACTTGCACAAACAGACTTAGTTCGTTCTTCGGAACGAGATTATTGGTTTGCAGCGTGTCATGATGAAAAATCGATTAAACATGCAGTGCAACTGGGCGTTGATGCTGTCACGTTAGGTTCAGTATTCGCAACACCGACACATCCAGATCATGAAGCTTTGGGGTGGAGTCGTTTTGCACAGCTAGCCCAATTCAGTGATATTCCTGTCTATGCCTTGGGTGGTATGCAAGTTAAAGATTTAGATGAAGTGCGTGCAAATGGTGGGTTTGGGGTTGCAGGGATTAGGTTTGTTTAGGTGAATAACACATTATTCAATAAAAAAATGCCCGTATCAGGGCATCGATTAGGTGAAAATAATAAAAAATCATGTAAATGAAAATGATTACTGCCCCTGTAAGTGTCCATTCGCTTCATTCACGACATCTGGTTTATTTTGCATTGACCCAGCCAATGAAATGAGCTGCCAAAAGCCAGATTTTTGTTGTGCCGATTTTGCCAAGACTAAACCACGTCGTGCCATACCCTCAGCCGTTGCCCCATCTTTTTTCTTCAATGCAACTTCACTTAAACGCGCATAAACGCTGGAATATTGAGGTGCAATACGCTGAACCTGAATGTAGGTTTCTTCAGCGTCATCTAATTGCCCAAGCTGTAACTGCTTCAAACCTTGTGCCATGAGTTTCTGCACCAGTGGGATATTACGCCCGTCTCGAAGTACAACTTGTGGTTGTGGTGGTGCAGGCAGCGCGGGAAGGGCTTGAGATTCAAGCGGTGGGTATCCAAATTCAGGCTGAGGTGTCGTTGGGCTATGAGGTGCAGTCGGTCGCACAATAACGGGAGTTGGATGAGGATGCATAGCCCGAGGTACTGACTGCGTAGGCTTAGACGGAGTGATTTGACAACCTGCAAGCACCCCCAACCCCAAAATGATGAGTAATCTTGAAATTGGCTGAATTTGAGCCGTTTGACTGAAAGCTTTATGAATAACTGTTTGCATTAGAAGCTTTCCATGGCGCGATCGAGTGCAGATGTAGAACGCGACGGCGGAGTCAAATTGCGAGCAGGTGCTGTTGGTACAGACGGCTGTACAATTGGATTACCATTGGCATCTGTCGCAGAATTATTGGGTGTAATTGCTGGCGCATTAGGATCCATAGAGGCACTTTGTAATGCTTGCATTTGATCGATTTTTGCTTGCCCGCAAGGTGTCGCTTGTGCAGGTATGGTATTACGAAGCATCGGAATATACGTTGCACCAGCACAACCCTCTGCTGAAACTTGTCCGCTCGTTGTGTCCAACCATTGCCAGACGACATTATCGGGTTGTGCAAATGCAACAGGAGTGAGTTTGAGACGGCTCATTAAGTCAATCCAAATTGGTAATGCCCCAGTTGCGCCAGACAGTCCCGTTGGACGATTGTCATCCTGACCGACCCAAACGACAGCGGTGTAATTTCCACTATAACCTGCAAACCATGAGTCACGTAGATCATTGGTCGTACCAGTTTTTCCAGCTAAATTCAATGTTGCTGGTAGTGTTCGATTTACAGCAGCAGCAGTTCCCGATTTGACGACTTGTTGCATCGCATAATTCAATAAATAAGTCGCTGCTGGATCTGATCCTTGTTGCATTGATAAGCCGAATCGCTGAATTGGTTGTCCATTAGATTTAATGACAGAAATAATTGCGCGCGGTGGATGCTGAAAACCATCAGATGCAATCGTCTGATACATATTCAAAATATCAAGTGGAGATAAGTTTGCAGCACCGAGAAGAATAGAAGGATAGCCTGTTAATGTTGCATCCACACCTAGATTTTTTAAGGTATTAATGACTTGAGTGACACCAAGTTGCATGCCTAAGTGTACGGTCGCTTGATTATATGAATGTGCAAGCGCATCAGTCAGACTGACAACACCATGATCCTGTAGATCATAGTTTTTGGGTTGCCAATTGGTTAGACCTGCGCCAGATATATTGACAGGGCCATCGTCGAGTAATGACGTCAAGTTGTAGCGACCAGATGCTAACGCGGTGAGATAAACTGCAGGTTTAAATAAAGATCCAACTTGTCTACGAGCATCTAAAGCACGGTTATAACCAGTAAATAAGCCTGAACCTCCAACGACTGCGAGGATTTCACCATTTTGTGGGTTACTCACTAAAACTGCACCTTGTAGACCAGTGAGGCGCTTAGGATTAGATTTTATAATACGATTGATCGTTTGATCAAAAGCAGCATTTGCCGCATTTTGTACACGTGGATCTAGCGTTGTGAAAATCTGCAAACCATCACTGGTTAAATCGCTTTCTTGATATTCAAGGCGTAAGCGACGACGGACTAAATCAAGGAAGTCTGGATATAAGCTCTGACCTGCAGTTGGTTTTTTCACAATACCGAGTGGTGCATCATGTGCAGCTTGATATTGATCTTGTGAAATTTTTCCTTGCGCAAGCATATTATCCAGCACAACATTTCTACGAGCTAATGCAGCTTCAGGATGGCGCCATGGATTATATTCACTTGGTCCTTTGACTAATCCCACTAATAAAGCAACTTGTGGCAATTTAAGCTCTTGAATAGGCTGTCCAAAATAAAACTGAGCCGCCAATCCAAAACCATTAATTGAGTGATTACCATTTTGACCGAGGTTAATCTCATTTAAATAGGTTTCTAAAATTTCATTTTTGGAATAATGGGTTTCAAGTAATAAAGCCATAACTGCTTCTGTGGCTTTACGTTTTAGCGTTCTTTCATTGGTTAAGTAAAAATTCTTAACTAACTGCTGAGTGAGTGTCGAACCACCTTGTCTTGCACCGCCAGTTGCATTCGAGAGTAACGCGCGCCCCAAACCGCGAACAGATATACCATGATGTTGATAAAATGAATGGTCTTCCGTCGCAATTAACGCATCAATCAGTGATTGAGGTGTATCACTCAGTTTAATCAGTACCCGATCTTCATTAATACGCGGATAAATTCCACCGATTAGTACAGGTTCTAAGCGAACAACACCCGTGCTGTTGGTTTGTGTGCTTTGAATATCGGCAATCGCCGTTGGTCCAAATTGAATTTTTAAAACTTGTTCTGGCTCGAGAGATGTTCCAAAATTAAAACCTCGAGTGTGAATGAACATCACACCACCATTATTCGTAAATGTTCCAGATGTTTGATAATCGCTAGTATTTTTATAGCCTAGTAACGTTAATTCATCTTTAACTGATTTTGCATCAACATTTGCACCAACATATAGTTCTAAAGGGCGAGCATAAACCTTAGCTGGAATCTCCCAACGCTGACCTTCAAATTTTGTGCGCACAACACTATCGAGTCTCATGACATAAATTGCTAATGCAACGAAGCTAAGGACAATAATCACAAGAAAAAGTAATGCGACTACAACCAATCCGTTATGAGATTGAGGCGTGCCATTTCTTAGATTCGAGATACGAGAAATGACTTTAGACTTATTAGAAAAATTAGAACCAGACAAAATAATACGCCGTACGTTGGTAAAAAATTAGATAAATGATGCGACAGTATAAGTTTAGATGCAATCATTCTTCGTGAAGAAAACGTGGTGCTTTCGTGAATAAACAAAGAATAGTATGACGTAACGTAGTACTTCTCAATTTGTACATAAAGCATTTAGTGTGGGCGAATAACAGTCTGATTTGGAGTAAAACGATCACAAAGCAAGCAGTCAACTGCAAAAGATGAGAAAAGGTTTGACAGTCATTGATAAATGTATAGAATGCACCCCACAGCGACGGTGATGATCTTTTAAATAAGTAGATTAAACAATAGCTTAGGTGTTTTTGTGGTTGATTTTGAAGTGTTGGTGAGATGTTTTTGGTTGAAATTGAGTTTGGTTTTGCGAACTT
>JASLGO010000010.1 GCA_030150135.1 Aquirhabdus sp.
GGTGAATTATATTTTGGATGCGATTCGTACATTGACCAAAAAGGGGCTGCGCTATACAGATTTACGTGCCGATGTTCAGAATGAGTTTAATAAAACCATTCAAGAGCGTATGAAAAGCACAATTTGGGCACAAGGATGTACAAGTTGGTATCAGACCGCCGATGGTAAAAATACCAATAATTGGCCTGGATTTACCCTTGAATATCGTAACCGCACGCGCAAGTTTGATGCTCAAAATTATACGCAAGTGAAGTGAAAATAAGATTTACATGGTGTGCGTGAAAAGTCCTCGCTAGTCGAGGATTTTTAAATTTTGAGTTTACAGCACATTTAATCTGTAGTGTTGTTTGCAGAAACCACAAAAAGTTACCCACAAAGACTGAGGGTAAGATTGTGGATAACAATCAGTGGAACATGTGGAACTTTTGCAAATATTGGTCTGGATAATATTGGTTATTTTTTAATAGGTTGCATGACTGGTTAGATGCTAGGTTAAAATTGATGAGAAAAATTATTCTTCTGTTGCATAAAGTCGTTAATAAATTCACATGTATGACACTGTTCATCGATTTTAATTAAGCAATAGCAGTAGAATCTGCATCGAGAAATTTCCCTTATTTTCTATAGCCCTAATTTTAAAGATAGGAATCAGCCATGTCTGAAGAAATAGAAGTGCCTACTGAGCACTTACAAGAAGAACTCAATGAGCACGCACATCACAATGGCGGCAATCGGTTTGTGATGTTTATTGCGATGACGGCGGCGATTTTATCGGTGCTTGCGGCTACCGCAGCTTTGTTTGCTGGACATCACGCCAACGAAGCGACTTTATCGCAAATTAAAGCCTCTAATGAGTGGAGTTATTATCAAGCTAAAGGTGTGAAAACTTACGTGTTGTCTATGAAGGTTTCTTTGTTAAAAGCATTAGATAAACCTGTCGATCCTGAAGACGAGAATAAACTGACCACTTTGAATCAAGAACAATTGGATATTAAAAAAGAGGCGGAACGCCTTGGACAAGAAGCAAATGAACATTTGCAACGTCATGTGCCATTATCCGCAGCAGTGACGTTGTTTCAGATCGGCATTGCACTTTGCGCAATTACTGTACTAACCAAACGTCGAGTTTTGTTTTACGGTAGTTTATTGGTTGGCGCTGCCGGAATTGTCTTTTTGGTGAAAGGTTTGATTTAGAGTTTAATGTATTGAATTTTATTTATTCTGAAAAATTCATCAATCTGAGCTTTATCTTGTTTGAATGAGTTTTCAATTTTAAGGATATAGCTCAGTTCGAAATGTCTGCTGATATTTGATCATCAGGCTTAATTGCGATAGGTAGAAGGCATTAATCAGGTTCTTTCGGTTAAATGTGACTAATTATTTCAAAAACTGATATGATGCTGAAACGATATCGGTTAGAAGTATGAATCATCTGAGTTTTACGGCATTTAACCAGTATATCAAACAACCTGTACTCTTGATTGTGCTGATGCCAAAATCATGACTGAACCTTCCTCGCCATCTGGTGTTTTCAATCGTCATTTCACTCAGTTGCGCCAGCATCCATTTTGGGAAAAATCAAATTGGAAATGGCGTATTGCACTATGGGCTGGCGCACTCTTTGTTGCACTTGCTGCAATTGTATTTGCTAAGGCGAGTGTGTTGGCTTATGCCTTGTTTTTGCAAATGCTGCACTACAGCAAATGGTTACCATTGATCTTGACGCCAGTGGTGTTTGCGCTACTTGCGTGGGTTACAGAGGGGCGTTTTAGCGTTGTGCGGGGTAGTGGTATTCCTCAGGTCATTGCAGCACTCCGCATTAAAAATCATGAGTTTCAAAATAAAACGCTACTTTTACCAGCAGCTATTGGAAAAATGCTCCTTACTCTTATTGGATTGACTGTTGGTGCGTCAATTGGAAGAGAGGGACCGACGGTCTATGTTGGTGCAGGGGTGTTTTATTGGATGGGAAAGCGATTTGGTTTTACTGATCCAAAACTAGCATCACGTTTTATCTTGGCTGGCGGGGCCGCGGGGATTGCCGCAGCATTTAACACACCTTTAGCAGGTGTCATGTTTGCGATCGAAGAGTTGGCAGATGCGTTTGAATATCGTTTGTCTGGGCTTTTACTGACCGCTGTGATTATTGGTGGGGTCGTATCTCTTGGCATCATGGGGAATTATGCGTACTTTGGTAAAGTGCAAGCCAGTTTAATGCTAAATCAGGCTTGGCTTGCTGTTTTGGCAACAGGGGTTGTGTGCGGTTTGGCTGGTGGATTGTTTGCGCGCTTAATTATTTTGAATCAGAATGGTTTGTCGACCTATATTGTGCGTTGTCGTGCGCAAGCACCGATCTTGTTTGCGGCAGGTTGTGGTCTTGCTTTGGCTTTATTAGGTATTTTTTCTGATAATAGTGTTTATGGCACAGGGTACGATCAGGCACGTGCAATTGTACAAAATACTGCGCAAATGCCTAATGAGAGTTTTGGTTTATTAAAAATGCTCGCCAATATTGTGTCTTATTGGTCTAATATTCCAGGTGGAATCTTTTCACCTTCTTTAGCGGTTGGCGCGGGTTTAGGCCACAACATCGCTTATTTTTTACCACAAGTTCCTCCGTCTGCTGTGGTGCTACTGGGAATGAGTGCGTATTTGTCTGGCGTAACAGGAGCACCATTAACATCCACAGTGATCGCGATTGAGCTTACTGATAATCAAGATATGGTGATCCCGATTATGGCAGCGTGTCTGATCGGACGTATTGCTGCATCGTTATTTTGCCCTGTACCTGTCTACAAGGCATTTGCCAATCGCATTATCAAAGACTTTGAGCAGCCGAAGTTAGGGTCATAACGCTTATTGCATGAGTTTTATTGTCAGCGGGTTTGAGTCAGCTGAAATTTGTCATCCCACATTGCATATAAACTGTCCACAAAATCAATAGCAAATTTTTGAGCATTGAAGACTGGTGTATTGATGACATTTGTTCGTAAGTTCATGCGCAGTGCAGAGAGTTCCTCTCTTTTTTCGAGATTTGCATTACCCCATGTTATGGCTTTTTCTACATATTCTTGTTCACTATGAGTTACCCAGTCTGATAGTCCGGCATTAACAAGTAGGGCTTCTCCTTGACGTCCTAACATTCCCGTTGTTGCGAGTGTAATCGTTGGTACGCCCATCCAGAGTGCTTGAGCAGTTGTTGTGCCTCCAGGATAAGGAAATGTATCTAGGATGATGTCGATGTCAGCATAAGATGCTAGATATTGGGTGTAAGTGATGCCGCCGACGAGCTCGACTCGACTAGGATCAATTTTTGCTTCAATGAGTCGTTGAATAAACTGTTCTTTTAGCTCAGTTTTGTCTAAAGAAAAAGATTGAATCCGTAATCGAGCGAGTGGGCATGCTGCTAAAATTTGTGACCAGCAATTCAATACACCATGATTAATTTTACGTGTAAATTGATAACAACCAAATACGATATTCGAGCTACGAGTACAAGGTGGTGAGTTAACCTCGGGTGCGTCAATCAGTGGTGAGACGCAATATCTTAAATGAGGTAATCGCCAAATTTTTTCTAAAAATAAATGTTCTTCAGTGGTTGGAACAGAGATAGGATCTGCTAAAACATAATCAATGCTTGTTAATCCTGTTGTTCCCCAATAGCCCAACCAACTGACCTGTAATGGTGCCGCTTTTCTGGCGAAGACAGGGAGGCGGTTGTCTTTGGTATGACCAGATAGATCAATCAAGATATCAATTCCATCTTGTTTAATCTGCTCTGCAAGTGCGTCATCATTTAATTCATTTACTTTTCGCCACAAGTCGAAATGACTTTGGAGTCGATGAGTTGCTTCATCTTCAATCGCTTGGTTTGAATAAGCGACTAATGTTAATCGGTTGCGTAATTGTTCATTGTTTCGAATTTGGGATAGAACATTTTCGATAAAGTAACAAACAACGTGCTGATAAAAATCAGCAGAAACAATCCCAATTCTAAGCGGTGTATGCGGTTGTCCGATTTGTTTAGAAGTGACTTTGGGTGTTTGTAAGTCAATGGCTTGAGCGAATTGATGTACAAACTTCATGTATTGTTCTAAATTGGGAGGATAAAGTGCATGCTGAACAAAGATTGCATTATTGAGATAGATCAAATTATGTGGATCATGTTCGAATCCTTGTTTATAGGCTGCAAGCGCTTCCTCAGTTAGACCTTCTTCTTGTAAGACGTCACCAAGCAAAAATTTGGCTTTTGCGTATTTTGGATTGAGTTGGCTGGAGTGAATGTAGTGCAGCTTGGCTTGTTTTGTATTGCCAAGTTTAGAGTAAGAATATCCTAGATTGAGATGTGCAATCGGATCTTGTGGTGCAACTTTAATTGCTTGTTCTAAATATTGAGCAGCTTCCTGATAACGATGAATTTCTGTCAGTACAAATCCAATGTTGGATAATATCTGTCCATTATTTGGTAGTTTAGAGTTGAGGTCTAGCCAGATAACCAATGCTTCTTCAATTTTATTAAGCCTCAATAATGCGGCAGCCATGATATTTTGAGCTGAATAGAGAATCGCTTTATCATTTTTTGCGGCTGACGTAGCAGCCTGAGCTAAGGTATAGGCTTGTTGCCATTGATTCCCGGCAAAGGCTTGCTGGGCTTTTGTAAAATAGGTCATAGCAGACATTGGGTTGGTTAAACCAGTGGTGAATATTGGCTTAGTTTTTCCATAATTGACCACTATACACACTCCGTTGTTTGATCAAGACTTTCTAAAATATTTGATTCTATATACTTAAAAAAAGCAGCCGAAGCTGCTTTTTTTGAAAATCACTTACATGTTTGGATAGTTTGGACCACCGCCACCTTCTGGGGTTTCCCAGTTGATGTTTTGTGCAGGATCTTTAATATCACAAGTTTTGCAATGTACACAGTTTTGCGCATTGATTTGGAAGCGACTTGCACCATCTTCAGTGGTCACTACTTCATATACGCCAGCAGGGCAGTAACGCTGTGCTGGTTCTGCATACAACGGCAGATTCTGTTCAATTGGAATCGCAGCATCGCGCAATTTCAAATGAATTGGTTGGTCTTCTTCATGGTTTGTATTTGAAATAAATACAGACGAAAGTTTATCGAATGACAGTTTACCATCTGGTTTTGGATAGTTTGGTTTCACTGAGTTAGCTGCTAGATCCAGAGTTTTGTAATCTGGAACTGGGTCAGTGATGGTGAATGGCAAACGGAAAATATTTTGGTCGATGAAGTTATAAGCACCACCACCAATCGTACCAAAACGATGCAATGCAGCACCAAAGTTACGTGATGCATAAAGCTCTGGATATAACCATGATGCTTTAAATTTATCAGTATATTCAGTGACTTCATCAGATGAGCGACCTGCTTGCAAGGCTTCAAAGACCGCTTCAGCACAGATCATGCCTGATTTCATTGCAGTATGAGAGCCTTTGATCTTAGCAAAGTTCAAGAAACCAGCATCATCACCAACCAAGCAACCACCAGGGAAAGTCAGTTTAGGTAGGGCATTTAAGCCGCCTTTGATGACTGCGCGTGCGCCATAAGAAAGACGTTTACCGCCTTCGAGGTATTTGCTGATTACTGGGTGATGTTTGAAGCGTTGCATCTCATCAAATGGTGAGAGGTATGGATTTTTGTATGATAAATCAACGATCATACCCATAGTCACTTGGTTGTTTTCAGCATGGTACAACCACCAGCCGCCTGTTGAACCTGTTTCGGTCAATGGCCAGCCTGAACCGTGAAGGATCAAACCTTCTTCATGCTTCGCTGGGTCGATTTCCCAGAGTTCTTTGATGCCGATTCCATAATGCTGTGTTTGAGCATCTTTGTTGAGGTCAAAACGGCTGATGAGTTTTTTGCCAAGACTGCCGCGGCAGCCTTCTGCGAAGATGGTGTATTTTGCATGAAGTTCGTAGCCAGCAGTGAAGCTGCCTTTTTGTTCGCCTTCTTTGTTGACGCCCATATCGCCAGTTTGAATACCTTTGACGCTACCATCTTCGTGGTAAAGCACTTCAGATGCTGCGAATCCTGGAAATACAGTGACTTCGAGTTCTTCAGCTTTGGTGTTCAACCAACGAACTACGTTGCCTAATGAAACAACATAGTTGCCGTCATTGTGCATGGTTTTTGGTACGAAGAAGTGTGGAACTTTAATGCTTGCAGTTGGTGAAGTCAGCATGAACACTTCGTCGCGTTTTGCTGGAACATTCAGTGGCGCGCCAAGTTCTTTCCAGTCAGGAAAGAGTTCGTTTAAAGCGCGTGGTTCGAGCACAGCACCTGAGAGGATGTGTGCGCCGACTTCTGAGCCTTTTTCAACGACACAGACCGATAGGTCAGGCATATTATTTTCAATTGCTAATTGGCGTAGTCGAATTGCGGCTGAAAGACCTGAAGGACCAGCGCCCACAATTACAACATCAAACTCCATCGATTCACGTTCGATGTGTTCCATAAGGTTTCCTCGGTTAAGCGGGTGGCGACCAACATGCCAGAGAGTGGCTGTTGCGATGCTGCCCGAAGCATGAAATCATTGCTATACGTCATAGCTGCGGTGATAGTATAAAATCAATACTATATTTTCGCCACACTTACACGAATTAACTTGTCATTTTTAGTGGGTTAGCCGCTT
>JASLGO010000073.1 GCA_030150135.1 Aquirhabdus sp.
TGACCATTCCCCGCTTTCAGCACGAAATAGGTTTGTTCGTCTTTACTTGTTTTTAACTCGAAATGTCCAGACATGGGATCATCCTTATTGTTCAGTGATTGAAAGATCAGAAAACCGCATGGCGACTTTCATCGCCAACACTCAATCTTTTAGATCACTTTTCATACTGGATCAATTCAGTTTTGTTAATGTCTTAGATTAAATTGTTCTTTTATAAGCGGACTGAAAAATACAAAACTATTTTTTCATCATGCGAAGTACAGCCATCGAAATCAGCGAATCAGGCATGATTTCAAATAAGGTTTTCACCGCTTTCCACGGTAATGCAGGCACGATTGGATTGGTCTTTTTATGCTCAATTGCATGAACCATTTCTTTTGCCGCAGCATCAGCCTTAATGACAAATGGATACTTATCCATTTTTGGCGTTAGATTGGTATTAATAAATCCGGGATGAATCACAGTCACATCAATGTTTTTATTCAACAACTCTAAGCGCATTGCATTCATATAATTGGTCAAAGCTGCCTTACTCGCAGAATATGCGGCACTGGCTGGAATCGGCGTAAACGCGGAAAAAGAAGAAATTCCCACCAGATGACCATGACCCTGTGCTAGAAATATCTTGGTTGCTGCATCTAAAGTCGCAATGGCACCAAATAAATTGGTTTGAAAAATAGCGCGATCAATACTCAGATCATCTCGACCACTGCGTCGTACACCTGTGACTCCAGCATTTGCAACGATCATATCAAGCCCACCTAACCGCTTGGCTAGACCATCCAGCACGCTAGGAATGCTCGCCTCATCATTAACATCTAAGCTCGCGACTTCAACACGAACTGAATATTGCTTCGCGAGTCGTTCGGCAAGCGCTTGCAGCTTTTCAACACTCCGCGCTGCTAGACCTAGCTGATAGCCTTTTGCGGCAAACTGTTCTGCCAATGCTTCACCAATACCACTGGAAGCACCTGTGATGACTACGTTTTTTGACATTGGGATTGTCCTTTTGAATATTTAACGTCATAGCTTTGAAGTCTTTCCCCTCAGGAAAGGTTATGTATGCGTTAATAGTTGAAATTGAAAGAATGCTAAAAGCTTTTCTCCTTCCCCTTGAAAGGGAATACTTCAAAGCAAAAATATTGAAAATACTCTTTAACTATCAACGTATACATGACTTTATTAAAAAGGAATGCTACGGAAGAGTTGCTTTTACTTAAGCACCAGCATGCACTAAGCACTCAACCAATCTCGCAGCGATTTCTTTTTTGCTGGCTTTATCCAAAATCACTTTTTCTAATCCAAAACGATCCGAGAAAAAAACCGTCATCGCATTATCATCCGACGCAAAACCAATATCACCACGCGATACATCATTACAGGCAATCATATCAAGTTGTTTGGTTTCCAGTTTGCCACGCGCATATTCTTCCATACGCTGCGTTTCTGCGGCAAAGCCAACCATAAATGGACGTTTGGTATGTTTAGCAATCGTCGCCACAATGTCTGGATTTTTAACTAAAGTGAGTGTCAACGAATCGCCTTGTTTTTTGATTTTTTGATCAGCGATATGTTCCGCGCGATAATCCGCAACCGCTGCTGTTGCGATAAACACATCACAACCGGCATCCACAATCTTGTCACTCGCCGCCAATAAATCACGCGCAGACACAATATTGATGCGCTCAACACCTGTCGGCGTCGGCAAACTGACAGGACCTGCCAGCAACGTCACGCGCGCGCCAGCATCACGACATGCTTCTGCTAAGGCAAATCCCATTTTTCCTGAACTGTGATTACTGACGTAACGCACAGGATCTAGTGCTTCACGGGTTGGGCCTGCGGTAATGACCACATGTTTGCCTTTTAAAATTTCATTGGTTTTGGACACTGATGTATTGGTTGTCTGACCTTGGAAATGCTTTTGCACGATCGCAACCAAATCCTCTGGCTCAGGCATACGTCCTTCGCCCACATCACCACACGCCTGACTGCCTGAATCAGGCGCAATCACATGAAATTGATAATCACGGAGCGTCTGCACATTACGCTGGGTAATCTGGTTCTGCCACATTTGTTGGTTCATCGCTGGCGAAATAAACACTGGCGCAGCCGTCGCCAAAATCACAGTCGTCAACAAATCATCTGCTGCACCTGCAGTAATCCGTGCAATTGCATTGGCACTGGCTGGTGCAACCAAGACCAGATCAGCCCAACGCGCTAATTCGATATGCCCCATCCCCGCTTCCGCTTCTGGATCAAGCAGCGAAGTATGTACAGGTTCACCTGATAAGGCCTGAAATGTTAATGGAGTAACAAAAGCCTGTGCGCCAGCAGTCATCACCACGCGCACAGCAAATCCCGCATCTTTTAATCGACGAACTAAATAGGCACTTTTATAGGCAGCAATGCCGCCTGTGACACCGAGGAGAATATTCTTTGGGGTCTGTGATGTGGCGTTCGAAGCTAAAGACGGCGTTGCAGATGCTTGCATTACTAACACACTCAAAATCAATTTTGCGTAACGATACCACTCAAATCACAGCTTTGCCAAAGTGTTGTCATGATTAAATTGGACTTTTTTACGTTTTGTCTTGCATGTGCTTGATTTTAAATATGACAGAAGGCACACTTCACCCAACAAAAACACTCATAAAATGAAACCATTATGAATAACACCAACAATAATCTTCGGAGCAATTGCTCTTGAGTATTCGTCACTGGCCTGAATCTGAACGACCTCGCGAGCGCCTACTCGACAAAGGTGCAAGCGCACTCTCTGATGCTGAACTCCTCGCGATATTTTTACGCACAGGCACAGCCAAGCAATCAGCGATTGAACTGGCACGCTCGATGATTGAACGATTTGACGGACTTGCAGGTTTATTATCGGCTACACCTGATGAAGTGATGTCCTGTCACGGTATCGGTAGTGCCAAATATGCTCATCTCATGGCTGCGCTTGAGCTTGGACGACGTCATATCGAAAGCGAACTGCGACAAGGCATCGCACTCAACGATCCTCATACGGTTCAACGCTACATTAATCAGCAACTCAAAGCTGAACGACGTGAAGTCTTCGCGGTGGTCTTTTTAGACAGTCAGCTACGTTTGCTCGCTTTTGAAAAACTGTTCTTCGGCACTACCACGGCCTGCTCAGTGCATATTCGCGAAATTCTTAGTCGAGCATTGGCACATCGTGCGGTACAGATGATCATTGCGCACAATCATCCTGATGCACCTCCGAACCCATCCGAAGCTGACTTGGCATTGACACGACAACTTGCGCAAGCCTGCCATTTAATGGATATTCAATTAATTGATCATGTGATCGTCGGCTCAACAGGCAGCCAATCGCTCGCATTAAATGGTTTAATGCCTCGCTATTTTCGATCTAACGAATTAATCTCTGGCTAATATTTCAGATGTGTGTGTTTAAAAATTTCGTGCATTAAAGCTAATTAATGGAAGATTGAAATGATTGTACGTTCGCGACCGAATGCCTTTCGCATGTTGTTTTCATGGCGCGGTTCGATCTTGCCGCATATTGCGCCACAACTGACTCTCGTCATTCTGTTATCCGTTGTCATTTCAGCTTTTGAGCATTTTCATCCGCACGTCTTTCCTGAACTTCCGATTGCAGCTTTTTCGTTGATCGGTATCGCGTTATCGATCTTTTTGGGTTTTCGTAATAACGCTTGCTACGACCGCTGGTGGGAAGCACGCAAAGAATGGGGCGCACTGATCGTCGCTATGCGGAACTTGGCACGTGAAAGTCTGTTACTTCCTGATGATGTCAGGCAACGTGTGATGTACCGTGCGATTGGTTTTGCGTATCAGATCAATACAAAGCTCCGCAAAAATCCTTCATCTCCAGTGCTGCAAACTTTATTTTCTTCATCTGAATTTCAACAGCTTAGCCAACATCCCAATCCTGCTAATTTTATTTTGCAATTGATTTATCAAGAGCTATTGCAGTGTTTACGCCAAGGACAACTGACGGATATTTGCTATCAGCAACTTTCAGACAAGATCGAAAAAATGTCAGCAATTCAAACTGCATGTGAGCGGATTCAAAACACGCCGCTACCTTTTGCCTATTCACTCTTACTTCATCGTACAGCTTATCTATATAGTTTGTTGCTGCCTCTGGGTCTTGGTGGGACTTTGGGATTTGCTACGCCGATTGTGGTTGGTGTGCTGGCCTATACTTTTTTTGGTTTAGATGCAGTGGGAAATGAAATCGAAGAACCGTTTGGACAGCTAGCTAATCACCTACCACTGGACGCGATGGTTCGCACTATTGAGATTGATATTCGTAGTAGTCTTGGAGAAACTGATATTCCAAAGCCGTTGAAGCCTGTGAATTTTGTTTTGAATTGAGATTAACGTGCGGATATTTTACAAAAATAACTCCTACATTTTTTATTTAACTACAAGCTGAGAGTTTGTCTACCCATATGCAAATTACAGATGACCAATTCAACAGTTCCTCTCTTACCAAGTTTGGTAAAGAAGTAATAGCTCTCTTCAAAAATAGAGACTTTACTACGCTAGCCGTAAGATTCGGATATGCTGTTGCTCATGGTCGAGACCTCTCAGAAGCAATCAAAGAAGATCTCAACTACTGTTTTACTCAAGCAGATGGAAGATCACCAATCAACGAAAATATTGGTCCCGAAATAGAAGTCAAATTCTTTTCTCAAAATGCTACTGGCCTCGAAGCAGTCGTCGAGTGTCTCTTTGAGATTGTAGAAGGACTTTGTATTGAGGTTGATCTTATCATCATCAAAAATGGTCATATAAGGAGTCTATGCATTGAAGATATAACTTATATTTCCTAACAAAAAACGTAGGCTGTGGGCTTGCTCCTGCTTTTTATTGATTTTATCTCGTATTCGCTAACTACGGATAATTTCTCGAAGTGTGAATAATCCGCAAAACATAAACCGTCTTTTCTTCTTCACTCACATAAATAAATACTTTATAAGGTAATTTTTCGATCACAAATTCTCGTGTTTCTGGCACGCGAGAACTTTCAACAGTGCGATAAGGAAAAAACTCCAAGCGATCAATTTGTGTTTTTATACGCTCAAGAATGCGTTCACCAAAATCAAACCCAACTTGTTCTGAGTAATACACAAGAATTTCGACAAGGTCATCTTCCGCCAATGGTTCATAAATAACTTCATACATGGCTTATTTTTTTGCCATTCTTAAACGGACTTTTTCCATGACTCTGGCGTGTACTTCATCTTTTGGCGAACCCTTCATCTGACCGCTTTTTAAATTCGTAAGTGCTTCCATCACTTTCGCCGTCACATACTCATCATGCCCTTCTTCTTTTTCAGAAAAAAGCTCAGCGATGTGTGTACCTTGCAAATCTTCAAGCGAAACAAATGCTCCGACAGGTCTATTATTTTTGGTAATTAATACAGGCTCGCGCTGCATCGTATCCATAAGCTCACCAAAATGAGTTTTGGCATCTTTCGCAGTCATGATTTGCATGGTTATCATCCAAAAGAGTTAAAGTGATTACTTTAGTTATTTTAATCCTTTTCAATAAAACATCAATTGAAAATCGTAACCTCAAAACAACTCCCAAACCCCCTTCTGCCCCTCCGCAAGCTGCGGCACATAACCCAGCTTGTTCCACATCATATGCGCCCCATGAAAATCGCTTGCGGTAGACACCGCAAAGCCATGCTCAGCAACCAACCGATTAATCATGCCACGCGTGGCAGGTGGTTCATTCACCGCAGGTAACTCAATCGCTTGACCACCCGCTGCTTTGAAATCAACCAGCAAATGACGTAACGCAGTCGAAGTTAAGTTATTCCGTGTTGGATGCGCTAAAACTGCCTGACCACCACTCGCCAGAATTGCCGCGACACCATCTGCCATCGTCATCCATTCCAAAGGCACATACGCCGACTTGCCTTCTCCAAGATAACGATCAAACGCCTGCTGATGCTTGGTCACTAACTTTTCATCGACTAACCACTGCGCCAGATGACCGCGTGTAATACCTTCCGCACGACCGCTTGCAAGCGCGAGAACTGCTTCCCATGCAGGTTTCTTGGTGATTTTTTCCAGCTTTGCGCAAATCATTTCTGCACGGCGCGCGCGAATGACTTTTTGATTTTCCAGTACCGCTTCTAGCGGCGCTAAATCAGTCATTGCCAAACCCACGATATGCACAGACACTGCACGTTTGGTCGTTGCGCGTGTCCACTGCGTCGATAACTCGACACCATCTATAAACTGCATACCTAAAACTTGTGCTTGCTGACGCGCTTCAGACAAACCATCCAGCGTGTCATGATCGGTTAATGCTAAATGTGTGACCTGAGCCACATGCGCAGCCGTCACCAAATCGGCTGGAGACAATTGTCCATCAGAAAAGTAACTATGTGTATGTAAATCCGCGCGCAGGATCATCTATACTTCAACTTTTAAAATTTGTGGAATCAAGCGTAGCATGAAAGCATTGCTCGACTTCGTGCCTTTGGTGGTTTTCTTTGCATTAGCCAAAACCAAAACGATATTTATCGCAACTCAAGGACTGCTGATCGCCAGTCTTGCCATCTATAGTTTGCATTTTATCCTGCAAAAAGGACGATTGGAAAAATCCCAGTGGATTACCCTTGTGTTGACGCTCGCGTTTGGTGGCATGACCTTGTATCTCCACGATGATATGTGGCTACGCTGGAAATCTCCAATTATTAACTGGGTCTTTGCAACTGCATTCCTAGTCAGTCCAATCATTGGTAAAAACCCGATTCCGCTCGTTCAACGCTTTCTCGCACCCGTATTTGAACTCACTGAATCGGCATGGAAAAAGCTTAATCTGACATGGGCTATCTTTTTTATCATTCTCGGCGCATTGCATCTGGTTTTTGCTTTTGTGTTTCCACAATACTGGATTAACTTCAAAGTATTTGGTGGTACAGCAATCATGATCGTGTTTATGATCGGTCAATTCGTACTGCTACGTGATCATCTCAAGAAACCCGAAAGCCAAAACTAAGTCATATATTTACACTTATTTCACGAGAGAAAAGACATGCCGTTATTTGTTGTTCATGCGACAGACGTTGCAAACAGTTTAGAAAAACGCAAAGCACTTCGCCCAAAGCATCTGGCTCGATTACAAGCATTAGAAGAAGCTGGTCAGCTGGTATTGGCTGGCCCATGTCCGATTGACCATAATGATCCATCTGCGGGTTTTACTGGTAGTTTACTCGTTCTCAACTTTCCTGATCGAGCGGCGTTAGATGCTTGGCTTGCGGAAGAACCTTTTGTGCTGGAAGGTGTATACGAGTCAGTCGTGGCCAAACCATTTATTCAAGCGTTACCTGCTTCTCATGTATAATTTAATCATCGTTTTATTAATCACTGACGGACTGTGCGCATGATCGCTCAACACACTCACAAGATCACAGCCGTCATTGCTATGATATTCGTACTGCATGTCGGACAAACGATGGCTGCACCTGCGCCTGCAACAGCGACCCCAACCGCAGCCACGACAACCACTGCACAACCTACAGCAACACCAGTAAATACCAAAACCGAACCTGCTGCGGTGAACAAACCTCCGACACTGGAAACTCAATTTGCCAATCTCAGTAAACTGAGCAAAACCCAAACAACGCGATTAAATGAACTTGAAATAGCAAACCGCGACGCACTGACGCGTAATCAAACACTACAACTTGAAAACGACAATCTGAGCGTTCAGGTCAAAGTGCTACAAAGTGATCGTGGTGCACAAATGTTTATTTACGGGGCTGTTGCAATTCTCGTGGGAGCGCTCATTGGTTATATCGTTGCAAATCAACTCCGCGGCAATCGCCGCTGGTAATCGCTGTATTTTCTTTTTGCATGACTAACATACAGGCGATAGACCGAGATCCATCATTACTGATTAAACAGTTGGAAACGCTGGGGAATTTTCAATGCCAGACTATTCATCTTGGTGAATTTCATTCAGGTCTAGACTTTCTCTCGTTGTGGCAACTTTGGCAAAATAATCGTCCTAATAATCAAAGTCGCCTGCATGTCAGCGCCACCGCCAAACACCCTTTATCCCTTCCAGAAATCAAAGAAGAATTAGCCAATACACCGCTCTCCTCGAAAATCACGGATCAGTTATTTGCTCAATATCCTCCTGCGATTTCGGGTGTGCATCGTTTAATTTTTAAGGACGAACGCCTAACGCTTGATCTGTGGTTTGGCGATGTCGTTGATCATCTCAATGCTTTACCCGCCTCCTGTACTCCAGATGAAACACAACCTACTTTTGTCGTCATCGGCGCAGGCATTGCAGGTCTTTCGATCACTGAAGCGCTGACGCGACGTGGATATTCGGTAACGCTCATCGAGCAGGATGAACCGTTATCGGGTGCGTCAGGCAATCCATGCGCATTGCTCTTGTCCAAACTCCCCAAACTCAATCGAGTCAGTCACAATCTCCAGACGATGGGTGCACTGACGACCGCACGTTGGTGGGGAAACTGGGGCAATGATGTGGTGATTTCATCAGGCGCACTGTTAAAAATCGACGAAGATGATCGAGAAAAGATCAAAGATTACCCATCTGATATCGTACAAACGTTCACTGCTGAACAAGCTTCGCAGCGTTCTGGAATAACATGTCATACGGATTATATGTTGATGCCGCACGCAATCAGTATTGCCCCATCTGCAATTCGTCATCACGTTCTCGCATCGCCACTCGTTACTCTGATTAGAGCCAGTGCAAATCAGCTTGCTCACAACGAATCGAGTAGAACATGGACGATTCTTGACGCTCATGAAAAACCAATTGCACAAGCTGATAAAATCATCATTGCCAATGCCAAAGATAGCACGATGCTCTGTCCGACCTTACCACCGCTCACGGTCATTCGCGGGCAAATTTCGTGGTTACCTCTCACGCCAGAATCACCAAAAATTTCATTAGGTTATGGCGGATACCTCACAACGTTTCAAGACAAAATGCTGTTTGGTTCATCATTTATTCGCGATGACTTAAATCAAGACATCCGAACTGCTGAACATGAATCAAATCTAACCTTATTAAAAGAAGAATTTCCTGAATTTGCAGAAACTTTACCGTCTATAACGCAACTGCCTAGAACACAATGGCAAGGTCGCACCAGCTTACGCACACTCCCTCGCGACTCCATGCCCGTAGTCGGACAAGTTCCCAATATGGCAAATGTATTTGTATTAGCAGGATTAGGATCAAAGGGTTTTTCATTTGCACCGCTTTGCGCAGAACTACTTGCTGCACAGATGCTTGGCGAAGCACTGCCCATGACCGATCAATTGGCTCACACGATTCGCCCTGATCGCTTTATAAAAAAAGAACGCGTTAGAAAGCCTTATTACAAACCACCAGAAAACCAAGAAAACCACTCCACAACACCATAAAAAAGGCTATGTATACGTTAACAGTTGAAAGTGAAAAATCACTTAAAAGCTTGTCTCTTCCCCTTCAAGGGGAAGGTCGGGATGGGGATGGTTTTAAAGTAAAATCAAAACTATCCCCATCTCTTACGCTAGAGCAAAGCAGTGCTTTTTCATAGCTCATCCCCTTGAAAGAGAAGACTTCAAAACAAAATCTCTGCAAGATACATTTCAACTATTAACAAGTATATAGCCATAAAAAAACAGCCCATATTGGGCTGCTCTCTTATACGATCCGATCAACTCACTCAGTCATCATCACGATCATGATGGTGATGTTTTCTCCAACCACGATGACGGCCGCGATCATGGTCATCATCACGATAACCACCTTCACGATAGCCACCGCCGCCGCTAGCATGCGCATGGTTATTCAGATTACCACCGATTGCGCCGCCCGCAGCACCGCCGAGTCCTGCACCGACTAACTGACCTTGACGACCTGATTGACCACCGATCGCAGCACCAGCACCAGCACCCAGCGCGCCGCCAATCGCAGCACGTTTACCGCCCGCAACTTCACCGCCTGCAGCACCACCTACAGCAGCACCAATCAAACCACCAGTTTTGCCACCTACAGATTGACCAACTGCTGCACCAGCAACACCACCCAACCCGCCCGCCAATGCACTGCGAAGCGTATCATCTGCATATGCAGACTGAACCGCAATCGCGGCTGCGCTAAACGCAAAAGCTACAAGAATTTTTTTCATAAAATCACCTTCTTTAAAATTTTCTAAATCTGGGATGCTAATCCACAGCAGTCCACATTCACACATACCACATGATCGTTTAGAAAGCTCTATATCACCCATCAGACTCATATAGAGCTTTCATATTCACAAAATGAATCACAAAACACTGTACCACGATTAATCACTGATTCATTTGATCGTTTGTAACTGCTTAATAGCTATAGTATCCACGATCATGGTCATCATCACGATCGTGCCAGTCACGACCACGCCAATCACCATCATGCCAGCCACGATGCCAGCCACGGTCATGCCAATCACGATCACGATAGTAACCGCGATCATCATCACCATAATAAGTCACTTGACGCACTGGATAATATGCTGTGCGATAATAAGTAACAGGAGCTGGAGCCGCGTAATAAGTGGCTTGAACTGGACGCTCATACACAGTGCGTTCATAGTATGGTCGTGGTTGAGTCGCAACTAATGCACCACTAACACCACCTATTGCAGCGCCAACTGCCGCACCATTACGACCACCCACAGCATGCCCAATCACAGCACCTGCGACACCACCGATGAGTGCTGAACCGACTGGGTCATAGTCAGCAAACGCAGGCTGCATCACAGCAACACCCGTGGTTACAGTCAAAATCGTTGCTATCATTAGTTTTTTCATGATCAACACTCCTACTGATTACACAGTAAATCTTGGTGGAGTTCATGACGAACTTCCATGATTCAACTCTAAGTGGAGCGCACTTCATTAACAATGATTAATCCGTTGCATCTCGTAACATCTTGCAACATTTGTATGCGCTTATCTGCGAAAAATAAGAAATGTGCAGCAAATATGCAGAATTAACTCATTTATGCAGAAAAATCGCCTTTATGAAGACAACCATATATATCGACATCGTTTCATACAGATTATTTCGCACAAAAAACAATCTTTCTTATCGCAGCATTGAAAAAATGCTAAAATATTCGACCTTCGAATTACTGCACATGAATTTGGCTGACCGCCCAATACTCTCATGTTGCTCACGCATACTTGGTAACATACATGACTGTACAAACGTTTAATCCTTCAAATACGCAAACAGCAAAGCCTATGGTAACTACTCCTGTAGAAGTTCCAGTCGAAACTGGTGCGCCAATTAAGCGTTTGTACATCGAAACTCAAGGCTGCCAAATGAACGAATACGACAGTAATCGTATGGCAGATTTGCTAGGCGACTCTCATGGATATGTCCTAACAACAGACCCCGCTGAAGCCGATATCTTGCTCATGAACACCTGTTCGATTCGTGAAAAAGCTCAAGAAAAAGTATTCAGCGAACTCGGTCGCTGGCGCAAACTTAAGGATCAAAATCCAGACCTGATTATTGGCGTTGGCGGTTGTGTTGCGTCACAAGAAGGCGAAGGCATTCAAAAACGTGCGCCTTACGTCGACATGGTATTTGGTCCACAAACCCTGCACCGTTTACCGCAAATGCTGAATCAGCACAACGAACACAAAGCTGATCGCACAACCAATCAAAAGATTTCCCTCGTCGATATTTCTTTCCCAGAAATTGAAAAGTTCGACTTCCTGCCTGAACCAAAAGTTGAAGGCTTTAAAGCCTTTGTTTCCATCATGGAAGGCTGCTCAAAATATTGCTCCTTCTGTGTTGTGCCTTATACACGCGGTGAAGAAGTCTCGCGTCCACTGGATGATGTCATTGCAGAAATCATTAGTCTTGCAGCACAAGGCGTACGTGAAGTCACACTACTCGGTCAAAATGTAAACGGTTATCGTGGTGACATGCACGATGGTGGCATCTGTAATTTTGCTGATTTGCTACGTTTAGTGGCGAAGATTGAAGGGATTGGACGTATCCGTTACACGACCAGCCATCCACTCGAATTCTCTGATGAACTCATCAATGTCTACGCGGAACTTCCGCAATTGGTTTCTCATCTACATTTACCCGTCCAAAGCGGCTCGAATCCTGTACTGGCTGCGATGAAGCGCAATCATACGATTGATGTCTATATTGATAAGATCAAAAAACTGCGTGCAGTGCGCCCTGATATCCATCTGTCGAGTGATTTTATTATTGGCTTCCCTGCTGAAGGTGATGCAGAGTTTGAAGACACCTTACAGTTTATTAAAGACTTGGATTTCGATCATTCCTATAGCTTTATTTACTCGAAACGTCCAGGAACACCAGCCGCAGAGCTTCCAGATCACACTCCCGAAGATGTGAAAAAAGAACGTCTTGCACGTGTTAAAGCTGTGATTAAAGCATCAACCGTTGCAAAAACTGATGCGATGTTAGGTAAGACCATGCAAGTGTTAGTTGAAAAACATTCTGATCGTGAAGAAGGTATGCTTATTGCAAGTGCGGATAATACGCGTCTGGTTCAGTTTGTCGGAGATAGCTCCCTAATTGGTCAGTTTGCAACGGTGAAAGTCACTGATATTCGCAGTATGAATTTAGTGCAGGCGGAGTTAGTCGGCTAATGAACATATAGGGTGTGCACCGCGCACCCTTGTATAACGATAACCAGCACCAACCTTGGAGAAATATAATTGCCATTTCTTCTGATTAAATATCTAACTACTGCTGCGGTCGTCATTCTCGTTTCAGAGTTAGCAAAACGCAGCGATAAAATTGGCGCATTAGTCGCATCATTACCGATGGTCACTTTTCTAGTGCTGTTTTGGTTATATTTTGAAAAACAACCCGACTCCAAAATCGCCAATCATGCGTACTATACTTTTTGGTACGTCATCCCAACTTTGCCCATGTTCCTCGCCTTCCCGCCACTGTTTCATCGTTTC
Source organism: Aquirhabdus sp. (assembly GCA_030150135.1). Classification (GTDB taxonomy): domain Bacteria; phylum Pseudomonadota; class Gammaproteobacteria; order Pseudomonadales; family Moraxellaceae; genus Aquirhabdus. Next base: position 13,006 of record JASLGO010000073.1, read on the forward strand.
GGATTTTGGACTGCAATTGGATTGAGTGTTGTCATGACGTTTGTATGTTTCGTGGGGTTTGCGCTTATTGTTCGGCGGTTTGGGATAGAGCTTTTATAAGTCATAAATATCATTTTAATCATTAAGATGAGTTTTAAAGCAAAAAGCCGCATAACATGCGGCTTTTTGTTATTCCAAAATTACCCTAGCGCTTTCAGCACAGCCTCGCCCATTGCTTGTGTACCAATCTTGGTCATGCCCGCAGACATGATATCGCCTGTACGCAAACCTTGATCAAGTACAACACCAACAGCCGTTTCAATCGCTTTAGCCGCAGCTTCTTGCTTGAAGGTATAACGCAGCATCATCGCAACAGAAAGAATAGTTGCGAGTGGATTTGCCAAATCCTGTCCAGCGATATCTGGTGCGCTACCATGGCATGGTTCATACATGCCTTTACCATTTGAATCCAAACTTGCTGAAGGCAGCATGCCGATTGAACCTGTCAACATTGCCGCTTCATCAGAAAGAATATCGCCAAACAAATTCCCCGTGACGATCACGTCGAACTGTTTTGGATTACGCACTAATTGCATCGCCGCATTATCCACATACATATGCGATAACTTGATATCTGGATATTCCGCAGCCGCCAAATCCGTGACGGTTTGCTTCCACAGCTCAGTCACTTCCAAGACGTTGGCTTTATCTACGGAACATACTTTAGCAACACCATCTTTTGCACGTAAGGTCGCCATATCAAATGCAACTTTCGCGATACGTTTGATCTCACTTTCTGCGTAAACGTCGGTATTAAAACCTTGCTTCTCGCCGTTTTCTAAAACACGAATACCACGTGGTTGACCGAAATAAATACCACCAGTCAATTCACGGACAATCAGAATATCCAATCCAGCCACGATCTCAGGTTTCAAACTGGATGCATCAGCCAATTGCGGATACAAAATCGCTGGACGTAAATTAGCAAATAAATTCAGCTCACTACGAATTTTTAGCAATCCGCGTTCTGGGCGAATAGAACGTTCGATATTGTCCCATTTCGGCCCACCCACAGCACCGAGCAATACGGCGTCTGCTTTCTTTGCCGCATCTAAAGTCACATCAGGTAGCGGAACGCCATGCGCATCAATCGCACAACCACCGAGTAACCCATGCGACCAAGTCAAATCTAATGAAAATTTTTCATTTGCACGATTCAAGACTTTTTCGGCAGCCGCCATGATTTCAGGACCGATACCATCACCGGCGAGAATTAAAATATGTTGAGACATTTAAATTTTTTCCATTGATAACACAAAAATATAAACAACCACGCTGACAAACCATTGAAGCTAAAAATGCATCGATCAGAATCAACATTGAATCGATCAATTATTTAATTTTTTGCTCTACGAAAGTTGTTGTCATGGTTTGAAAACCATAGTTACGGCAGAAACGACGATCAACCTTATCGTCATCCAGTAAATCGATACAAAGCGGCGCTGGGCCAGCTAAACTCAACAAACTTGCCGATTGTTCCCGCTCTTGGCGATACAGTTTGAGATCGTAGCGATGACCAGCCCTAAAGCGATGTGTCAACGTAAAACTCTCAACTCGTGCATGAGATACTGGGAAAAATAATACTTCGACATCATGTGGCGCAGCAGGTAGAGCGAGATAATATTGAGAGCTATTGTTCGATGCAGGCGATTCAAAGCGCAAAACCGCGTCTGTTTTACCATGCTCGGTTGGCTCACCTGTCAATGGATTCAACAGTTGAGTGCCATTTAAACTGACAAATTGACACCCTACACCACCTGCACAATGAACAGAGGCGATTCCAGACGTATCCTGATTGATCGGGTTAAAGTTTTGAATCAGCCATGCAGACTTCGCCTTAAGCGGCGTCAGTGAATTACAGCCAGCTAATCCAGCAACCAAAACTGCGGTTGATAAGGCAATAGATGCCTTGATCATCCGTTGGCTCGATAATCGATTTAAGGCTTTCAATGTCTTCCTCAATTGCGCAGTGCTTGGGGTAGCCATGCTCTCGCTCCGTATATCGCACATCTCGTGCAGTCGCAAACCGAAAGCAATAGAATCACTTTCTATTTTCTTTCATGCACGAGAGTATACGCCATACACGACTCACACATGAAGTGTATTAAACACCCAAGGGCGAATCGCTTTCGCTTTATCCTCAAAAGCATGAATTGCATCACTATCCTGCAAGGTTAAGCCAATTTCATCCAAACCATTTAATAAAAAATGTTTACGGAATGCATCAACTTCAAAAGCATGGGTTTGTCCATTTGGACGAATGACCACTTGTTTTTCCAGATCAACCGTCAATTGATAGCCTTCGGTTGCAAACGCCTCAGCAAACAGAATATCCATGATATCTTCAGCCAAAATCACAGGTAACATCCCGTTATTCAAGCAGTTGTTATAAAAAATATCCGCAAAAGAGGACGCAATCACTGTACGAAAGCCATATTCGGCAAGTGCCCATGGTGCATGTTCGCGGCTTGAACCACAACCAAAATTTTGTCGCGCCATCAATATGTTCGCACCTTGATAGCGAGGTTGATTCAACACAAAATCCTGATTCAATGGACGTTTACTATTATCTTGACCTGGATAACCCTCATCAAGATAACGCCATTCATCGAACAAATTTGCACCAAAACCAGTCCGTTTAATCGACTTCAAAAACTGTTTTGGAATAATCTGGTCTGTATCAACATTTGCACGGTCAAGTGGAGCAACAAGACCTGTTTCTATCGTATAAGGTTTCATCTTTGTTTCTCCTTAAAATGTCCGTACATCAACAAAATGCCCAGCCAATGCCGCTGCGGCTGCCATTGCAGGACTCACCAAATGCGTGCGACCACCATTGCCTTGACGACCTTCAAAGTTGCGGTTACTGGTCGATGCACAATGTTCGCCCGGTTGAAGTTTGTCAGCATTCATTGCCAAACACATGGAGCAACCTGGTTCACGCCATTCAAAGCCAGCATCAGTAAAGATCGTATTTAAACCTTCGGCCTCAGCTTGTTGTTTCACCAAGCCCGAACCCGGAACTACCATCGCTTGTTTAATCGTACTTGCCACTTTACGACCTTTAATCACCGCAGCAGCAGCGCGTAAATCTTCAATACGCGAATTAGTACATGAACCAATAAACACACGATCCAATTGAATTTCTGACAACGATTGACCCGGTGTCAAATCCATATACTGGTAAGCACGTTTCATACCTTCTTGCTTAACAGGATCATTGGTTGATTCAATCAATGGTAAGGCTTGGCTTACGGCAATCACCATCTCTGGTGAAGTTCCCCACGATACTTGTGGTTCAATGCTGTTGCCATCTAATTCAACGACTGTATCAAATGCGGCATCCGCATCGCTATGTAAAGTCTGCCAGTAGGCAACCGCTTGTTCCCACTGATCTGCTTTTGGTGCAAATGGTTTGTCTTTGAAATACGCAATGGTTTTGTCATCTACAGCAACCATACCGACGCGTGCACCCGCTTCAATCGCCATGTTACACACGGTCATACGACCTTCCATCGACATATCACGGAACACTTGACCACCGAACTCGATCGCATGACCATTGCCGCCCGCTGTACCAATTTTGCCAATAATCGCAAGCACAACATCTTTTGGCGTCACGCCAGCGCCGAGTACACCATCAACACGGACGAGCATGTTTTTTGATTTCTTTTGGATCAAGCATTGCGTTGCCAAAACGTGTTCAACTTCTGATGTGCCAATCCCGTGTGCCAAGCAACCAAACGCACCATGCGTTGCAGTATGCGAATCACCACAAACCACGGTCATTCCCGGCAACGTCAAACCTTGTTCTGGGCCAACCACATGTACGATGCCTTGACGAATATCATTAATATCGAATTGCACCACATCAAACGATTTACAGTTGTCATCTAATGTCTGGACTTGGATACGAGACACTTGATCTTGAATGCCTGCAATCCCTTCGGCACGTTCCGCTTTGCTGGTTGGAACATTATGGTCTGGGGTCGCAATATTAGCGTCCAAACGCCATGGCTTACGATGTGCAAGCTGCAAACCTTCGAATGCTTGTGGGCTGGTTACTTCATGCAATAATTGACGATCAATATAAATCAAGCACGAACCATCATCGCGCTGTTTGACCAAATGATCATCCCAAAGTTTGTCATATAATGTCTTTGCGGTCATTTTACTCACCTTTTCAATGGGTTTGAGTTGCCTTGCTGGTTAAAACTGTGTCTCAAGAAACTCTAAGATGTGTGCATATTAGCTTTGTTTTTTTAATAAAACTAATTTATCATTTTTATAATTATAGAAACTTTTTGGAATAAGTTAATTCCAAACAAAATAGTGCATTGAGCCCGTCGAAATGTACAGGGATACGCGTACTACATATGAATAGCAACCACACTTCGATGGTTGATGAGCTTGTCGAATCACAAGTTCAGTGTTCTAAGTATTGGAATACTTTAACTAAAAGTCAAAGGCAAACCTCATGAATACCGCCTCACTACAAGCCTTCGTTACCGTCATGCAAACTGGCTCGGTGTCTCGTGCTGCTGAAAAACTATTTTTGACGCAACCAGCGGTCAGCAAACGCCTGCGCATTCTAGAAGAAGAGTTCGGCGTTTCTTTATTTACGCCGATCGGACGCGGCATTCAGCCCACACAGGCCGCTCAGGATTTACTCCCTCGTGCAAAACGTTGGTTACTCGATTACGAAGAAATCAAACACGCACTTAGCCATGCACAAGATCAAGTCGCAGGTTTATTACGCATTGGTACGAGTCATCATATTGGTCTACATCACTTACCTGCTGCCCTCAAAAGCTTTGTGCAAGCGCATCCAGATGTTCAGCTTGATGTCCATTTCGTGGATTCTGAACAAGCTCATCAGGCGGTATTATCAGGCGAACTGGAATTGGCTTTTTTAACATTGCCACCTGCATTTGATGCAAGGCTTTCATATCGTGAAATTTGGAATGATCCCTTGTTTTTTGTCGTTGCGCCTTTTCATCCTTTAGCAAAGAAATCAAAAGACTCTCCGCTGACGTTATCTGATCTTGCAGAATATGCAGCTATTTTACCTGCGGCAAATACCTATACCAGCCAAATTACACTTGCAGCATTCCATCAGGCTGGACTGAGCTTAAAAACTAGCATGAGTACCAATCCACTCGATTCGATTCGCATGCTGGTTTCGATTGGACTTGGCTGGTCAGTTTTACCCAAAACACTGGTCGACGATGATTTAACCGTACTCGACATTAACAAACTCACCTTGCAACGCACGTTAGGCATGGTGTGGCACCCTCAGCGCACACTTTCCAAAGCCGCTAGAACACTGAAAGATGGCTATTTTTAGAGCTTTCTGCATATTATCTTGCTCATTTTTCGTAAAAATTTACATAAGCAATCTTTATCGTGATTAACAGAAGCTTTTACAATTACACATTCTTACACGAGAAGTCTGAGCGTGCTTTTATGCCATTAATGTCAGGCAAAAACACCCAAGATGGATTTGTACTAGCGGTATTGTTTTAACTATTTTTTTAATTTCAATCATATAAGTTGAGTGGGAATGCCAAACTATCTAGGTGCTCGGATATCTAAACTTGAATTGGCAATACGCCTCAGTGCTGGAAGTGCTTTATTAGCATGTGCAATTTCTACATCCAGTCAAACTCAAGCAGCAGATAGCGATTTTCTAGCCGCACAACGTGCTGCAAAATCTGGCAATCTGACGGCACTCGATATGTACCGCCAACAGATGCAAGATAGCGTGCTTGCTCCCTACCCAGAATATTGGCAACTCAACAACAACCTCGTCACACAATCACCAGATGCAATCAAATCATTCCTTGACCGCTATCCTAACGCTGCCATCAGCGAGAAATTATTGGGTGATTATATTGAAGCCAAAGCTCGCGCTGGTGACTTTGCCGCAACAAAGCAGCTTGCTGGACGTTTAACCAATCCTGATACCAATGAAAACTGTGCTCTCGCACTCACCAATGCAGCAAATGGCGACATTCTGACTTTATCAGCACTGCGCGCCGATGTCTGGTTGACGACGACAAAAATGACTGACTTATGCGCAGCAGTTGCAGATCAGCTACTCATCAGCCCGCTCATGACTGATGATGACCGAGTACAACGCCTCAGAACACTACTTCGCGCAGGACAAGTCAGTCGCGCACTCCCTGTCGCAAGCCGCCTCAACATCTCATTAGACTCATCCAAACTTGCGAGCATCGCTGCATCGCCTTCGGTTTATTTAGTCGATGCCCCTGATGCAACGCTGCAAGACCAGATGTATTACCTATACGCGATTGCACGTTTAGCAAATGATAATCCAGATGCCGCAGATGCTCAGTTAGCACGTGATAAAAATCGACTACCTGATGCAACACTGCAGTACAGTTATCGTATTCTTGCGATGAGTTTGGCGACCAATACCAATAAAAATGGTTTCGATCAACGTGCCATTACTTGGTTTAATCGCAGTATCGGTATCGGTTTTAGTGATGAAGAGGCCGAAGCTTTCGCTCGCGTATCCATTCGCTTTAGTGATTGGAATAGTCTCATACGTGCACTTGATGGCATGAGCATTGAGAAAGAGAATGAACGCGTCTGGCGCTACTGGTTTGCACGTGCAACGGAACAGCGCCCCGATGCCCAAGCACAGCAAGTTTCTAAAACATTTTATACCGCTCTTGCTACCGATGATGATTATTACGGTCTCTTATCTCGAGACAAACTCGGTCTAAGTTTCAATCAACTTCCACCCGCCTATTCGCCTAGCGCAGCGGATTATCAACGTTTAAAAAATGACATTAATTTTCAGCGTGCGTTTACCCTACACAGCATCAATGCAGACGCTGAATTTGCGAATCGAGAATGGAATTGGGCCGTTCGCCAAGCCTATTTAGTACACGATGATGGCTTGCTTATCGCAGCCGCAGATCAAGCGAATCAAATCAGCTGGTTTGATCGTGCAGTCTATGCGGCAGAACGTACGACTAAACAGCGTAATGATCGCCTACGTTACCTCACCCCATTCCGAGATTTGACGGAACGTTACAGCCTTAAGGTAGGTCTTGATCCTGCTTGGGTCTATGGTCTTATTCGCCAAGAAAGTCGTTTTTTGATTAAAGCGAGATCAAATGTTGGTGCTGGAGGTCTCATGCAGGTCATGCCTTCCACTGCTCAATGGGTTGCAAAACGCATGGGAGAACGTTATGACTCCTCACAACTTTCCGATATGGAAACCAACATTCGCTACGGTACATTTTATCTCAACCATATTTATGGCGAGCTAGGCAGTCAGTCTGTTCTAGCAACTGCAGGATATAATGCTGGACCTCTTCGCGCAAAACGCTGGCAACCCGATAACGCCCCTCTCGCCGCAGATCAATATACCGAAACGATTCCATTTTCAGAAACTCGTAACTATGTTAAACAAGTCATGACCAATGCAACGCATTACGGCTTGATATTCAACCAAGGTGCACAATCCATTAGCAAGCGAATGGGCACAATTCCGACCCCAAATAATCAAGATATTGTCGGTCCTTAGCACTTATTGTCGATTTGTAACACTCTAGGTCATTGCTACTCGGAATTTTGACTCTGGGTGTATACGGTTCTTCTACAAACCCTTGCTACCGTTTAACAATTGCACACCTTACAATATGAGTATGAAACTAATAGCTAACATATCGAAGATCGCACGACACGGAGGTCTGCGCTCTATGCGTGACGGGTGTAATGATATGCAATCTAAGCAAGCTAAAATGTGGAATGCTGTACATCAAAGCTTGCGAAGTCGCCTATCTCTCGCAGTCAGTCGTCTTATTATCTATGTTTCACTCAAATCAGCCGAAATCATCCATGTCCAACATATTCTGTTCTCAAAATTAGGCTTAAACAAAATATCGAGAGCCTTATCAACACCAACCCTGATCATCACGACGCTGATCAGCGCACTGTCCAGTCTATTTTGTATGGCTGCTCATGCCGATGAAAATACAACGCCTCCTTCGAGTTTCACGCTGATCATCCGCATGACTCCAGCGGCATGCGCACTTGATCCAGAACTACAAAAGTTACGCCAATGTCAGGATGGTTTTACGCTGACTATTTCAAGCCTACAAGCAGAACGCGCCAGCGGAAAACGAATCGAAAACTGTAGTCATGACCAAACCAACTTATCCCCACTACAAGAACGTGTTGTCGAACGTGTTATGCCCGACAAGCAACTGCGAGATGAAGATTGGCAACGTAATGGTTCATGCACAGGAATGTCGCCAACGGTCTATTTTAGAACCATTGCAACTTATGCACAGCGATTAAAAATTCCATCAGAGCTCGCATCGCCACGCGATACCGTGCTTACAAAGAATTATATTATCAATAAACTTCAGCAGCTTAATCCAGGACTTACGGACAAAAGCCTCCTGTTACGCTGCACAGCAGAATCAGGGCGTGAATATCCGGTATTAACAGAACTGCGTTCTTGTTATAACACGCAAGGACAATACGACGCCTGTCCAGCTTACATCAAGTCAAACTGCCCAAGCAGTGTTGTCATTCTCGCCGCACCTTAATACAAGGCTGCGCTCATAAAAATCATGAGTTTTATAACGTTCGATAAAAACTCACATTTCTAAACTCATGCGCCTCATCGAGATCAGGCCACGTCGAGGCGCTACGCTCGCCGTCTTTGACATATTGTGGATGGCTAAAGTTCTTAACCCGAGAATCAGCAACCCAGACCTCTCGCCCAAATCTCAAAAACTCATCTAAGAAAAAACGATTACTCTGGTCATATAACACGTCTGCGGCAAGTAAGACATCCACTTGCTCATCCAATTGGTACAGATCAGCCAAATATTCCAAACTGACATCATTCAATGCCGCATTCTCACGGCAAGAAGCCAGTGATACCAGATCAATATCACAAGCAATTACCCGCGCTGCACCAGCCAGCTTCGCCGCAATAGCAACCACACCTGATCCTGCACCAAAATCCAAAACTGTCTTGCCTCGCACTCGTTCTGGCTCAGCAAGCAACCACTGCGCCATCGACAATCCTGATGCCCAACAAAAAATCCAATATGGCGTCTCGCTCCAGATCCGCCGAATGACTTCATCATCCATTTTTTCTGTCGGCAGATCAGGTGGAATCAACCACAAATCAATCGACGTATTCGGTAGAGTCTGACGTTGCAATTTTGAATCTGGAATCACTTGATGCAGTGCATCCAGCAAATGTTTTGGCGCAGTCATCAGCACTTAACCTAATGCTTTCTCAGCAGCTTCTACAGTCTGACGAATCAACGTCGTAATCGTCATTGGACCAACGCCACCTGGAACTGGTGTATAGGCGCTCGCAATCTGCTCGATACCAACTAACTCAATATCACCCACACCACCACCTTCGCGTGGATGGAAACCTGCATCAACCACAACCGCACCTTGCTTAATCCAATCTTTCTTGATCAGCTCAGCCTTACCTACTGCACCTACCACGATATCCGCTTGCTTAACTAACTCAGCAAGGTTCTGGGTACGAGAATGACAAATCGTCACGGTTGCATTCGCAGCCAAAAGCATCATCGCCATCGGTTTACCGAGAATCGCACTACGACCCACCACAACAGCATGCTTACCTTCGATCTGGATACCATTTTCTGTCAGCAATGTCATGATGCCTTGTGGTGTTGCTGAACCATACGCCGACTCTTCCATGCTCATTCGACCAAAACCCAGACACGTCACACCGTCCACGTCTTTTGCCAACGCAATCGCATCAAAACACGCACGCTCATCAATCTGCGCAGGCACAGGATGTTGCAACAAAATGCCATGTACGTCTGGATTTGCATTGAGCTTGGCAATTTCCGCCAGTAATTGTTCTGTTGTTGTCGATTGTGGCAATTCGACTTTCAGCGAATCCATACCAACACGAGCACATGCATTACCTTTCATGCGCACATAAGTTGCAGATGCACCATCATCACCGACCAAAATCGTGGCAAGGATAGGTGTGCGACCTGATTTTTCTTTGAGTGCGGCCACGCGAACCTGCAAATCGGCTTCTATTTGTTGTGCAAGGGCGCGACCATTCAATAACGTTGCCATGAAAATGCTCCAAGAAGATCAAAATTTGACACGTATGATACCGCATGCGGCATCACTTAGAGTGTGAATTGAGTGCGAAGGTTGTTTTTTTGCGCGATTTCAACGGTAAAGCGCTTGTTTTTTTAAGACCACCTGCTAATATGTGCCTCCTTGGCTGGATAGCAAAATGGTTATGCCGCGGATTGCAAATCCGCTGACGCCGGTTCGATTCCGGCTCCAGCCTCCAACATTCTTACTCTCGCCTTAAGCGAAAGTTTTTAATAAGAATTGGCTGTAAAAATCCATCTGCCCAGATGGTGAAATCGGTAGACACAAGGGATTTAAAATCCCTCGCCTTCGGGTGTGCGGGTTCAAGTCCCGCTCTGGGCACCATCTAACGTTCCAAAGCGATCCAAAGAAGTTCTAAAGCCCCAATGTTTACAAGCATTTGGGGCTTTTTCTTGTCCAATGTATTCCGATCAGATTCATTGCAATCCGAGCAAAAACGGTATAACTTTCGGTATAACTTTTCTGAGTTATACCGCCATGACCAGTATAGTGATCATCCGAAAACCACTCACGCACGCACGGCAAGCTGAGACAGCTAAACCCGAAGAGAAAACCTACTCCTTGAATGCAGGGGATGGCCTATTTCTGGAAGTTCTACCGAACGGATCTAAAAGATGGCGTTTCAGATATTCTCATGGCGGGAAACGCAAGCTCATTTCAATGGGTGTCTTTCCTGCTGTCGGCCTGCAAGATGCCAAGGTATCGCGGGACAAGGCCAATACTTTAGTCGCTCAAGGGAAAGATCCAAGTGAAGTTCGCCAAGATGAAAAAGCAACCTCTCAACTTGCTTCAATGAATACCTTTAAAGCCATTGCTCTTGAATGGCTGGAACGCCAGATTCTTGCAGAGTCCACCAGAGAAAAAGCACGTTGGTTACTTGAATTTGCTTTTGAAGTATTTGGTCATCGGGCAATCACTGATATTACGCCCCCCATGGTGCTCATGGCATGTCGTAAAGAAGAAGCTAAAGGACACTACGAAACAGCCCGCCGAATTAAATCCAAATGTTCACAGGTTTTTCGCTATGCTGTTGCAACTGGCAGATTAGAACGCGACCCTACTCCAGATTTACGTGGAGCCTTAATACCACCTCAAACTACACATAGAGCAGCGATCACCGACATCAAGTCAATTCCTCAGCTATTGAGAGATATTGATCAGTACCATGGTGATGTGAATACTCGATGTGCTTTAAAGCTTGCACCTCTCGTATTTATTCGCCCTATAGAACTTCGCGCAGCTTTATGGGCTGACATTGATTTTGAGGCGGCAGAATGGCGCTACACTCCACCTAAAACTCGTAATCAAACAAAATTAGAGCTTATTGTTCCATTGGCAAGACAATCGCTTGAGATTCTCAAAGAGCTTTATGCCATAAATGGCCACACGCCTTATGTGTTTTATAGTCAAGCTGCAAAAAAACACAAATTCATGTCTGAAGGGACTGTCTTACAAGCTCTGCGTAGAATGGGTTATGGAAAAGAAGAAATGAGCGGTCACGGATTCAGAGCCCTCGCTAAAACTACACTTAAAGAGCGTTTGAAATTCTCGGAAGAATTGACTGAACTACAATTAGGTCACCGTATCAAGAATATCCACGGAACAGCCTATGATCGCACAAGCTTTCTGGATGAGCGGAAAGAAATGATGCAGGTTTGGGCTGATTATCTGGACGAACTCAGGGCAGGGAAAATTGTTCAGTTTCCTAAAATGGCAGGATAAATTCTTCTCAAAATACCTCATTAAAGCTAGAGCATAAAACCGTGCTCTAGCGAACCGTATATTCTATCTTTTAAACTAGTTACGTGATGGAATTGTGATACTATTTCTAAAGATCGTTAGCCGAGCCTCATTATTTTTTTTCGAGAGTCGGGCTCTTTTCAATTAGAAAAAATGGAAAAATCAAATGAGCAACAATATAGAGTCTCCTGCCCACCTAAAAACTATATTTACACATGAAACTTTTAGAGCACTTATTACTCAAAATTACATAATATTAAGCTTAGAGCACGATACTTATATGCAACGCAGTAGTTACATTCCTTATTTACTGAGCGATGTAAATGAAGCAAATCGCATTATTACAAATAGCCTCCAAACTTACATCGATCAAATTAAATCTATAATTAATCATACGCCCCCTATTATCATTTCTTTATTCAAGCCTATTGAAACTTCATCTATATTTCATTCAGAGGCACTTGAGCGTTTAGATGACTTCTTAAAAGCCCAACAATGGGAAAGCCTAGCGGACCCTAACTACGATGAGAAGTTCAAAAACTTTACCCGACTAAAGACACTTGCGCTCACACTTCTCGCAGATCAAGCCTACAGCAATGGAGATCTACAGAAAGCTGGACTTCTATTAATTGATGCAACTTATTATGCTGGTCTTTTTGATGCCCACAATTTTACCATGCACCAAATCAGACAAAGTCCCAGCTTCAAAGCGAAATTAGATTTTAAAGAAAATCAAACGTTGAGAAACAAACAATCTTCAGACCAAAGAACTAAAAAAATTGCCAAAGCTCATCTCGAGGTTGTCAAATTATTGACCAACTTGAATAATAACAAACCCGAAAAACATTGGCCTAACAAATCAGAAATTTTTAGATCAATTCAAAATGATCTATGGAGTTATATCGAACAAGAAAAGATTCCCCTAACTAAAAATCAGCTTCTGACTCGATTAAATGATTGGTCTAATACCATACCTGACATAGAAAAAACTCTTAGTTCATTTATAGTCACAAGACAACAATCTGCCAAAAAGAAAATAATTGATCAGTTGAATTCAACGAATGGCGTTTCAGAGACCTTGCAAGGCTTCTTAGGGTCAAAGTAAATACTTAAAATTAAAAATTCTTTGGCATGAGACTGCATCAAGATCTATTTTCAACCAACCCACCACAGCTCAAAAGCTCGCCTCTAGAAGCACTTTCTTATTTACTGGCTCTTTATCAAAATTAATAATTAAGGACTAAGCTTCAGCTGAAAAAATAAGGCCTAGCATAATTACAAACAATTTCGATTATCCAGCAACTCCTCTCTGCCAGTATCTCTCTCACAGCATCAGCCGCTGTGAGAGTGGTATGCCCTCAAACTGCAAAATGGCTACCTATCTGGACACACGTTCGCGCCATTCGTGGACACTAAAGATGAAAATCTCTTCACTCTTAGTGGCGCACGAAATGGACACCTGACCTGAGCTATAAATCTTTTTTTGCCAATCTTTTTCGCAT
>JASLGO010000074.1 GCA_030150135.1 Aquirhabdus sp.
TCTGCAAATGACAGTGTCGCATGGGCTGGACTAGTCGATGGTAATCGTTGGTAGCTCAATGGATATTCAACTAATGATGGTGCAATATAACGCTTAAAATAACTTTCTGCTTTGCCGCCATTAAAGAAGACATGTTTGATCTTTGGATGACTTTGAAAGAGGGATTTAAAATCATTAGGCACTTGTGTGTCGACCTGAATCATTGAGTCTAGGCTGCCTTCCCTTTTACACGAATGCAATACATCCCACAAAGCAATCCTGTTTGACTGTAAAACGTCCAATCGCGCGGTATACGGCGCATGAACATCAAACTTAAATAACGTCGCCATAATCCGCCAAAAAGCATTTTGGGGATGTGCATAATATTGCTGTTCTTCGAGTGATTTAACGCTCGGCATGCTGCCTAAAATCAGGATTTTGGCTGAATCATTGATCACTGGCTTAAAACTACGCGCCAGATCATTCATCTCATTTTGCGTCATTCAAGCAATCCAGATAACAAGTCAGACAAAATTTTTAGAAAATAACTTCTTATCTTACCCTAATTTATGATTTAATCCGCATCCTACGCTCTTAGCTTAACTGGATAGAGCAGTTGCCTCCTAAGCGACCGACGTGGGTTCGAGTCCCGCAGAGCGTACCACATATCAGTTTTACTCTGTCTTATCCTGCGAAATATGCCAAGGCATAAACCAACAGCATTTCAAACAGGGTTGTGATCATCTAAGACCTCCCAGATTAACAATTAAACTGAAAGCCACATCCCAGACATTGGAAGTTATTCAGGATGTGTTCATCGATAGCCTCACCAAGGGCAGCACCAGCTATACAGCCAGAAGCTCCACCGATTAGACCACCCATGATTGCACCTGCAATACTGCCTACTGGCCCAGCGACTAGCCCCATTTCAGCACCGATTTCGACACCGATTTCGACACCGCGAATGTGCCAGCAATACCGCTGGCAATACCCACAAGAATACCGATGACTCCACCAACTTTCTTGGCATAGTCATGCGCTGCAATCTGGTCAGACTGACATTTAGGACAGGTGTAATGCATAAGAGATTGCTCCTTTGAAATAAAGAAAATTCGAAAGGAAAGACAAACGCACTATGTCCAGTCACAGGGTGAATATCACGTAGCAGTTTCGGTAATGGACCTATCATGCGAATACTTATAGCTTTCCTAGTTTTAGGTGGTGTGTAACGCCATTGCGCTTTATCTAAATCCGCCCACTTTAAACTACGAAGCTCTCTAGGTCTTGTAAACAATATGGGAGCCCTTTTTAAAGCGATCACCGTGACGAAGCGCTCAGTATATTGCTCTATATCTTTTATTAAATTAGCAACTTCTTTCGGGTCAACAAGAGCTGGCAGATGCACAACCTCTCGAGTTTCAAGAGTCCCTCTTAAATCGCGAGTAGGATCAGATTCACAAGCCCCTAGCTTCACATAAAATTCACTACAAAAAGATTAGTATTCAATAGTGAAAAGTGTCTAAATACTAAATCAACTTACTAAAAATTAAGTATTTTTAATTAATAGTATTTAGTTTATTGTTAAAATACAGGTGTATAAATCAGTGGCTATAGAATTTGTTTCTAAATCAAAATTACCTACTGCATTTGGCGATTTTGAAATTATAGCATTTCAAGATCCAATTACTGGTGAAGAACATATTGCTCTTGCTAAAGGGATGAATACTATTCCTGACAAACCTGTACTATTAAGAATTCATTCAGAATGCTTAACAGGCGACGCTTTCGGTTCACTAAAATGCGATTGTGGACCACAACTACATTCAACGATGAAAATGATTAATGACGAAGGCCAAGGTGTAATTTTATACCTACGCCAAGAAGGTCGAGGCATAGGACTAACCAATAAAATACGTGCATACGCACTCCAAGACCAAGGACACGATACTCTTGATGCAAATTTATTATTAAATTTGCCAGCGGATGCTCGTAAATATGATATGTGTACAATTATGTTAGATTATTTAAAAATAAAAAAGGTAAACATTATTACAAATAATCCTTTTAAAATTAAAGCATTGACAGATTCGGGGATTAACGTTGTTAAACGTGTTCCTTTAAAAGTAGGCTTAAATATTTTTAATAAGGGTTATCTTGAAACAAAGCAAAAACGTATGTCACATATGTACGAAAACAGCGATTTTTAAGATCAATTAAAAAATGATCATTTGTAGTTAATAAACCCATATTAAAACTTCCTTCTCCCTTTTCAGGAGAAGGTGAAGATAAGTAATTTAATCTTATATTAAATTAGGTGAATCCAATGATTAAAATGAAAAATTTCAGAATGCTAGCTTTTGCAATCACAGCATTGATACTAACTTTTAAAGTAGATGCTCAAGCAAATGAATCAAATATTCAAGAAGTAACCGCTGTTGAAAAAATTAATATCAACCGCTACGCTGGGAAATGGTACGAAATTGCAAGATTTCCGATGTTCTTCGAAAGAAACTGCGCGAGTGATGTAACCGCGACTTATTATATCGACTCAAAAGAACCATCAAAAGTGATTGTAAATAATCAGTGCCGTAAATTAGATGGTAATTTTATACAATCCATAGGAGAAGCGACTCCTGTAGACGAAAGCAACAGTAAATTACAAGTAACATTTTTACCAAGTTTTTTACGCTGGTTACCTATAGGTAAAGCACCTTATTGGATATTAAAAATTGATCAAAACTATCAAACAGCATTAGTTGGAAATCCTAATCATAATTATCTCTGGATATTATCTCGTACGCCGCAAATAAACGATTCAACATATCAAAGTTATGTTGAGGAAGCTAAGCGTCAAGGATATGACATCTCTAAATTACAGCATACAACTCAATTGACAAATAACCGCTAGTAAAATTGAATTCTATTTACGAATGTTTATCTAGATGCTCGCTTAATTAAAAAGGAAAGAGCGCATTTTTATCCGCTTGATCAAATATTTAATTACATCATAAGCTGGCGCAGCATAGCTGCCTGATCAGCTATAGCGCGTCGCTCATCTTGACTTAAACGGGCCAAGTTTTTTAACTGCATGGACATGCGTATATTTTTAGATAACATAATTTCATGCTGCATCAAAAAATCCCAATATAGGGTCGTGTAAGGACAGGCTTTCTCGCCAATTCGTTGCGCTGGATCAAAGCGACACTTCGCACATGGACCACCCATCCGCTGGATATATTTACCAGTCGCAACATAGGGTTTACTTGCCATTAGACCACCATCACCGTATTGGCTCATGCCCAAAGTATTTGGCAGTTCAACCCACTCAACAGCATCCACATATACTGCTAAATACCATGCATGTATCTGATGAGGATGTACACCAAATAACAAGGCAAATAATCCCGTAACCATCAGTCTTTGTATATGATGTGCATAACCCAGATCTAGAGTCTGGGTTATCACTTCGCGAAGGCATTGCATATCAGTATCGCCTGTCCAATAAAAAGCTGGCAGATGATGTGATGCACCCAAAGCATTTCTCTCCAGATAACTCGGCATATGCGTCCAATAAATTCCTCGCACATACTCACGCCAGCCCAGAATTTGACGAATAAATCCTTCGACACTTTGTAATGGGGCGTGTCCAGTGTAATAAGCCTCTTCTGCTGCCTGAACCACCTCATGAGGGTTTAATAATTTTAGGTTTAAGGCTGCTGATAAATGCGAGTGATATAACCACGCCTCGCCAGGCCACATTGCATCTTCAAAGGGACCAAACAAAGGCAATCGCTGATCAATAAACTTCTTCAATGCAGCTAGCGCTTGGGTGCGCGAAACGGGCCAAGCAAAACAAGTCAGTGATCCTGGGTGCTTTGCAAACCGCTGTTCAACGAGTCTAATAACCGCTGTCGTGATGTCATCAGGCAGAAAAACTGAACGCTCCGGCAGAATTCCCGGACCTTTAACACTAAAACTAACGCGATTATCGACATCAAAATTCCACCGATCACCTATAGGCTTAGTTTCACTGGGTTCCTTTTGCATCAATATGCCATGACGCTGCCGTAATTCACGATAGAAATATTCAAGTCTAATCGACTTACGGGCTCTGGTATGCTCAGCGAACTCACGTACACTGCTAAAGAAATGGCGATCTTCAGATACCTCAAGTACCAAGCCTGCAGCCTGAACAACCGATTTCAATGCCTGAAGAACACGCCAGTCTCCTGGTGCAGTCACTCTGACACGTTGAGGCTGCAAACTCATAAGCGTAGAGCTGAGCTCTAATGCCAATGTACCCTGATTGGCTGGATCATCAATACATCGATAGTAAAGCTGACGTCCATTGGCACGCAGTTCTTGGGCGAAATGTCGCATTGCCGACAAGAAAAGGACGATTCGCTGCTTACTGGACCAAACATGGGTAGACTCCTCATCGACCTCAGCCATCCACACGGCATCTATTGATACATCAAAGTCATCAAACGCAGATGCCTGTAAATCGAGTTGATCTCCGAGAACGATGACCAAAGTTCGGAGTTTCATAGGCTGACTCCACGCTTGGCTGATCTACGACAAGCTTCTGAACAATATTTCACCTCATCCCAATGGCGTGACCATCGTTTCCGCCAACTCATCGGACGACCGCAAACGACGCAGGGTTTGACGGGCAATGCACGTTTGTTCCCCTTAAATCCATTAGCTAAATGATGATGCATAGCAAATCTCAACAACAAGCATTTTTTTGAGCGACCCTGAATACATAAATAACTCCCCCAACATTTAGCATCCAGAATTCATCAGTTCTACAGCAAGCGCGTAAGCAGAGCACCACGCGCCCTCAACACCACCCTCACGCGACCAAGCATCGCCACAGACGCCCAGTTTCAAATCACGGCTCCACCAGTGATGATTGGAACTGCCGGAGTGCGTATTCGCTGACACAGAGGCGTATCTCCATCGATGTACAGAACTACGATACCAGTCGAGCGGACATCCAAGTTCATCTGCAACCGCAGTCTTGAGTGCGGCTTCGACGTCTTCGACTCTGGATTCAAGATTAACCTTGCTCCAGTCATGGTTTGCATGTACTACCCAATTTATAAATCCTGCAGTCTGTACTCGCTGAGGCTTGGTATCATTCCGAATAATCAACGCCAGTGGATCAGAAGTTGCTCGATAAATATCCCAGTTGAAAGCAGGCACAATCTCGTTTGTAACACCCATCAGCACCCAATTTGGTAACAGCGATAAAGTCTGTGCTTGATCAGACCAACTGGTACAATGAGGCTGTAGCAAAGCGGCAGCTTGTAATGGAGGAATCGCAAGAATAACCGCATCAAAAGTCTGCCTGATCATTTCCTCAGTAGACTCAAGCATCCAACCAGAAGCTGTCTGTCTCAGTGAATTAATATGGCAACTAAAAGTTACTTTTGAATCGACCAATAAATGACGACAGCATGCCGACATATTTGGCGTTGCAACCCACCAGTCGGCTTCAGTTTTGACCTGATCACCACTTAAAACAATCCGAGGTTGCCAGCGTGCAAGTACACCACTGGCAGAGCCGCGATCCATAAAACCTAGAAATTCTGGTGTAGATGCCTTAAATCCAGGCACACCATGATCAAAATGAGCAGTATGTATGACCCCCTCACGTTCGGTCCACTCCGTACGTCTGGTAGACATCCGTCCTCCAACGCCCCGTGATTTTTCAAAAACATCAACTTGAAATCCTGCATCACTTAACAGACGAGCACATGTGGCTCCCGCAACTCCAGCACCGATGATTGCTACCCGATTTTTTGAAGTATGGAGCATGATGATCTCCTTATATGCAATCAAATATAAAATGTCTTAGTTATGTCATCTAAAAGAGGAAAGCAGCAGCCATCATTATCGGTCAGATTGCTATTGCTGCTTTCCAGTCTCAATCAGCTGCTTTTTCTGGCATATGCTGAGGACATCTAAACTAATCAACTTAGAATGAAAATTGCTCTTCATCCAGCGCCATTAATGTATGCAAGCCTGCATCTATGCGAGCCACATGAGCACGTGTCTGCGGCAACAACTTCGCATAATAGAACTCAGCTGTTTTAACCTTTGCATCATAAAAAGCAGATTCGTTCGCGCCTTCAGCAAGCTTACGCACCGCCACACTAGCCATCAGTGCCCAGAGATAAGCAAGCGTCACATAGCCTGAGTAGTACATGTAATCTACAGCTGCGGCTGCGGCTTCCTCAGGATCCTTCATGGCTTTCATGCCAATGCGCATCGTGAGATCGCCCCACTCTTGATTCAATTGGACCAAAGTATCAATAAAAGGTGCCATAGCATCATGACCTTTGTATTGTTCACAAAACTTGTGAATGATCTTGGTAAACTGACGAAGTAACTTTCCTTGAGTCTGAAGCACTTTACGCCCCAATAGATCCAGCGCCTGAATTTCAGTCGTTCCCTCATAAATACAGGCAATACGAGTATCACGAACGATCTGCTCCATGCCCCATTCCTGTATAAATCCATGACCTCCGTAAATCTGTACGCCATGGTTAGCACACTGATAACCCATTTCGGTGAGAAATGCTTTGGCAATCGGTGTTAACAAGGAGAGCATGTCATCTGCAGATTGCTTAGCGTCTTGATCCGTACTGACCTCAACAATGTCAGCAAAAAATGCAAGAAAATACACCAGTGCCCGCCCACCTTCAGCGAATGCTTTTTGAGTCATCAACATATTGCGAATCGCAGGATGAACGATGATCGGATCGGCTTCTTTTTCAGGCAGCTTGACACCAGATACCGCCCGCATCGCCAGCCGTTCTTTGGCATAGCTCAATGATCCCTGATAAGACAGCTCCGCTGCCGCAAGCCCCTGAATTGCGGTACCAATACGGGCGGTATTCATGAAGGTAAACATGCAATTCAAGCCGCGATTTTCCGGTCCAATCAGAAACCCTTGTGCAGAATCAAAGTTTAGTACACAGGTCGCATTACCATGGATACCCATTTTGTGCTCAATAGAACCACAAGTCAC
This sequence comes from Aquirhabdus sp., assembly GCA_030150135.1. Taxonomy (GTDB): domain Bacteria; phylum Pseudomonadota; class Gammaproteobacteria; order Pseudomonadales; family Moraxellaceae; genus Aquirhabdus. The sequence goes on from JASLGO010000074.1 coordinate 7,019, forward strand.
ACGATTGCGTGTACCGAGTGATCCATCTGAATTGACATTAAATTTCGGAACAATAAAAAGCGATATGCCTTTGGTACCTTTAGGTGCATCTGGCAAACGTGCCAATACGATATGGACAATATTCTCAACCAGATCGTGTTCTCCAGCGGAAATAAAAATCTTGGTCCCAGATATCGCATAACTACCATCTCCATTCGGCTCAGCTTTAGTCCGAATGGTTCCCAGATCAGAACCTGCATGGGCCTCCGTCAGGCACATGGTACCTGTCCACTCACCACTCACCAGTTTGGTCAGATATTGCTGCTTTTGCTCTGAGCTGCCGTGTTGCTCAATCGTACGGATTGCACCATGAGACAGTCCTGGATACATACTCCAAGACCAATTTGCAGTGCCCATCATTTCACTAATCACATTGCCAATCGAAAGTGGTAGTCCTTGACCGCCATGATCGGCGTGCACAGCCAAAGATGGATAACCCAATTCGATGTACTTCTGATATGCGTCCTTAAATCCCTTGGGCGTAGTCACCTTACCTTGTTCAAAATGACACCCCTCTTGATCTCCCGACGTATTTAATGGGGATAGCTCATTTGTTGCAAACAATGCAGCAGCTTCCAATATCCCATCAATTAAATCTCGATTTGTAGATACATAATCACTCAAAGCGCCATAATGTGCTTCTGCATTTAATACTTCATGCAAAACAAACTGCATATCACGAATAGGTGCTTTATAAATAGGCATGATATTACTTCCTAAAAAATTATTAAAAAGATTTTTACCCGCTTAATTAAATTAGCACACGAAATTTATTAATCAAAGTAAAATGACCGATTAGTTCATAAATTTAAAAAATATTTTTTATAATAAAAATCATATATTTATTTTTGAATAATTCAATTCACATTTTCTTCACAAAGAATTTAATATAGTAATTCAGATATTAATTTTAAAATAAAATATTTCTATTTAATATATTTTTTATTCAAAAATTAAGGAAAATATATTTCTAACAATTGGAATTATATATGCCAAAACTTAAAATATTATTGACTGGTGGCACAGGGCTTATTGGTCAAGCTTTATGTAATTATTGGTCTGAAATAGGTCACGAACTTATTGTACTAAGTAGGAGACCTAAACAAGTCAAAGAAATATGCTCAGGTGCTAGAGGTATTGCAAGTCTTTGCGAAATATCAAACGAAGAACCTTTAGATGCAATCATCAATTTGGCTGGTGAGCGCATCTCAGATAAACGTTGGACATTATCCAGACAAGAGGTTTTGTGGGACAGCCGTGTATTGTTGACACATCAATTAGTCGAATGGATAGCATCTCTGCCAATAAAACCAAAAGTCATGATTTCTGCATCTGCTATTGGCTGGTATGGTAACCGACATGAAGAAAATCTTACTGAATCTGTATTATCTAACTCCAATGATTTTGGTTCTCTACTATGTAGAGCATGGGAAGATGAAGCAAATAAAGTTATCCAAGATAACTTACGTCTAGTGATACTCAGAATAGCACCAGTTTTGACTAATCAAGGAGGTATGCTCGGACAAATGCTTCCTGTTTATAAGTTAGGTTTAGGAGGAGCTATCGGAAATGGACAACAATGGATGTCTTGGATTCATATAAATGATTTGATCAAACTAATAAATTTTTTATTACACAATGATGAAGCGCAAGGTATTTTCAACGCATGCGCCCCTAACCCAGTACGGAATTTGGAGTTTACTAATACTTTATCTGGCTTACTTCATAGGCCTTCTTTTATGAAAATACCTTCATGGTCTTTGCGCTTATGTCTTGGTGAATTATCTTCTTTGATGTTAAATAGTCAAAGAGTTTTTCCTGAACGTGCTCTTAACTATGGCTTCTCTTTTGACTATCCATATTTATCAGAAGCATTATCTAATTTGGTCAAAAATGAAAATGGTTGAGCAAAAACAGTACTGCTTAACCTAACTCATAGCGAGTTAAGTTAAATATTCGAACATGAATAATTACCGAACAATAGGTATCACTCGACATTCTTATGCCGCATGATTAGTAACTGCAAAATGGCTACCTATCTGGACACACGTTCGCGCCATTCGTGGACACTAAAGATGAAAATCTCTTCACTCTTAGTGGCGCACGAAATGGACACCTGACCTGAGCTATAAATCTTTTTTTGCCAATCTTTTTCGCAT
>JASLGO010000051.1 GCA_030150135.1 Aquirhabdus sp.
TAAACAAACGGCTTTAGCTCAGCAGATTTCTGATATGAATGACCGCATGGTGGCGTCTGCACGAGGTGAAAAAACAGCATCTCGCGATGAGACAAGTGATGTGGTGGCTGGATTAACGGTATCCATTTCACAAGTGTTTCCAAGACATTGGCTGCGGCAAACCTTACAGCTGGCGCAATCACAGCTCGAACAAGATCAAACGCAATTTACATCCCAGACCAATCCATTTCAATCAGCCAAAGACACGCTCAATCTCGTTAAGAATAATTTAAATAATTTGGTCACTAGCCAAGCCATTTCAGCATTAACTGCCAGTGCGTTGACCAAGGCGATTGATACTGATTTGCAGATGATCGACCATGAGGCGCAAACACAGCGTCAAGAAGTACAATTATTAGATCGACAAATTGCCCAATCACAGCTAACTTTAGATCAAATGGCGATGCGTGGTCCGAGTATGCATGTCGCATCGAATCCGAATAACGCGACAACACCGAATCAATCTCCTGTTGAACCTTCATTCATGCAACGTATTCGCCAGCTTGTGATCATTGAACGACCTGCGCAGGATGTGCGTGAAAATATGCTGCAACGTAGTCTGATTTGTCGGGAGGTTGCACTGACTTTAGGTCTGGCTCGCCAAGCATTGGCGCAAGGGCAATGGGATCAGGTTGCACAATTATTGGCTGACAGCCGTGCTCAAATGGCAGGTTTAGTCGATGCAGATGCAAGACAAATGCAAGCAACGCTAGCAGATCTCGCCGTGAAACCTCATGAAAAACTTCAACTGACAGCAATCAAATGGCTACCATCAGATACGGTTGCGCCATTTAAGCCATCAGCAAAGACAGATGTCGCGCAGATATCACCTCCATCACCTGTTGTCTCGCGTGTGGTTGCATCATGACAGATGGCATTATTCTGATTGTTTTTAGTGTCATCTTATTGCTGGTTTTAGCGGTATTAACCAATGCACTCTCCGATGATGCTGGTTTTGTGCTGATGGTTTGGCATCAGCAGCAAGTTATAACCACCGTTGGTTTTGGATTGTTGATGATTGCGTTGGCTACCATCATATTGATTATTCTGTTTTTTGTGGTTCGGACGATATTGTTTGGTTCAGAATATTTATATCAAAAACGTAAAGCCAAAACGCGTCGTAAAACACTGATGAGTCTTGATACAGCCATCCGTCATCGATTGGTTGCAGACGATGCAGGTTCGTTTTTAGCCATGGAAGACTCACTGACTAACAATAGTCTCAATCTTCGACCTTTTAATAAGAAAAAGGGTTCAGCTTTGCATTTGTTGCAAGCAGATGTTGCTTGTCGTGCTGGACTTTATGATGCCGCGAATGCGCATTTGACGCATATTGATAGTGATGACCATGAACTTGCTACGTTGTTGCGTGTCAAAATCTGTTTGGCGACAGGTGATTTTTTACAGGCAAAGAGCGCATTAGAGCTCCTATTGATCTATCCTGAACAAAGCGTGACTGAGCCAATTCGCGAAAGTTTACAACCTCATTTTGATCGTCAAGTCGGTGCGTTGTGGTCTCAGCTTGCTGCCCAGATTCCTTGGCAGATGCTCTCGCAATCCATCCTACCTGCACAGCAGTATATTGACTGGAATCTCTGGTTACAGGCGTTGCTGACACATGAGATGCCTGAGCAGGCAACGGATGAGGTCACACGATTATTATTACTGATGACTCCTGAGATACAGGATCAGCATGCAGATGCGTTGTTTACAGTATTGATTCGGGCTCATGCTGATCAACGTGCTTTTGCATTGGCGGAGCATATTTTGTCGCAAAGATTGGATGTCGCGTTATTATCTCATTGGATGAGTGCTTGTCTTCGTCATATCACAGAAGGTCAGGCTCAATGTGTTGATCGCGTGCTTGTGCAACTTGAGCAACGTTATCCTGCACAACCTGATGTGGTTTTGGCGCGTGTGCGTTGGATGCGCGCACAGCTACAATTACCTGTTCAATCTGAACAAATGCATGCGGCACTGGATCTGTTAAGCCCATTCCAGAATCACAGACTGATTCAGCATTATCAACTGATCTGGCAATTGGAAGATTATCAGGAGATGGATGATCATTTACGTACTGCTTTGTTGGACAATCTGAACCAATAAATACGGTCGAGTTGCGCATTGCAATGTACAATAGCATTTTTAGCTCGTAGAGCATTTTTTCATTTTTCTAATTCATATTTTCTTCGGAAAAATATCATGAGTTCACTCAAAGAATTTGCAGTCGTCTATCGTCAAACCGTTGCATGGGGTGATATGGATGCTGTTGGGCATGTGAATAATGTTCTTTATTACCGATATATTGAGAGTGCCCGCGTTCATTATTTAACGCGTATTGATGCGATTGGTCAGGGGTTGTCTGCGGTGATTGCATCAAATAGCTGTCGTTATCTGCGTCCAGTTTATTTCCCAGATGTGCTTGAAATTGGCGTACAGATTGTTGAAGTCCGTAATTCAGGTTTTCGCATGAATTATGTGTTGTTTAGTACCGGGCAACAGCAGATTGTTGCGACAGGCGATGCGATTGCGGTCATGGTCGATGCCAAGACGATGGGCAAAGCTGCATTATCTCCAGAATTGCGTCAACGTATTTACGCATTAGAACGTACCGTCGGAAATGATTTGTTGAATGCAGAAAGCGAGGAGCGTTTGGGAATCGCCAGTGGTTTGACTCATGCTGCACGATCACTACGTGATAATTTGCGAGAAAACATCAAAGAAGGTCGCGAGACATTAAAAGAAAATATTGAAAGTATTGTGCCGAGATTGGGTGGAAAGCGAGATTAATTAGGTTTTGCTCTAGTAAGTTGGTGAGTGAGTTTTTGATTTTTGTCGATATACCATCCCCATACTAGCCTTCCCCTTGAAGGGGAAGGAACGCCTAGCATTACAACCGCATTTCAATGCCTAAATCTGCCATATATTTCTTAGCTTCTGGAATCGTGTACTGTCCGAAGTGAAAAATACTGGCTGCGAGAACCGCATCGACGCCACCTTGTAATACGCCATCAGCAAGATGTTGTAAATTCCCCACGCCGCCTGATGCGATGACAGGAATATTGACGCGCGATGTAATGTTTTTCATTAATCCAAGATCATAGCCAGCTTTTGTGCCATCGGCATCCATACTGGTCACAAGCAATTCCCCAGCACCCAATCCAGCCATTTTGACTGCCCATTCCACTGCATCAATGCCAGTCGGTTTACGTCCGCCGTGAGTGAAAATTTCCCATTTGCCTTCAGCGACTTTTTTTGCATCAATCGCGACGACAATACATTGCGCGCCAAAGCGAGATGAGGCTTCGCCGACAAACTCTGGTGTAAATACAGCGGCTGAGTTGATGGATACCTTATCTGCACCGGCATTGAGCAGTTGACGAATGTCATCGACCTTGCGTACGCCACCACCGACAGTTAGTGGTACAAATACCGTTTCTGCCATGCGTTCAACCGTACGATAGGTCGTGTCACGACCATGCGCGGTTGCTGTAATGTCGAGAAAGGTAATTTCATCTGCGCCTTGATCGTTATAGCGACGAGCGACTTCGACTGGATCACCAGCATCGCGAATATCCAGAAATTGCACACCTTTCACTACGCGACCATTGTCGACATCAAGGCAGGGGATAATACGTTTAGCCAGCATATTTAGAGGTCCAGTCACACGAATTTAGAAAATCACGCTATATTACCAAAACTTGATCGGTGACATTGATTTTTTATTTTCTGGTTTTTTATTTCTAGGTCTGGGTTTATGTCGGTCTATACAGTTTTGACGTTGGAAGAAGTACAAGCATTTGCACAGCGGTTTAATTTCACCGTTTCTCGTATTACGCCGATTCAAAACGGAATTGAAAATAGCAATTATTTCGTGGCATTAGATGATGGACGAGAGCTGGTATTGACGTTGTTTGAGGAGTTGTCCAAGAACGAAGCAGAGGTTTTATCGCGGTTGATGCTGCGTTTATTTGCGCAAGGTTTACCTGTCGCGGTGCCATTGGCTGATGCGTCAGATGTTTATATTCATACTCAAGTGGGTAAACCTGCCCAGTTTGCTTCGCGTCTTGCAGGAAGCTCTCCAATCCATCCAAACCTTACTCAAGTGACACAAATGGGAGCGGCTTTGGCACAACTGCATCTTGCGTTAGAAAATGACTCTCTGCCTCAAGAACAAATTCAAAAAAGTGCATATAGTCCCGCATGGTGGGAAGTCAGTAAAAATGAGTTAAGACCTTCATTGAGCGAGGTTGATCAGCAATTGCTAGATCAGGTCTTTGATCAGTTTTTTGCAGTGAAGCAGCGTTATCCAGATTTGCCAAAAGGATTGATTCATGGGGACTTGTTTCGGGATAACACGTTATTTGTAGGTGATGAGCTGAGTGCGATTCTGGATTTCACTACGGTGACGCATGATGATTGGCTGATGGATATTGCGATCACGGTTAATGACTTTTGTACTCATTATCCTGATGTGGATTTGGATGTAGAACGTTCAGATGCTTTTATGACTGCGTATGAGCGTGTGCGGAAATTAACTGAGCATGAGCGGTTGGCGCTGCCTGTGTTTTTGGCGATGGCGGCATGTCGGTTCTGGATGTCGCGCTTGCAGACGGCGATACGTAATCATGCTGAAAATCGTGTGAATGATGATGTGTTAGAAAAAGATCCGAATGAAATGAAGCAGATGGTGGTGGAGAGGTTGAATAGATTTTGATAAATTTCCGCGCTTAAAATAGTTTTGATTTCTAATATGTTGATTTTTGATTCATGGTCTATGTCTGTGTAGTGATTTGTAATACACTGTAGTCTGATTCTATCGAGGAATACATCATGAGCGTTACGAGTGTCCGATTACAGCCTCAAATCGAACAAAATTTAGAAGCGATAGCAGCTAAATTGCAACGTAGTAAAAACTGGGTGATTAATCAAGCCATCGAAGAGTTTGTTCAAAAACAGGAAGCAGAGCAACAGCGTTGGCAAGAAACTTTGCAAGCACTTGATGCAGTGAGTCAGGGACGTGTTGTCGCGGGTGAGGATGTGCATTCGTGGTTGAAAAGCTGGGGGAGTGATCATGAGTTGTCTGCTCCTAAGATCAATTCATGAAGCTCATTTATTCTGAACCTGCGATTGGCGATTTGTTGCGACTAAAGGCGTTTATTGCGGAAAATAATATTGATGCGGCGAGTCGAATCGCTCAAGAATTGGTTGAGCGGATTGAAAATTTACTGATGTTTCCATATATGGGGAAACCAGTTGCTTTAGCCCCTGATCCTCATTCTATTCGTGATATGGTCTTTGGTCGGTACGTTGTGCGCTATGCTGTTCGTCAAGATGTGATCGCGATTTTACGAATATGGCATCACGCGGAACAGCGAGGATAATTACATCTTTTTATTTATCAAGGAAATTTTCAAGAATGGATACACGTTTAAAAGGGCTGCTTAAGTTAATTGGCGGCGGACTGCTATAACATGGCGGTGGTTTATTCAAGGTGATAGCGATGGCTACCCCAGTGCTTTTGCAATTGTTGGCTTTTTTGAACTTCTCACAGGGATTGAGTTCCTACATATTGCAAAGAAATGGGATGACTTACGAGGTTGGCAGCGAGGGATTTTAGGTCTTTTAGTCGTAGCCATATCTATTGTGCTTTTATTTGGTGGCATGGTTTTATTTGCGTAAGCAAATGGAATGGTGCTAATAACTTAATGCCGAGATCAAATCTTGGCATTAAGTTATTGATTCAAAAAAATCCATTAGAAACCCCTTGACCCATCCAAAAAAATCCCTTATTTTCTTAACCACTATGACATCCAATAAAGCTGTTTTCGCCCTTCTTTTAACAGGCTCTTTTAGCCTGAATCTCCTGCTGCGCGTAGCGCGCATATAATTTTACACCTCGCCCCCAGCTATTTTTATAGCCAATCGACTCTCAACATTTGAGTTTAGTTTGTCGATTATCGTGCTTTTTCAGTTTCTTTCAGAGTTTTCGTTGGATTGACTGAAATCACCTCAGAATTTTATTTATTTTATGCACTGATGAAATCGTCAGCATAAAAACAAACTTAGAAATCAATTATTTAGAATTTAATGCATTGGAGTAAAGATCATGATGTTGACTGACCCAAGTAAGAAATATCGTCCAGCTTACCAGCGTGTGGATTTGCCTGATCGCACATGGCCGAATAATACGATTACCAAAGCACCAATCTGGATGAGTACGGATTTACGTGATGGCAATCAAGCGTTGTTTGAGCCGATGAATGCTGAACAAAAGTTACGCATGTTTAAGGCATTGGTGGCGATTGGTTTTAAAGAAATCGAAGTCGCGTTTCCCTCAGCATCGCAGACTGATTTTGATTTTGTGCGTGGTTTGATTGAAAACAATCACATCCCTGATGATGTGACGATTGAAGTGTTGACTCAAGCGCGTGATCACTTGATTGAGCGCACGATGGAGTCGGTACGCGGCGCGAAGAAAGTGATCGTCCATGTCTATAACGCGACATCGCCAGTGTTTCGCCAAACTGTCTTTAATTTGGATAAAGCAGAGACCAAAAACTTAGCAGTTAAAGCCGCACAAAAAATCAAACACATTGCTGGACAGCATCCAGAAACTCAGTGGACATTCCAATATAGCCCTGAAACTTTCACCGCGACTGAATTGCCTTTTGCCAAAGAAGTCTGTGATGCAGTGACAGAAGTGTGGGAAGCCAGCCCAATCAATAAAGTCATTTTGAATTTGCCTGCAACGGTCGAAGTTGCTTCTCCGAATGTCTATGCCGATCAAATTGAATGGATGCATCGTAACCTCGCACGTCGTGATGGGGTAATTTTGAGTTTGCATCCACACAATGATCGCGGTTGTGCTGTTGCTGCTGCTGAACTTGGTGTGATGGCGGGTGCAGATCGTGTGGAAGGTTGTTTGTTTGGTCATGGTGAGCGTACGGGGAATGTCGATTTGGTGACGCTTGCATTGAATTTGTATAGCCAAGGAATCAGTCCAAATCTTGATTTCTCGGATATGAATGATGTGATTCGCACTGTCGAAGAGTGTACACGCTTGCCTGTGCATCCACGTCATCCGTATGCAGGTGACTTGGTCTTTACGGCGTTTTCAGGTTCACATCAAGATGCGATTAAAAAAGGCTTTGCGTTGCGCAAAGAAGAAGATTTCTGGGAAATGCCGTATTTACCAGTTGATCCAAAAGACTTGGGGCGTAACTACGATGCAGTGATTCGCGTCAATAGTCAGTCTGGTAAAGGCGGTGTGGCGTATTTGCTTGAGTCGAATTATGGCATTACATTGCCGCGCCGTTTGCAGATTGAATTGAGTCAAGTTGTACAGGTATTGACCGATGAAAGTGGTTCTGAGGTGCGTGCGCAGGATATTTGGCAGTTGTTTGAACAGACTTATATTCAGGTGAAAC
>JASLGO010000089.1 GCA_030150135.1 Aquirhabdus sp.
GCGATTGGTTACTGCTTTGGCGGTAAGATTGTTCTCGATATGGCTCGAACAGGTCTGCCATTGAATGGTGTTGCAAGTTTCCATGGCGTTCTAGCCACTGCAACACCTGCAAAAGAAGGTGTGGTAAAAGCTAAAATATTAGTACTACATGGCGCAGCCGATACGATGGTTCCTGCAACCGATGTCGCGGCGTTCAAAGCGGAAATGAAAGCTGCAAACGTGCCGTATGAACTCGTTGTTTACCCAAATGCTAAGCATGGTTTTTCAAGCCCAGATGCGGATCGTCTCGGGAAAGAAAATAAAATCGATGTTGGCTATAACGCAGATGCAGATAAAAAATCATGGAAAAAAATGCGTGAATTTTTTAATGGTGTTTTTGCAGAAAAGCATTAAGGGGAATTGGGTATAGTTATTTTCAATAAAAACGATAATCTCGTAAGAACACTGAGCCCGTCGAAGTGTGGTTTTTGTGGCACCGCACATTTCGACAAGCTCAATGAGCTATATCTTATTGTAAATGCCATCTCAGACAATACTATAGGGAAATAAAAACCGCTGACATCGAATCAGCGGTTTTTTATTGGTATCAGAAAAATTATTTTTTATCCGCAGCAGGTTTAGCTGCATCTGATTTTGCTGTATCAGTATCTGGCTTCATCACTTTCAACAGCTCCACTTCAAAAATCAGCACACTGTTTGGTGGAATGGTGCTTGCACCTGTTTCACCATAAGCGAGTTTTGCAGGAATAAAGAAGCGATATTTAGAACCTTCTTTCATCAGTTGTAGACCTTCAGTCCAACCTGCAATCACACCCGTCAGTGGAAAGGTCACTGGCTGGCCACGTGCGATCGAGCTATCAAACACAGTGCCATCTAACATTTTACCTTCATAGTTGACTTGTACTTGATCATCCGCCGTTGGAGTCGCGCCTGTTCCCGCAGTGATAACTTGGTATTGTAAGCCGCTTGCTGTGGTGGTGACGCCAGCTTTTTTGCCGTTTTCTGCCAAGAATGCCGCACCTTTGGTTGCGTTATCTGCTGCCAGTTTTTGAATTTCTTTCATGGCTTCGGCGTCATGCTTTTCTTTGTATGCGATCAATGTTTTACGCATATCTTCTTCTGTCAATCCGCTGGCTTTCTTGCCATAGCCGTCACGGAATCCCGCGATAAACTTTTCTGTATCGAGGTCAGGGATGGCATCAGCATTTCCTTTCCCCATGTAGTAGCCAAAGCTATAGCCGACTTTTTGACTATCAGTGCTGTTTGCAGAGATGCTTGATTTTGCCGTTGATGATTTCTTTGAATCTGGTGTTGTTGCGTGTGCAGCAAGCATCGGTGCTAGAGCACCACCTGCCAACATAACTGCGAATGCAACAGGAGCAAATCTACTCATATTCATATTCCATTGATCTTAAAGTGATAGGTTTTTGTGTTGAACATTTAGTAACCATTTGTCGTAATTTATATAAGCTGCCTGTTTGTCTGACAAAGTATTGAATAGACAGTTTATATATCCGATAACATCTTCACGTAATGCGCTTTGTTTAGACAAATTGCATAATCACAGTTACAAAGTATGGCGATGTTATGCAATCTCACGCTACTTTGTCTGTAACAATTTTTTGATTTAATGCTTTTTTTGATGTAGTGGATGTCAGTTACGGTTTTTGGCATGAAGTTTGGATGAATATCTGGATTTCTTAGCTTGAAATCTACTTTTGAGTTTATGCGAAATTGTGGTTTGATCTCGTTCAGATAAGTCAGATTTTTTGACTTGATGACAAACTCATCAAAATCAATCCACTGAAATTCGGTTTGGCGCTGTAAAACCAGCGCATGGAGTGCATGGTAAGGATGCCTGATAGCACCAAGCGAAATGTATTGGGCTTGTCCATTTTGGGGATGCGATTATGCGGTACGGTAATCGTTTCAGGATGGCGGCTTTAATTAAAAATTTACGACCTTACCATCATCACTCTGGAGTCTATTATGACTATTGAACAAACTGCTACCGAAACTTTGGCGAAAGTTGAACAAACTGCAACTGAAACTCTTGCAAAAGTTGAACAAGCTGCGACTGAAACTGTAGAAAAAGCAAAAGTTGCTGCAACTGAAACAGTTGAAAAAGCGAAAGCAACTGCAACTAAAGCTAAAAAAGCTGTAGAAACTGAAGTTGCTAAAGCTGAAAAATTGGCTGAAGAAGTGAAAGCATCTGCAACTGAAGCTGTTCAGAAAGTTTCTGATCGCGTTCAAGCTGAATCAAACAGCGTTGTTGAAAAAGTAAAAAACCTGATTGCTCAATTGAAAACTCTTCAAGCTGAAAAATCATTTGCTGACATCAGCAATGAAGCTTCTGCATTGTTGAAAGAAGTTCAAACTAATGGTTATCAAGCTCTGAAAGCTGATTACTCATTGTTGCGTACAGCAGTTGTTGGCAACATCGAAACATTGCAAGCAAAAAGCAGCTTGAAAACTTTTGTTAACGACTTGTTGGCAAAATTGTCACCAGCAAAATAATTGCTCGGTTGATTTAAGCTGATGTAAAAAAGCCACTTATGACTAAGTGGCTTTTTTATGGGTGATTTTTATAGTGAGTATTTACGATTACGACAAAAATTATAATCAAAAGCGAATAGCTCATTGAGCTTGTCGAAATGCGCGGCGATACGAAAATCACATTTCGACGAGCTCAGTGTTCTATCGTTTTTTAGTCTTTTTTCAACGCCAGTGGCTCAGGCAAGATTTTTGCCAGTTCAGCACTGAGTCCTTCTAAGGTGTGACCTTGTGTTGGAATTAATGTCACATGACCCAGTTTGCGTCCGACTCGTTCTTCTTTGCCATAAAAATGCAAATGTGCGCCTGAGAGTTTCAAGACATCTTCGCGTTTTGGATGACGACCGATGATATTGACCATCATGCATGGGCTAATCAACTCGGTTGAGCCGAGCGGCAAGCCCGCGACCGCGCGCATGTGGTTCTCAAACTGAGAACATACCGCACCTTCAATACTCCAATGCCCTGAATTATGCACGCGAGGTGCCATTTCGTTAGCAAGTAAGCCATTTGCTGTGACAAAGAGTTCCAGCGTGAGTACACCGACATAATTCAAATGATCGAGTAGACGTGTGATGTAATCTTGAGCAATCGGCTGTAAAGCTTCGCTATGCGGTGCAGGTACGATCGAATGTGACAAAATTCCGTGATAGTGATGATTTTCTGCAAGTGGCCATGTACGGACTTCACCATTTTGTCCGCGCACGGCAATAATCGAGACTTCACGATCAAATTGTACAAATGATTCTGCAATCAGAATTTCTGCTGCACCTAGTGTCTCCCATGCTTCATTGATTTGAGAAGCATGACGCAGTACAAATTGTCCTTTACCGTCATATCCACCCATCGCAGTTTTCAGTACTAGCGGTAAACCTAATTCAGAGGCAGCTTGTTGTATGTCTGCTTCTGATTCCACCCGGCGATACGGTGCAACAGGGATGCTTAGTTGATCAAATAACGCTTTTTCTGCAAGGCGATTTTGAGCGGTTGCTAATGCGTTGCGAGGCGGATGTAATTCTTTATTTGCAGCAGCGAGTGCTTCGGCATAGGCGAGCGGTGTGTTTTCAAATTCAAGCGTGTAAACGTCTGAACTTTTGATAAATTGCTGTAACTCAGCACCATTCGTTGCATCAAATACTTGACCCAAGACGGCTGAAGGACAGTCTTGATGGGTTTCAAAAAACACGCAATTGAGATCAAGCGGTAATGCGGCTTGTGCCAGCATACGACCTAGCTGACCACCACCAAAAATACCAATTTTTTTAACACTTTGATTATTCATAACATCATCTTTCATAAAAAAAGCAACATCACTCAGGTTTACTGCAAGTGTCTTGCAATCAGCATTTCACAATAATTAGCCCATTCATGTGTGAATGATCAGCTTGATTGAAATCAGTTGATTTGACCCGGAATAGGATTTTTGCGAACTTTTTCAGTTTGCTGTTCACGGAACGTCGCAACCGCAGTTGCAATCGCTGGATGATTTAAGCCAATAATCTGCGCCGCAAGCAGTCCTGCATTCGTTGCACCAGCTTTACCAATAGCCAGTGTACCGACGGCAATTCCCGCAGGCATTTGTACAATGGACAAGAGTGAATCTACGCCATTCAAAATGGATGATTGTACAGGAACACCGAGGACTGGCAGATCAGTTTTTGCTGCACACATACCGGGAAGATGCGCCGCGCCGCCAGCACCAGCAATAATCACTTGGATGCCACGATCACGTGCTTGCTCCGCATATTCAAACAAGCGGTCAGGCGTACGATGAGCCGAAACCACTTCACTTTCAAATGGCACACCCAGTTGTGTGAGCATTTGAGCGGTATGTTCCAGAGTCGCCCAATCAGATTGCGAACCCATGATGATGCCCACCAATGGTTTGGCGAGTGCGTCTGATGAAGGTATTGAAGCTGCGGATTGGGTCATGGCGATATCATGCAAAATTGACTGTAAAATAGACCGCGTAGTTTGACGTATTTCACGCAATCTACCAAGTGTTCGATGACATTTCGCACGTTTTTTACGACATTTTATTTCACGAAGCTAAATTTTTAAGTGAAAGACACCAGTTACGCACTACGAAACACAAAGAAAACCGCACCACATAAACATAATGCTGCCCATAAATAGTCGAGCCTGAAAGGCTGTTTGAATAAAAATAGCATGAAGGGCACAAAAACGAGCAGAGTAATGACCTCTTGGCTAATTTTCATCTGACCTAGACTAAAACCGCGAGACTCAAGGAGTCGATTGGCTGGAATCATAAATAGATATTCAAAGAACGCGAGTCCCCAACCCATTAACACAGCTTGCCAAAGTGGAGCGTTGTGCAAGAATTTTAAATGCCCATACCATGCGCAGGTCATGAAAATATTAGACAGAATCAGTAAAACAAAAGGTGAAAAAGGTTGATTGAGAAATGCATTCAGCATGGTTGAGTTCTCTGTGGGTTTCTTTTTGGTTTCTTTGCTAAAAGGTTTGGCAGCAATATCATGAACAACTACGTTGAAATAGTATCTTTTACTGATCTGTCTTGCTATCGTGCTGTCCAATTAAAAAGATCAGGGTGTTCATTTGTGGATCACAAGACAAATGAATCCTAACTAGCGTAATAAGCAACGTATTGGACGAAGAGGAGTGGTCATGCATCTGCATATCTTGGGAATTTGTGGAACATTTATGGGTTCATTGGCACTGCTGGCGCGTGAACTCGGTCATACCGTAACGGGCTCGGACCAAAATGTTTACCCGCCGATGTCGACCCAATTAGAAAATGCAGGCATTACCTTGATGCAAGGCTACGATGCCAGCCATTTACAGCCACATCCTGATTTGGTCATCGTCGGTAATGCCATGAAACGTGGGATTCCAGCGGTGGAATATATGCTGGATGCAGGTCTAGCTTATACGTCTGGCCCAGCGTTCTTGGCGGATCATGTGCTACATGGCAAGCATGTTCTGGCAGTGGCTGGAACGCATGGAAAAACCACAACGACCACGATGGTGGCATGGATTCTTGAGCAAGCAGGTTTAAATCCAGGATTTTTGATCGGTGGTGTCCCATTAGGTTTTACGCATAGCGCACGTTTGGGCGGTAGCAAAACCAATGGTAAAGACTATTTTGTCGTTGAAGCGGATGAATACGATTCAGCGTTCTTTGATAAACGCTCCAAGTTTGTTCATTATCATCCTCGTACCGTGATTCTGAATAATTTGGAGTTCGATCATGCGGATATTTTCGATGATCTCGCGGCGATTCAAAAACAATTCCACCATCTCGTCCGTACCATTCCAAGCAGTGGACAAATAATTCTGCCTGAAGGCGTGGCGTCATTAGATGAAGTGCTGGCAATGGGCTGCTGGACACCAACGCATAAAACAGCAATTCAAACGGCAATACCACACGATAGCGCGGCTGAATGGCAGGCGGTATTAAAAGCAGAAGATGGCAGTGCGTTTGCCGTGCATTATCAAGGCAAAGAAGTCGGCACTGTGACATGGTCAATGACAGGTTTGCATAGTGTTGCCAATGGCATCGCCGCGATTGCTGCCGCACATCACATTGACATTGAACCTGCACAGGCGTGTTTGGCGCTCTCCAATTTTGGTGGTGTGAAGCGTCGTATGGAGCTGCTGGGTACCGTGCGTGGCGTGGATGTTTATGATGATTTTGCTCATCATCCGACGGCGATTGAGACGACACTGGATGGTATTCGCAAGAAAATCGGTAATCGTCGGTTATGGGCGATTATTGAACCTCGTTCAAATACGATGCGTATGGGCAATTTCAAAGCGCAATTAGCCGAGTCTGCTCGCGTTGCGGATCAGGTGATCTGGTATCAGCCTGCTGGTTTAGATTGGGATTTACAGCCTGTTGTCGATGCGGCAACCAACTCTGCACAAGTTGCGAATGATTTGGATACGATCATTCACCGCATTCAAACTGAAGCCACCGATGGCGATGTTGTCGTGATCATGTCAAATGGTGGATTTGGCGGCTTGCATGGCAAGGTATTAGCGGCATTGAAAGGCTGAGTTGATTTAGCTTTTATTTGAACCTTAGTAAAAAGCTCCCTAAAAATAAGGGAGCTTTTTTGTTTTTTGCTGCTGTCACTTTAAGTGTATCCAACTGTATCGACGATACAACTGAATACACTCGTGCAATACAGCTGTTTGGAAAATTAAAGAGTCGATTTATTCTTCTTTCAAATAAGGCCAAGCGGCTTTGAGGTAAATCATCATCGACCACAGGGTTAAAAGCACAGCGATATACAGCAGGCTATAAGACAGAATGGCAAGTTTATCGATATTCAACAAAAATACAGTGATCGAAATAAGCTGAAAAGTGGTTTTCAATTTCCCAACCATAGAGACTGCAACACTGGCGCGATTGCCCAGTTCAGCCATCCATTCGCGAAGCGCAGAAACAGTGATTTCGCGTGAAATAATCACGATAGCCGCAAATGCCATATAAATATTAGGCTGCCATTGCACGAGTACGACCAAGGATGCTGCAACCATGAGTTTATCTGCAACAGGATCAAGAAAGCGTCCAAAGGCGGAGCTTTGATTCATCACGCGTGCGAGATAACCATCTAACCAGTCCGTGATTGCCGCTAAAGCAAATAAACTAGCCAGCGCAATATGTCGGATCAAGCTACCCGAATGTCCAGCAATACCAATTGCAGGCGGCCAGTAAGCAATCAGTAAAAAAACTGGAATAAGCGCAATCCGCGATAGCGTCAGAATATTTGGAATGTTTAGGATTTTACCTGTCATTACAGCTCTTCATTAATTCGGGCAAATGCATTAGTGATTGCAACTAAATCATTCTGCGATGATACCAGAAGGATTCAGGTTAATAACCTCATCCTTGATTCGTGCATCATATCTTTAGCCACTTTTTGTGTAATTGATATAACACAACAGCCAAACAAAAAATTCGGGTGATGGCAAGCTGACTGAGCGATAATACTTGGATACGTGTTATCGAATCGTTTATTAACGAATCAGAAAAGCTTATAGGTCATGATGATATGCTTTTGAAGAGAATGCAAATTTGGCATGTAATTAATATTGGCCTAGCGATTTCATGCTCAATTTTGTTATCCAGTTGTCATTCTCAGGCACCATTGGTTTTGGATCAGCAGGTTTATATTTGGCAACGTCAGTGGACATCCAACCATACGCTTGCACTTGCACAGAGTCGTCACACGTTTTCTACGTTGCGTGTATTGGCAGCACAAGATTCTCCAATGGAAGGTTGGATCCATGCGCATATTGATTTTGCGGCATTGAGGAAAGATGCTCGCCCAGCGATCGCAGTAATTCGTTTAGATGGCCAACTTTCTCAATTAAAAAATGGTGAGATTTCTAAACAAATTCAGCAAGTCATACATACTTGGCAATCTCAAGGTGTGCATCTAATTGGGATTGAAATTGATTATGACTGTGCAAGCCAGCGCTTACCTGAATATGCAGTGTTGCTTCAACATTTAAAAGAAAAACTACCAAAGCCTTTACGATTAAGTATTACAGCTTTGCCTGCTTGGCTGGATAGTCCAGCATTAGATACCGTACTTGAGATTACTGATAGTTCAGTGCTGCAAGTCCATGCAGTACAGCGTGTGCAGTTGGGTTTATTTGATGAAGCCAAATCAGAGTCGTGGGTAACTGCTTATGCAAAACGTAGCCGACATGATTTTTATGTCGCATTACCCGCATATAGCACAGGATTAACGGCTGATGGGCGAGTGGAAAGTGAGGTGCGATTGTCATACGCAGGACAGCGGCAAGAGTTACGTGTTGATCCGCATCAAGCTGCTCAGTTTATGCAATTTGTTCAGCGCAAGCATGACCCAAAAATCCGAGGATTGGTCTGGTTTCGTTTGCCATTGGTAGATGATGAGCGTGCGTGGTCTTGGACGACATTGAATGCGGTCATCCAGCAACTTCCTCTCAAATTTGCATTTGATATCACTTTAAAATCATCTCCACAAATTGCAGGTTTGCACGATATCGTACTGACAAATTCTGGTAATCTTGATGCCCAGTTACCCGCACTTATTGATGTTCAAGATCATGGATGTACTGCTGGCGATGCGTTACGGCCTTATGTGTTAGATCGACAGGTGCATCGGTGGTCTTTTGTCCAAGACAGTTCAGCTTCAACGATTCAAAATAACCAAAGAATTAACGCATCAACGGCTCGTGCAATAGGTTGGATGCGTTGTATAGAACTAAAAAAAGAGGATGTCTCTTATGGGCATGCTGCAACATCGTAAAGCTATAAATCCTAAACTGAACAAAAGTCATCCAAAAGCCAATTTCATCAAATTATTGATTCGTGCAAATGGTGTGGCGTCTCTGATTGGAATGCTGACGCTCTCTGCACCAGTTTATGCGTGTGGTCCTGATTTTCCGATGCGTTTATTAGCGGATCGAACTGCGACATTAAATGAGTTTCCTGAGGGTAATTTTGCCTTTGAAGCGATGCATTTTGTAAAACCTCAGCAGAAATTGACGCAGTTTACGGGTGAGTCTAATTATTACGGGTTAGATGCCGAAACTTTAGTCAAGAATAGAAATGCAGTAGAGCAAGCGTCATTGAATGCTACGGATTGGGTGCTCGTCCAGCGTTTACGTACGTTGTCGCCAGCTGATGTGGAAACGCAAGGAGCTTCATTACCTAAAGAATTACGCGTTTACCTTGAGGGTGTAACAGCATTGCGACAAGGTGATCAAGCGGCGGCGAAACAATATTTCCAGCAGGTTCTCCAGCTTCCCGCGCAAGAACAAAAACAACATGCTTTATGGGCGCTTTATACATTGGGTCGCCTGCAAGCTCAGCAAGGGGATGATGCCGCGGCGATCCAAAGCTTTCAGCAGGTTCGTACGCGTGTTCTTGCGGGAGCTGATGATGATCTGGCGCTCGCCGTTGATAGCTTTGGCGAAGAGGCTCGCATTTATAAGCAGCAAGAACATTGGAGTCAAGCGATCGCATTGTATGCTGCTCAAGCGGCGCAAGGTGATGCGAGCGGTGCTGCATCATTAGCAATGGTTGCTTCGGAGCTGATGGTGCTTCCACCTGAGCAACTCCAGCCATTATTGGCCGATGTTTGGGTCAAGCGCTTATTGACGTCATGGTTACTGAGTAACTTCAGTCAGTATGGTTATCAGTCTTCTGATACCTTAAATTCAGCTCAGCAAAAATATTACCGCCAAATTGTCCAAGCTCTCGCACAAACAAAAAATATAGAACCCATACTTGCTGAGCGCCTTGCGGCCTTGATGTATCAGAACGCAGATTATGCCAGCGCCAAGCAAATATTGCCCTATGCAGGAGATGGTGGATTGGCATGGTGGGTGCGCGCCAAAATTGCCTTACGTGAGGGGCGCCTTGCAGACGCTCGAGCTGCCTATGCAAAAGCCGCCCATTCGTTTCCAAAAGACCAAGAATGGGGCGAACGCCGTAACGCGGATTATGTGAATGAGATCGTCAATCCATATTGCCGCGTTGAAGGTGAGAGCGCAATCGTGGCCTTAAAACAAGGTGACTATCTCGAAGCGTTTGATCAAATGTGGCAAGGTCGAGCGCAATATTGGCAAGATGCTGCAGATATTGCGGAGCGCGTACTGACTTTAGATGAACTCAAGTCATACGTGGATCAACATGTTCCTGCACCAAAAGATCAGCAGGTTAAAGATCACAATCAGGATGAGCAGTTGTCGCTTGAAGCACAGCTACGTGAGTTACTCGGTCGTCGGATGCTACGAGAGGGGCGTTATGATGGTGCCACCGCTTATTTTCGCCCCAAATTAAAAGTGAAAGCTGAAGCTTATATTGCTGCCCGAGAAACCGCAGCCAGCCGTTGGCATCTTGCAGTAACGCGAGCCGAGGCATTTTATCAAGCAGCCGAGATCGCACGACAAGATGGTCTTGAGCTACTGGGCTATGAAAATGCCCCAGATTATGCGATTTGGAGCGGAGATTTTGGTGGTGATGAGACGCTTAAAACATCGAATTGGATGGGGGTAGATGAGGTAAAACGTCAACAAGCCAGCGCCGCACAGCCCAATATTCGTTGGCATTATCGCAATACAGCCGCTGAGCTTGCTGATCAAGCTGCTGATTTTTTACCTGCACGGAGCCAAGCTTTTGCTGCGGTACTCTGTAAGGCTTCTGGCTGGGTTGCGGATACTGATGCGGCTGCAACCAAAAAATATTATCAGCGTTATGTTCGACATGGTGCTTATTTGCCGTGGGCTGAGGATTTTGGCCATGGCTGCCCAGCACCAGATTTTGATAGTGCTCGTAATAAAGCCTTGCTATATCAGTGGTATGTGCTAAAGAATGTTTTACGTCCACATAAACATGCGATTTATCTTGCTGTGGTTTTGATGTTATTCGGTACATTTGGAGGTGGTTTATGGTTTTGGCGCAAGCAAAAGAAATCACCAACTTCTTAAATCATTCAGTTGAGGGTATGGTAAATCATCATATTGCCCCTATTAATTTTGAAATCCTATTAAGTTGTAGATTATTTTGAATATCGAATCTCAGCCTCAAACGCCTCAGTCAAATACTCAGTCAACCTTACCAGCGAAGGAAATGAGTGGATTTGCAATCATCAGGTCATTATTACCGTATCTATGGCCTGAGCATGAGCGTGGTTTGCGGATTCGTGTTGTGGTTGCGCTCAGTCTTTTATTCATCGCCAAGTTGACGACCAGTTATCTTCCCATCCTCTATAAGCATGCCATTGATGCACTTAGCGTGAAAAATCCCGCAGTGTTTGTCGTACCTGTTGCATTGATCATCGCGTATGGGATGACCCGCGTGATGGCATTGCTTTTCGCAGAGCTGCGCGACACGGTATTTGCGCGCGTGCAACAGCATGTGATTCGCGTGGTCGGTGTCAAAGTCTTTGATCATTTACATCGTTTGTCACTTCGATTCCATTTATCGCGGCAAACGGGCGGCGTGAACCGTTCTATCGAGCGTGGCACTCGTGCGATTGATACGTTGTTGTCGTATTTACTGTTTAGCCTTGTTCCAACGTTATTTGAAATTGGATTGGTCACAGTCATTTTATGGAAACTGTTTAATGGTTGGTTCGCCTTAGTGACATTGATGACCGTTGCAGCTTATTTAATTTTTACCTTTACCATTACTGAATGGCGCACCAAGTTTTATCGGGAAATGAATGAAGATGAAAGTCGTGCCAATACCCAAGCCATTGACTCGTTATTGAATTTTGAAACCGTTAAATATTTTGGGAATGAAGCCCTAGAGGCCAACAAATACAACAGCTTGCTGAAGAAGTTGGAAGATTCTTCCGTCAAAAGTCAATCCAGCTTATCACTGCTCAATGTCGGGCAAGGCTTCATTATTTCGGTTGGTCTGACCATCATGATGTGGATGGCGGCTCAGGGCATTCATGCTGGAAAAATGACGATTGGTGACTTTGTTTTGGTGAATAGCTATTTACTACAACTTTATGCGCCGTTGAATGGTCTTGGTTTTGTGTATCGTGCGATCAAGCGTGCTTTTACCGACATGGAAAAAATGTTTGAGTTGCTTGCGGTCAATCGTGAAATTGCCGATGTACCCAATGCACCAGCATTGACTATACAAGGCGGTCGGGTTGAGTTTAAAGACGTCAAGTTTGGCTATGATCCTCGTCGTCAGATTCTAAAAGGCGTGAGCTTTAGTATTCCTGCAGGTCAAACCTTAGCAGTAGTTGGTGCATCAGGCGCGGGCAAATCAACATTGAGTCGATTGTTATTCCGCTTTTATGATGTCAATGACGGAGTGATTTCGATTGATGGGCAAGACATTCGTACTGTACAGCAGGAGTCGTTACGTGCTGCGCTGGGTATCGTGCCGCAAGATACAGTACTGTTTAATGACACGATTCGCTACAACATCGCGTATGGCAACCCATCCGCAACCCTGACTGAAATTGAACAAGCTGCAAAACTGGCACATATCCATGAGTTTATTTTAGCCATGCCTGATGGCTATGACACGGTTGTTGGCGAGCGTGGTTTGAAACTCTCTGGTGGCGAAAAACAACGCGTCGCGATTGCTAGAACCATCTTGAAGAATCCTGCAATTCTCTTATTTGATGAAGCGACCAGTGCACTCGATACACACACCGAACGTGAAATTCAATCTAACTTACGAGAAGTGAGCCGTGGGCATACCACGCTCGTGATTGCTCACCGCTTATCAACCATTATCGATGCTCATGAGATTCTTGTGATGGCTGATGGGCAAATTGTTGAACGCGGTTCTCATGCCAGTTTATTGACGAATAATGGCTTATACGCTGCGATGTGGCGTCAGCAGCAAGCAGAGCAGCATTAATCTCCATCGATCAATATTGGAAATGTCGCAGAATCAATTTTTAACAAAGCAGATATAGCCCTTGGTTTTTGACAAGCTATACTTCCTGTTTGGTTTTTAATTGATCTCTGTTTTGATCTTTGGATATAAGAAAAATGCCACTAGCCATCGTTCGCGAAATATTCAACGAATTTACGCATACTGCTGCCGTTCCTTTGCGCGATTCTCAACAACTTCAGGTTCGCGTATTCGGTTCGAGCATGGGACAGCCAGTCTTGATGCTTCCTGGTTTAGGCATGAGTGCAAGTCATTGGTTACCTATGATTGCGCGGTTTGCAACACGATATCGTTTTTATTTACCCGATTTCAGAGGAACGGGTTTATCTGCTCATCTCGCATTTAATCAGGCGGATGTTTTTCAGAATCATATGGAAGACATCCAAGATGTCATTTCGCATTTTAAGCTCAAGGACATGCTCTTGGTTGGTTATTCTTTAGGCGCAACAACGGCAATGCACTTACAGCGTGCAGGGCAGTTTGAGTGTGTAAAGCGTTATCTACATATTGACCAATCGCCTTGTATTCGTAACCAATCGGATTGGTCTTATGGTTTGCTTGGTGAACAGCAAGAGCCGTTATTTACGTTGATGCGTGAAATTAATATGTTGCTTGGACAATTTCCTTCAGCAACTTACTTAAAAGATATCCCTGTATCAAAGCGGAGTGTTATTGCAGATAAAATACAACAAATCAATGGATTGTTGAATGGAAAAACTTATCAAGAACCTTGGCTGAAGCCCATAATTTTAGGTCTGCTGCCATTATCGAATAGAGTACCATTGACTCGGATTGACCACATACGTGCGTATACAGCTGCATATACTGGCGACGGCTATGATTATCGGCCAAGTCTTAAAACATGCGCGACACCGATCACACAAATTGTAGGGATGAGTTCTCGGTTATATCACCCCAAAGGCCAGATGCAGCTTGCCGATTGTGCGCAAAATGTCAAAGTCGTGAAGTTCGAACATTCTGGTCATGTTCCGTTTATGAATGAGCCTCGAAAATTTGTACAAGTTTTAGGTGACTTCTTAGCGGGTTAATGACAATAAATTTCAATTCTGAATAATTCCCAAAAATAATTCAGCGCTTTTTCTATGAACTATTTCTTATCTTATTCGTCTAAGAATATCTAATATGAGTCAAAATCGTACGATATAGTGAGTTTTTGCCTACAAAGCATCCAAACAAATGCAAAAACTAAGAAAGAGTTTGACAGCTGTGAGGAAATGTATAGAATGCACCCCACAGCGACGGTGATGATCTTTTAAATAAGTAGATTAAACAATAGCTTAGGTGTTTTTGTGGTTGATTTTGAAGTGTTGGTGAGATGTTTTTGGTTGAAATTGAGTTTGGTTTTGCGAACTT
>JASLGO010000112.1 GCA_030150135.1 Aquirhabdus sp.
CATCTTGCGATAGATGGAATAAATGTGTTTAACACGACCTGTGACATCGGCTTTGATGCCCTGCTCAGCAAGTGCTGTATGCAGCTTTTGGGTCATATTTTGGATGTATTGCTCACGTTCCAGACGCTTTTCGCTGAGTAGCGTTGCAATTTCTTTATAACGCTCAGGAGAGAGAAAACGGAAGGCGATATCTTCGAGTTCCCACTTCAGTTGAGCAATACCCAAGCGATGCGCAAGTGGCGCATAAATCGTCAGAATCTCACGCGCAACACGTTCTTGACGTTCACGCGAAGCACTCGCCAACTCACGCACTGCAAAAGTACGTTCAGCAAGCTTAATCAATACAACGCGCACATCTTCGGTCACAGAAATAAGCATTTTATAAATGCCGGATAAATGTTCGCGTTGATTATTTTCAAAATGATCTTCGAGGCGGCGATTACGCTCGATGAGCTCAGACAAGCCCCCCATCGCCAACGTGCTGCGAATCAGATTTTGGATGCCCGCACCAAAAATAGTACCGATTTCATCCAGATCAATGAGCTTTTCACGGACACCACGAAATAAAACTGACGCAACAAGCGTCTCATCATCAACTCGCAGATGAGTCAAAATATCTGCCATTCCAACGCCTGCTAGATAGGCATTAGAACGATGTTCAAATCGAGTAGTATCCGCTTCGGATGCGCGACGTGCGACCAACTCACACGCCTGACGCAACTGCTGAATTGCAGATGGATCTAACTGTTCGGATAAGCGTTTTAACCAACTTTCCAAATCAACATCGGACTCACCGTAGCTCGCGACACCAGTTTCGTTACTTTGAACGGTGTTCGTTTCATCCATACGTCTCGGTAAATCTTCGCGTATTCTGACCATATCAACCTCGTGCCTCAACGCGCGACTTCTTAAAAAATTCAATTACAGCCACTTGATATGACAAGAATCCTTCTTTATCACATCGAAAAACTGATTTGTTATTACGCAAGTTCAATATGTTTTTCACAGATTGAACCCGCATGACTACACCGTATTATGTCATCACGACAACGATCGCTTAAATGTTACTTCATCGCTTCAGTCAATGATTACTTATCAAATTACTTTTTGACAAACAAAGCAATAGACTCGACATGACTGGTATGGGTAAACATATCCATCACACCTGCGCATTGCATTTCATAACCTGCTGCTGCCAGTATACCTGCGTCGCGAGCAAGCGTCGCAGGATTACACGATACATAAACAATCCGTTTGGCATTAAAGCGTGGCAAATAGTGCATCACTTCTTCTGCGCCAGTTCGTGGTGGATCAATGAGGAGCGCATCAAACCCTTGTGCCGCCCAAGGCTGATGAGAAAAATCCTTAGTCAGATCTTGTGCATAAAATTGAAGATTGTCGAGTCCATTCAATGCCGCGTTCTCACCGCCGCGCTGCACCATTTCCTCGCTACCTTCAACCGCAATCACTTGACCCGTCGCACCAACACGACGCGCTAAAGGTAACGAGAAGTTACCCAAACCACAAAACAGATCTAAAACACGCTCACCTGCTTTTAGCTCTAGCAAATCGCACGCCAACGTCACCATTTGGCGATTGATATCGCGGTTGACCTGCGTAAAATCAAGTGGTGAAAATGCAAATGTCACATCAAAATCAGGGAGTTCATAGTGCAATCGCATCGGCGCATCAGGCTTATCAATGCGATGAACGGTTTCGTAGTTACCCGGTTGCAGATACAACTGCCAGCCCAGATTACGCGCGTAATTAAGCAACTTTTCTGTGTCATTTTGATGAAGTGGTGCTAAATGACGCACAATCATTGCGACTGTGCCGTTTTCGTGCTCATCGCCAATGGCAATCTCGAGCTGCGGAATCTGCTCACGCGCATCCAGACTTTCCAGTAACGCTTTCAATTCACCAATACGTTGCCCAACTTGGGCATCGAGCACTTTACATTCGCTCAATTCCGCAAGAAAGCTACTTTTCCGCTCGCGAAAACCGACCAACATCGCTTCTTTTTTAATGACATATTTGGCACCCAAACGCGCTTTACGGCGGTAATCTGTCCGCGTTGAACGCAATGGTGGCAACCATTTCAACGGCGACAAACCACCGAAATGTTGGAAATGATCATTCAATACTGTTTGCTTGAATGCGATTTGAGCGTCTGTTGACCAATGCTGCAAGCTACAGCCACCACACACCGTGAAGTGAGGACAAACAGGCTCAACTCGTTCAGGTGATGGATTTTCAATCGATAAGGCGTCTGCTTCTTCGTACTTTTTGTGGCTTTCATGTACTTTGGCAACCACTGTCTCGCCGACTAGACCAAAAGCAACAAAAACTTTTTTGCCCAGTTTTTCAACTGGATGATCAGACTGAGAACCGTAATGCGTGACACCACGACCTTCGTGGGACAATTTTTCAATATTAAATTTTAAAGCGGGTTGTTCACGCAATTTTTCGCGTTGGTTACGTCTCATCGATGATGTCTCAAATAAATACAGCGGGGATAGGTTAATTTCGGAAATTCAAATACACCAAACAAACAACTTTATTGTATTGATAACACTAAGAATATATTTATTCTTGCATGTTAAATCCGTTCAACATCCAAGTCGCCGCGCATTATAAAACACTCAATGCCCAGACGCGTAGTTTTTCTATGACTTTTTATTTCTATCGCAAATGGAAAATGAACAAAATTAGGCCTAGATAAACCCAGTAGATCACTGAGCCTGTCGAAGTGAACGGCGAAAAAGGCCATGCACTTCGACAAACTCAGTGGGCTGAAAATAAGATAGAACCATAACAATCTTCTAAAACTTAACCTCAACCTAAATCACATTTACGTATAAGCAATGCGATTTTTAATGGTTCTTTAGATATAAAAAACTGATTACGATGCTCCCATCTTCTCTTGTTTCTCAATCATTATTTTTTTAATTTAAGGGGTCTCAAAATGTCAGTTCGTCACACTTTTCGTCCAGCATTACTTGCAATAAGTCTTATCGCTGCAAGCTTCGCCGCACATGCAGATTCAAATGAATTGCTCAATGTGTCTTATGACCCAACACGTGAATTGTACGCATCTTTTGATGATTCATTTGCGAAATACTGGGAAGGCAAAACACATCAAAAGATCAACATTAAACAATCACACGGCGGCTCTGGCGCACAATCTCGTGCGGTGATTGATGGTTTAGGCGCAGATGTCGTGACATTGGCATTGGCAGCAGACATTGATGCGATTGCTGACAAAACTGACCTATTACCAAAGAACTGGCAAGCACGTTTACCAAACAATTCAACACCATACACCTCAACCATCGTGTTCTTGGTTCGCAAAGGCAATCCAAAGAACATTAAAGACTGGGGCGATATCGTAAAACCGGGTGTGGAAGTCATCACTCCAAATCCAAAAA
Source organism: Aquirhabdus sp. (assembly GCA_030150135.1). Lineage (GTDB taxonomy): Bacteria > Pseudomonadota > Gammaproteobacteria > Pseudomonadales > Moraxellaceae > Aquirhabdus. The sequence goes on from JASLGO010000112.1 coordinate 3,429, forward strand.
CTTCAGGTGGTGCACGCTGGAACTATCTTGCGGCTTGGGGCTGGGCTAAATCACTTCCGGGTGGTAACGACACAAAAGCGCGTGCTTTCGTACAGCAAGTTTACGCTCATACCAAAGTTCTTGATTCTGGCGCTCGTGGTGCAACCACGACGTTTGTGGAACGTGGTCAAGGCGACGTGCTTTTAGCATGGGAAAACGAAGCGTATCTCGCAAAACGTGAAGCGGGTGACAAATTCGAAATCGTCACACCAAGCAAATCAATTTTGGCTGAACCGCCAGTTGCGATCGTTGACAAGAACGTCGACAAACATGGCACACGTAACCTCGCAACGGCTTACTTGAACTATCTGTATTCACCAGTCGGTCAAGAGATTGCGGCACAAAACTTCTATCGTCCACGTGATGCAAAAGTAGCCGCGAAATACGCGAAGAATTTTGCACCAGTCAAACTATTCACCATTGACCAAGAGTTTGGCGGCTGGGACAAAGTCCAAAAAACTCACTTTGCCAATGGTGGTGTCTTTGACCAAATCGTCCTTGCAAATGCAAGCGCGAAATAACACAGCCACTTGGCTCATTCACAACCACTGATATGCAAAGGCTATGAATATGACAACGCTTATTCTTCCCGGTGTCGGTGGTAGTGAGCCAGAACACTGGCAAAGTTGGCTTGAAACGCAACTTGATGATGCAAAACGCATTGAACAAACTGATTGGAATAATCCAGTTCTACACACTTGGCGACAACCACTGGATCATGCACTTTTAACCGCAACTGAACCAGTATGGATCGTGGCGCATAGCTTTGGTTGTTTAGTCACGATGTCGGCACTATCCAGTCGGGTTCTCGCACGCAAAGTCGCTGGTGTCTTGCTCGTTGCGCCTGCATCACCTGAGCGTTTTACGTTGGCTGGTTTTACGCGATTGACCTATGACGAACACAAAGAAAGTCCAGCATTACTCAGTCGCGTTTTGCCTCGTGCACCGCTTGGCCTGCCAATACGAATGATCGCTAGTCGATCTGACCCTTGGCTCGATTTTGAAAAAGCTGAATGGTGGGCGACACGTTGGGGTGCAAAGTTAGTCGATTTAGGGCATGCAGGTCATATCAATGTTGCATCGGGTTTTGGTGCATGGCCTCAAGTGATCTCGGAATTAAATACATTGAAAAATGGTTCGCAATTCCGCAAGCCATTTTTGCATCGACACACGACGTTGATCCAAGCTGCGTCAAATCAATCTGATATGGATTATCGCACAGCAAAAAGATCGGCTGTTTTTAGAAATTAGCTTTTTAAAACGAGCTTTTTAGAAATCATCAATAAATACGCTTTAAATCAAGAGGCATATCATGAGTGCAACACGCGTTCTACCCGGGTTTAAGTTGTCATTGGGCTTTACGCTGGTGTACTTATCCCTCGTTGTGCTGATTCCATTATCGGCGGTCTTTATTAAAGCAGCTGGTATAAGTGAGTCAGACCTACTGAGTTTAATTCAATCACCTCGAGTACAGGCGTCGTTTTTTCTTAGTTTTGGTTCATCTCTGATAGCCGCGCTAGTGAATGTTTTTTTTGGACTATTGCTCGCTTGGTCACTGGTTCGTTATTCATTTCCCGGTAAGCGCTGGGTTGATGCACTCATTGACTTGCCATTTGCATTGCCCACTGCTGTTGCGGGTATTGCACTCACAACACTGTATGCCAGCAACGGCTGGATTGGTCATATCGTTGAGCCTTGGGGTTTAAAGATTGCCTACACACGCATCGGCGTGACACTAGCATTGATTTTTATTGGTTTGCCGTTTGTGGTCCGCACTGTACAACCTGTATTAGCTGATCTTGAAATTGAACTGGAAGAAGCCGCAACCGCACTCGGCGCACAGCGCTGGCAAACCATTTGGTACGTGATTTTGCCCGTGTTATTTCCAGCGTTATTGACAGGCTTTGCCTTAGCGTTCGCACGTGCTGTCGGTGAATACGGTTCTGTTATTTTTATCGCGGGCAACATTCCATTAAAAACTGAAATTGCGCCACTGCTCATCGTGTCTCATCTTGAAGAATACGATTATGTAGGCGCAACTGTGATTGCGGCAATTATGCTGGTTATTTCTTTCGTCTTATTGTTTTTCATTAACATTTTACAAAGCTGGGCAAGTCGAAAAACTGGGCGGACTGCGGTGTCGTGAAAATGGCGATATAGCTCATTGAGCCTGTCGAAATGTGCGGTGACGCATCGTCCACACTTCGACAAGCTCAGTGAACTGAGTCAGCCAAAACTATTAAAAATTTGCAAATTATGAGTGTGTGATTATGGCTATTGGATCTTCTTTAAGCGCGTATGAGTTGGCAGAACGACTCCAGCGTAACGATTCGACGCGTGAAGCAGGTTGGCTACGCGGACTGATTTTGGCGATTAGTTTGGTATTTTTTGCATCGTGTTTGCTATTGCCTTTGATCCTCGTTTTTGTCGAAGCCTTTCGCAATGGTTATCACACTTATCTTGAGGCACTGGTTAATCCTGACACCCTATCGGCAATCAAGCTGACTTTGCTCACGGCAGTCATTGCGGTTCCCGTGAATGTGGTTTTTGGTTTAGCTGCAGCTTGGGCGATTGCTAAATTTCAATTTCGTGGAAAAGCACTCCTCACCACGCTGATTGATCTACCGTTTTCGGTATCGCCTGTCGTGGCAGGTTTGATGCTCGTGCTGGTATTTGGGAGTCGTGGTTGGTTAGGTCCTTGGCTGAGTGATATTGATTTTCGAGTGATTTATACGCCGCTCGGTATCATCTTGGCAACGGTGTTTATTACCGTTCCTTTTGTGGCGCGAGAGCTGATTCCATTGATGGAAGCACAAGGAAATGAAGAGGAAGAAGCCGCAATCGTGCTGGGTGCAAATGGTTGGCAAACCTTCTGGCATGTGACTTTACCCAACATTAAATGGGGTTTGTTATATGGTGTGATCCTCTGTAATGCACGTGCTATGGGTGAGTTTGGTGCGGTCTCTGTGGTGTCGGGACATATCCGCGGTGAGACCAACACATTACCTTTACAAGTTGAGATTTTGTACAACGAA
>JASLGO010000122.1 GCA_030150135.1 Aquirhabdus sp.
GTTCATCAAGAAACGAATGTCGCGAAGAGGAGCTTTATAAGCTGGCATAAGTAACCCCGTTAAGGAAGAAATAAGATGCGATGAAAATTTCGCTGGGTCGAATAATAAACCCCAATGTATCTTTTTGTATAATGAATTATGTTAGAAAATGCGTTTTTTGAGCCATTGCAAAAAAAATAAATTTATGCTTGGAGTGCTTATTTTACCGTTTTGTAAAAGCCACCTTTAGAGTGAAAAATGGTTAAGGTCAGGTCTCACGCCATTCCAGACATAAAATGCTTCAGCAGCTTGACCAATCAACATTCCTAAACCATCGGCAGTGGGTACGCCGCGTTGTTTGGCTTGATCGATGAAACTAGATGGCTTGCCATAAGCCATTTCGTAGGCGTAGTTGAAGGTGAGTGCGTCAGGTAAAGCAACTCCTTCACCAGTTAGACTTGCGGACGTTGCATTGATTACAAGGTCGAAATGACCTGTGAGTTGATCTAACCCGAGGACTTGTAATCTGGTTGTTTTTACAAAGAGAGATAAGTCCTCAATCAATGATTTCGCTCGCGCGAGTGTACGATTGGCAATAACAATCTCAGTTGCACCAGCATTAGCGAGAGGTAATATCACGCCACGTGTTGCTCCGCCAGCTCCTAAAATCAAAATACGGCTATTGAATAATTGCCAATCTAATTCAGTGATGGCATTAACCAGCCCAGCACCATCTGTATTGTCGCCATACAATTGACCGTTTTGCATCCACAAGGTATTGACTGCGCGTGCAGCTTGAGCGCGTTCGGTTAATGTGTCACACAATGCAAAAGCTTCTTCTTTGAATGGAATGGTAATATTTAACCCATCGCCACCTTGCGCAAAGAAATCTTTCACTACGTTTGCGAAGCCATCAAGTGGTGCAAGGATGCGTTCATAACTTAATTCAATCCCAGTTTGTTTGCCAAACGCCTGATGGATTTCAGGCGAACGGCTGTGCGCAATGGGATGACCAATGACTGCAAATTTTTTCATATTTAAGATCTTGGCTCTTCAGGTTTTAGCTTTCTAAATGTTTGTCTGCGCTTAACCAATTACGTCGTTTGAGGTAATAGGCTGTGAGCTGTTCTTCTGGAGAACCTTCGGTCCATTCAGGTCGATAATGCCAACTCACCAAATTTGGTAAGCTCACGAGAATAGACTCAATACGCCCGCCTGTTTGTAAGCCAAACAGTGTGCCGCGATCGTAGATCAGATTGTATTCGACGTAGCGCCCACGACGATAGAGTTGGAACTCGCGCTGTGCTTCGGTGTAAGGTGTATTTTTACGCTTTTGCACAATCGGGATATACGCAGCTAAAAAACCATTGCCGACACTTTGCATAAATTCAAAACAACGTTCGAATCCCCAAGCATTCAGATCATCATAAAATAATCCGCCAATGCCGCGTTGTTCATCACGATGTTTGAGATAGAAGTATTCGTCGCACCACTTTTTATACTCCGCATACACAGATTCACCGAAGGGGGCGCACACGTCAAACGCAGCTTGATGCCATGCCACACAATCTTCTTCAGCAGGATAGTAAGGTGTTAAATCAAAACCACCACCCATCCACCACACAGGTTCCATGCCTTCTTTTTGCGCGACAAATAAACGGATATTGGCATGAGTTGTTGGGACATGTGGGTTTTTTGGGTGAATAACCAGAGAAACGCCAAGTGCTTGTGCCGTTGCGCCTTCAATCTGTGGGTGACGTGCGGTAGCAGAGGCAGGTAAATGTTTCACATCAATGTGTGAAAACATGACACCACCTTTTTCAATGACATTGCCGCCTTGTATGACACAAGAGCGCCCACCACCACCTTCAGGTCGTTCCCAGTCATCAGCAACAAATTGTGCCGTTCCACCGCTCTGCTGCTCTTCCAGATCGAGTGCGTTACAAATGCGTGCTTGTAGATCAAGTAAAAATGCACGTACGCGGGCGATGTCGTTTTGAGTTGGGTTGTCGCTTAAGTGATTGGTATTCATTTTCTCTACCTATCTTTGGGGGGTAAATGTCGTATAACTTGAACATTGCGCTTATGGCTCTAGGTGCAGTGCACGGCCATATTGCCAGAATCGAGGGGCATTATAGGCGTCTACGCTAGTGCATTTAATACAAATGAAGTCCTGAGCGTGAACAAATAGCATGGCGAGTATGGCGAGTAATATTGCGATTTTAAGCGTTTGCTGCCATGAATTAAAAATAAATTTTAAAGAATTGAAGGTTTGCGTTGGATGCCTAGCAGATATTTGTGTGGAAGCTGGATGAGGGTGGGTTGGCAGCATCGCGATTAACCATGCAAGTGGCCATAATCCTAGTATTTGACTTAAAGGATAGACCAAAATTCCAGAAAATAATGAGTCAACAATCACTGCAATCATTGCCGCAATTGCAAAAGCAGGTAAAGTTTGGCGGAATTTGAATATCTGAATGCTGATAGGAATGAGTAATAGGATTGCTAAAATTCCTGTAAATCCATATTCACTCACAAATTGTAGTGCAATGTTGTGAGGGTGTCCGTTTAAGCGCCAAGGATCGCTTATGACAAAGTTATCTCCTCCAACACCGAACAGAGGATGTTGAAACCACAGCGTTATCGCTTTTTGCCACAACTCATAACGACCAGAGGTTTCGGTCCTTAAGATGGGGTTAGGATGCAGGTCTGGTGTAGTATATTGAAGTGCAAAAAACACTAAACTTGCGGTAATTAGCGTGAATATAGGTAGTCGTAAATTGGACCATAAATCACGGCGAAAAATGACGATGAAACTGAGCCCTATCATCGTCGATAGCAAAACTGCGCGTGCGCCGTCATACCAGAAGACGAGTATATAGAGAACTGACAGTGTGAAAATAGAAAGGGTGACTACATTTTTCAGTAGAGGTGTTTTAAATGCATCATCGGCAAGCCATGATGGGCGTTGCCATAATAAAAATAAGCTTGGCAATAGGGCATCATCAAACATTCGAATATTCGAGAATAGCTGATGCCATTCTTGATTGGTTGAACCGAATGCATAAGACATCAAGCGTATTGGCAAAAAGATAACCGTGAGTATGGGAAGTATGGCTAGCCATGCTGCAATATTGGGTGCAATGGATGGATGATTATAAAAAATTTTTGCCTGTACCCAAATACTAATTCCGAGTAGACCATATAAGGCTGCATCAGCCGCAGCACGGGCAGAGTGTTCTGATTGCCATATGCTGATAATGATCAATCCGACAAGGATTGGTAGATTTATATTGATATATTTATTTGAGTCACTGGGTAAAGATGTATTGTTTGGATGAATAAAAATGCCATATAGACCAATGAGTAATAGAAAAATAACTTCAAAGATCCGCCAACCATCATAGGCATTTGATACCCAAAATATCTCTTGACCTGAAAATGCGATCAATGCGATGAGTGGGACGCAAAATGGCAAGAGATTTGGGAGTGCTTTGTAAATAGTCCAAGAAAAGTGATTCTTAGCCACGAATGTGTCGCATCCGAGATTGTTTGGTTTCAATATAAGCCGCATTGTGTGGATTTTCACCAACATGCAGTGGTGTTCTTTCAACAACATCTAAACCCAAAGCTGTCAGAGCTTCTATTTTAGCTGGGTTATTTGTAATTAAATTGACGCGCTGAATGCCAAGGTGTGCGAGCATGACTTGGCACATTTCGTAAGTGCGCGCATCAGCGGGTAAACCTAACAATAAGTTCGCATCAAGCGTATCATGTCCTTGATCTTGTAGGGCGTATGCGCGAATTTTATTGGGCAAGCCGATCCCACGTCCCTCTTGGCGGAGATAGAGGAGTGCGCCACGTCCTTTTTTTGCGAGGAGTTCAAGAGTGGTATTCAACTGCGGCCCACAATCACAACGTAAAGAACCAAAAGCATCCCCAGTCAGGCATTCAGAATGGATGCGTACGAGTGTTGGTTCAGTTGCATTGTTCTGTGTTGCGGCGGATTCAGTGGTTTGAGTTTGTGAAGATATTGGTAGTCCAATCGAAAGCGCAATATGTTCTTGCTCTGTTTCAGGGTCTTGAAATACCGAAATGTCAAAGTCACCATGCTTTGTGGGGAGTTTCGATGCGGCAATAAACTCAACAGGCATTATTACACTCTGTAATTCAAGTAATGGTTTTATAGTATAACCTAGCTTGTATGCAGATGTGATGCTACCCGATTGACGTGATTGCTGTAAGTTAAATATTTCTATTTACCAATCATATTGTTTTCACAGAAAATACTTTGAAAGTTCATCGAGATTGCCACATCTTTGCTAATATGCTCATGATTTTTTCTTTATAATGTCTTTTCAGTCATTGTTTGTTATGGGAATAGGGTGAATGGATTTACTAGATTGACCATAACAGTGGGTTAGAGGAATCGTGATGAGGGAGCGGAGCATTAAGAAACCGTAAACATCCGATACTTGTTGTTGACTATTTTTTCACCTTAGTATTTTCCACCTTAGTTTTGGCGATCTAAACGCTATGATGTATACCCAGATTCCAATGTTGCGCCCTGATACGCCGTTATTAGATGAGATTGACTCTCCTGCGCAGCTGAAAGCACTTAACTTATCCGAGCTTCAAGCCTTGGCGAATGAGTTGCGTGCTTATTTATTGTATGCAGCTGGACAAAGTGGTGGGCATTTTGGTGCAAACTTAGGTGTTGTCGAGCTGACAGTTGCTTTACATACGGTCTTAGATACACCCCGTGATCGATTAGTTTGGGATGTGGGCCATCAAGCCTATCCGCATAAAGTGTTGACTGGACGACGCGAACAGCTCACGACAATTCGCAGTAAGCATGGTTTGGCTGCTTTTCCCGCGCGAGATGAATCTGAGTTTGATACCTTTGGTGTTGGACATTCATCGACTTCAATTTCTGCAGCATTAGGCATGGCATTAGCACAACGCTATCAGTTTACAAGTGGATCGAAAGTTACTGAGCCAGCGCGGGTTGCATGTGTGATTGGTGATGGCGCGATGACTGCGGGTATGGCATTTGAAGCGATGAATGATGCTGTGGAGCATCACGCCGATTTACTGGTTATCCTGAATGACAATGACATGTCGATTTCAGGTAGCGTTGGTGGTCTGGCTCATCATTTGTCGAATTTATGGCAAAACGGTCAGTATGTTCATGTCAATGATGATGGTTCTCCAGAAGTTCGCCAGCGTCCAGATTGGCAATTCCGCGCACGTAAACCTGCGCATGATCATATCCAAATCAATACTGATAATTTATTTAAGGCAATAGGGTTTGAATATTTTGGACCCGTTGATGGGCATGATTTGCCTGAGCTTTTGAGAGTTCTGAATGCACTTAAGGATCGCAAAGGTTGCCGTTTATTGCATGTTTACACAACGAAGGGTAAAGGGTTTACACCAGCAGAGCAGGATCAGATTGGTTATCACGCTATTGCGAAATTGGGTGCAAATAAATTAGGTGCAGTCAGCACAAAGCATGCGTCACATAAGCCTGTTAAATATTCAGATATTTTTGGTCAGTTTTTATGTGATCAGGCTGCTTTAGATCCTCGTTTGCTCGCCATTACGCCTGCAATGTGCGAAGGCTCAGGTATGGTGGAGTTTGCCAAACGCTATCCTGATCGTTTTTTTGATGTCGCGATTGCTGAACAGCATGCGCTGACGTTAGCCGCAGGTATGGCCTGTGAAGGTGTTAAACCTGTTGTAGCAATTTATTCTACGTTTTTACAACGTGGCTATGATCAACTGGTTCATGATATTTGTTTGCAAAATCTGGATGTGACTTTTGGGATTGATCGTGCTGGTTTAGTCGGTGAAGATGGCGCGACTCATGCCGGTACATTCGATTACGCCTTTATGCGCACATTACCAAATTTGGTTTTGATGGCACCAAAAGACGAAAATGAGTGTCGTCAAATGTTATATACCGCGTATCAGCATGCGGGTCCGGCAGCTGTTCGCTATCCGCGTGGTGCAGGTGTGGGTAGTCAGATTGTTGAAGAGTTCACGGCATTACCAATCGGTCAGTCTGAGTTATTACTTTCACTGAATGAGAGTAGTCATCAAAAAGTGGCGTTACTCGCGTTTGGAAGCAGAGTTGTGGCAACTTTGGATGCCGCGCAGCAACTTGCAACAACAGGGATAGGTGTGACTGTTGTCAACATGCGGTTTATCAAACCACTTGATCTTGATGTGTTGCAACGTCTTGCAAAAACACACGATGCATTTGTGACGATTGAAGAGCATGCGGTGATGGGCGGGGCAGGTAGCGCGGTTAATGAAGCATTGCATCAATTGTTTATCTTGAAGCCAGTTTTGAATCTTGGATTGTCTGACCGATTCCTGTCGCATGGTGAGCATGGTGATTTACTCAAAGACGAAGGTCTGGATGCCGCTGGAATCGCAAATTCAGTGGGTGTTTTTTGTGAAAAAGTCTTAAAGAATTGATGTTCTTTTGCCGCTGACGGTCTCGTCAGCATTTTTTAATGCTTTTCTAGCTCTGTCGATATGATTTACGTTAGAATATCCCGCTTTAATGACAAGCCAAAAAGAGTGACGGTAAATGGAACCAATGGTGGTGATGGCGACGCGCGCAGCGCAATTGGTCGGCAGCGAAATTCTTAAGGCGCATCAAAATCGCCATAAAATTGATCTGAAAGTTGAAAGTAAGGGTAAT
>JASLGO010000003.1 GCA_030150135.1 Aquirhabdus sp.
TCGTGCCTAATTCTTTAGGTGGCGCATTCAGATATTTTGCATCATGCCAGCGCAAAGTCGGCGTAATCACCTGATAGCCAAGTTGTTCAAAATAGGTTTTATAGCCTGTCCAAATCTCTCCTGAACCCCACATGCCATGAATCATCAATAATGTTTTAGACACGACTCAATTCCTTTTAGAGTGACAATATAAAGTTGTGTTGACTCAGCAACATTGCCCAATAAAAAAGCTGGGGTCAACCCCAGCCTTGTATCGCCTATCGTCAAGCACGATGAAGCACAAAAATATCAGTGCGTCTTAATCCAGTCTGCCACATAGTCTGCTATTTCTTGCCAGCCTTTTTGCTGATGAATGGCATGGGCAAATTTTTTGAATTCTTTATAAGTCACATCATTTGTTTTCTTATATTTTTTCGCAATTTGTTTCACAACAGATGCGGGCACAATTCGATCTTTGCCACCAGAAATCACTAATATTGGACACTTAATTGCATTACCATCAACATAGGTTGCTTTATTACCATCTAATGGCCAGAACGCGATTTCAAATGCAGCCTGACCTGATTCAAAAGAATATTTGTTATATTCTTCAACTTGTTGTTGTGGTGTTAATAAGTTCAGAATACCAAATTTTGCTTCTTCAAGAGTAAGGCGCATCGGCTTCTTCCAAAACCCCCAAACACTGAGTACTGACAAAAATGTTCGAGTTGATGAAGGACGTAATGCCAAAACACCTGCAGGTGGCGCTGATGTCAATAATACAAGTTTGCTAGCCAATCCTCGGCTTGCTAGGATCTGTGCAAGCAATCCGCCCATTGAATGTCCCATGATAATTGGTTTTTCATCTAATGCACGAATTTCTTTTTCTAAATCATTGGCATAATCCAGAATACTCACAGTACCCAGCTCTTGTGGTGCAACAGCTTTGTATTTTTCACCATGAAGTCGTAATGTCGGGGCAATAACGCGATAACCTTGGGCTTCGAAATACTCTTTATATCCAGTCCAAACTTCACCAGAACCCCACATACCATGAATCATAAATATTGTTTTTGACACGAAGATTTTCCTTTTTTATGTTTTAGCGAGTGCTCGAAAAGATAAAGTAATTTCAGTAGCTAGTCTACCCTAGAGACATAAATAAACGCCTCTAAAAAAAGTATATTTTATGACTATCTGCCCGATCGTATTTTTATTCACAATTTATTCCAGAATATCGCCAAAATCATCATCAGAGCGTGCTATAACACACATCAAGGGATAGACGATTGTCATTTTTTTAACGATACTCATCACACCCCTTATTTTCGCCACTTTAGCAAAAAGGAAATGCCTTGGCCGCAACCATCAGTCGCACTATCGAATTCTCTGGCATCACGCTAGAACGCCTTAAAGCCATGGTTGGCGGATATAACGCCCACCTCAAACTGATCGAACAACGTATAGATGTCAAAATATCCCACCGAGGGAGTCTATTTGTCGTTGAAGGTGAACTGGATGCGGTAGAACGTGCTGAAAGTCTGCTAGAGCGGTTGTATCAAGAAACAGAAGAAACGCGAAATCTCACACCAGAACATCTACATTTACTCATTCAAGGCAGTCAAACTGATCGTACTCACCATCACACCAACGAAGATGATGATAACGAAGAACCTGAAGTTTTTTTAAATACACGCAAAGGTAAAATCGCGCCGCGCGGTGCAAATCAGAAACGCTATGTTCAGCGCATTTTAGAAAGTGATATTTCCTTTGGTATTGGGCCAGCAGGAACAGGGAAAACCTATCTTGCAGTCGCATGTGCGGTCGATATGTTAGAGCGTAACGAAATCCAACGTATTCTCCTCGTCCGCCCTGCTGTAGAAGCAGGTGAAAAATTAGGTTTTTTACCTGGTGATCTCTCACAAAAAATTGATCCATATTTGCGTCCGTTGTATGACGCCCTATATGACATGCTGGGGTCTGAAAAAGTTGCGAAATTAATCGAGCGCCAAGTGATTGAGGTTGCGCCGCTTGCTTATATGCGTGGTCGTACTTTGAGCCATTCTTTTGTGATTCTGGACGAAGCACAAAACACCACGCCTGAACAAATGAAAATGTTCCTAACTCGTCTTGGTTTTGGATCGCGCGCGGTCATTACGGGCGACATTACGCAGGTTGACTTACCTCGCGGTCAAATGTCTGGGCTTGCTCACGCGCTCAGGATTGTTGAGAATATTGAAGAAATTCATATTACTCGTTTCCATTCGCGTGATGTCGTTCGTCATTATCTCGTACAAAAAATTGTTGAAGCTTATGATGATTACGATCTCCAACATATGAGTGAGAAAATTGCCGAGCGCCGTGAACGGCTGGCATTACAAAAAGCAGCTGTCGATGCAAATGATGCGGCAAGTGATGCACAATACGACACTGAATCCACTTTGAAATCTGTTTAATAAAAGCCCAGACAAAGAAAATCATGAAATCCAGTAAAAAATCAGCGCTCAAAAAAAGTGGCGAAACCAATCGTAAAGACCGCCACAAAGACAAACGACGCCAAAAGAAACTGCAACTTCGCCTACAAAAGGTTTGCCATTCGACACTACTCGACATCCGTAAACGCGATTTACACGTTTGGATTTGGGAAACGCTGGCGACCATCGGAATTAAGAAAAAAAGAAAATGTGAAGTGACGATTCGAATCGTTGATCTTGAAGAAAGCCAATTCTTGAATTTTAACTATCGTAATAAAGCAAAACCAACCAATGTCTTGTCATTTCCTTCTGATATTCCAAAGGAAATCTTAGAAATACTTCCTCATAAGCCATTGGGAGACTTAGTCATTTGCTTGCCTGTGATCGTGCAAGAAGCCGATGAACAAGGCAAAACAACACAAGAACATTTTGCGCACCTAGTCGTTCACGGCATATTACATTTGCTGGGTTATGATCACGAAATCAGTGATGAAGATGCGGTCATCATGGAAAGTTTAGAAATTGAGATTATGCAAGCCTTAGGGTTTAGCGATCCGTATGAGGATCGCTAAGCTGTAGTCAGCTTATTGTGAATATAGGGCAGGTTTGGAACCTGCCCCTACAACTGAAAAAAGACGAATCACGTAGGGGTGGGTTCTAAACCCACTCAGACCTCCAAAAACACTCAGTTACCAACCTCAAGCTCATCTTGATCTGAAAAACGCCATGTGCGGATAATATGAAGCTGACTATATCCTTTCATCGCCTCATCAAAATGACCATAAGGCGCACCATGTCTCACTGATGCTTTAGCTGCTTCATCCAAAATATGGTATCCCGAAGTCTGCATCAACCGAATCGCACGAATGGAACCATCACGCTCTAAAATAACCATTAAACGGACATCGCCTTTAATTCCACGGTTTCTGGCTTCGATCGGATAGTTACCATTCCCTGCTCTCTCCACCTTACGACGAAACTGATTCATATACACTGCGCTAGGGTCAGCGCGTGTCGAAACGCTGTCGACGGTATGAACACTGGTAGTACGGCTATACTCTTGCTTTTGAGTGGCATATTGCGCCTCAAGCGTTGCAATCATTGATGCAGTTGAGGCTTGTTGATCTTCTCGCTTACGCTGCTGATGCGCACGCCGATTCTTTTCATCTTGTTTTTGTACACTCCAACTTTCAGCACTTGTTAGTGTACGCTCACCTTCCTCGCTCGCTTCTTCTGGATCTAGTTTTTGCTGAATAATCTGAATCGTCACGTTTTGTTCATGCACTTCTTGATTCTGATTTTGATTCTGCATGAGACTGGTTAAACGATGCGCCGAGCGCAATACACCTGAACCTTGTTGGTTCGCTTGCGCAAGATAATCAGCATCAGGATTTTTTTCTTTTGAATCAGTCACGGCAAGAGCAATATCTTTCATGACCGATTGTTTATCACTTGGCGCAACAAACGTAATGCCAAAAATAAAAATGACATGTAGCATCACCGCCAATAAGACAGAAATTGCGAGAACACGGTCGGAACGACAAGCGTGTATGAATTGAGAGATTTTTTGCCACGCCATTGAAATGGGCATCCATGCATAAAAACGATTGACTTGCAGCTCTTCCATGATTGAATTTCGATTCTATTTAAAAAATTTGCACAAGAATGCATGAATTGACACTAAATATAGGCGATTTTACGACTATTAGAGATTTTTAAGCGAATCTACACTCAAACACGCATACTAATGTGTAAAATCATATCATGTAAAACACAACCGAGCATGAATTACGAAACACTATCATGACAAACAGACGTTGAGATTTAAAAACGTCGAGATAAAGAAGGATTGATGAAGAGCGTCTTATGCAAAATTTTTTCCAACGACTGGTAACTGGTGTCCAAGACTTTTACCAGAAAGCTGAAGAATTGATCGAAGAAGAACGCGAGCTTCCTTTATCACAAAAGCTACTCAATGATTTTATTGAGCGCTACGTCACCGAAAATGTCGACCAAATTAAAGATCTTCATGCCGACATCTTTGATGGCTGGTTACGCTTGTTTGCAACGATTGAATTTAAAGGCGTCAATGCACAGTTGTATGTCGATTTATATTTAGTCCAACTTCATCTGAATCGAGAAACTCAAGAACTTGTCTTCGAACAAAAAAATGGCACTCAAGTTGTTCAAATCGACTTCAATAAATGGACAAAAAAAATCGCTTTCCAATTTGCCATGTGGTTTTATCGTTTTAAAGGCATAGATCCTCTTGCTGATATTTTACGTCGCCTTGGTATCATTACCGTTCGCAGTAATTTGCTTCACCTTAATCTCGAACGATGGCTAGCCCACCGCCCTAAAGTCATGCGCGTCCTGCGTCGTGTCGAAATTAATCGCGCACAGCTCAGAGAAGATCAATTGGTCTTGCAAGCGAATCTGAACTTTATGGCCTTGTTTGGACGTAGTGCGGAAGAACGATTACTCGATGAGGAAAATGGTCGAGGATAGCACTGGATTTAAAAAGATTTGATTGATAAATCACGATACACTCCCTGTCATTCACATGTTCTATTCATTTTATTTTAGGAAAATACTATGCGCCGCGTTATCCACACTGCAAATGCTCCTGCTGCGATCGGTACTTACTCACAAGCCATTCAAACTGGAAATACGGTTTATTTGTCTGGTCAGATTGGCTTAGATCCACACAGCATGCAACTTGTAGACGGCATCGAAGCCCAAATTCGTCGCGTTTTTGATAACGTCAAGGCAGTCTGTGAAGCGGCTGATGGTTCATTAGCAAATATCGCAAAAATTAATATTTTCTTGATCGATCTCGCAAACTTCCAATTGGTTAATCAAATCATGGGCGAATACTTTGCTGAACCATACCCAGCACGTGCAGCATTGGGTGTTGCCAGCCTGCCACGCGGTGCGTTGGTTGAAATGGACGGTGTGATGGTTTTGGCTGACTAAACAGCAAGCCTAGAGCCTCCTCAGCGCATATGAATTCTTTTCTCGTACAGGTCGCCGTGCCTGTACCGTTATTTGAATTATTTGACTATCTCCTGCCAAGTGATTTTGAAATTCCAACGGCAGGTTGTCGTGTGCGTGTGCCTTTTGGATCAAGGGAATTGATCGGCGTGGTGTTACAAACATCACGCTTTGAAACCAAAGAAGTCATCAATGATGCTGTTTTGCTAGAATCTGGCGAAGCACATCATCTTAAATCCATTCTTGAAGTCGTTGATACAACGCCAATTCTTCCTGAGGATATACTCAACCTGCTGCTCTGGGCAGCGAGTTATTATCACTATCCAATTGGCGAAGTGCTAAGTGCTGCACTCCCCGCGCTGTTACGGCAAGGACGAACTTTAGATTTATTAACTTGTTACTGGCGAACAACCGCAATTGCAAATATTGCAGAACTTTCGCGATCACCTAAACAGCGCAAGAGCTTTGAAATACTGGGGCTGCACGATGAACGCGGTGCACCTGAAAGCGTTTTGTTGCTTATGGGTGTCGAAAGAAGTGCATTAGCTCAACTGGAAAAACGCGGTTTTGTTGAATCGTTTATGCAACCCAGCCACTTCAAAGCACATCCTGTGACGCTGGCACATATGCCGCTTATGCCTAATCCAGAGCAGCTCCATGCAATCACGCAAATCCATAAAGCGATTGGCAAGTTTCAAGGGGTTTTACTCAATGGACTAACAGGTAGTGGTAAAACTGAAGTTTATTTACAAGCCATGCAACCTGTCCTTGAAGCGGGTCAACAAGTTCTGGTTCTCGTTCCTGAAATTGGTTTAACTCCGCAAACGATTAGTCGCTTTAAAACACGCTTTCATGCCGAAATCGTCATGTTGCACTCGAATATGACCGATGTCGCACGATTACGCGCTTGGCAAGCTGCACAAACAGGTACAGCCAGCATCGTCATTGGTACACGCTCTGCTGTATTTACGCCCATGCCACGCTTAGGCATGATCGTCATCGATGAAGAACATGATCTATCGTATAAACAACAAGATACCTTTCGCTATCATGCGCGTGATGTTGCGTTAAAACGTGGCTCGGATGCCAAATGTCCAGTGATTCTCGGTTCAGCAACGCCATCTTTAGAATGTCTACATCTGGCTGATGAAAAGAAACTCATGCATTTGAAGCTCACTGAACGCGCTGGTGAAGCGGACTTTGCACGAATTCATCTCATCGATTTACGGGGCAAAAAAAGAGAAAGCGGCGTCAGCATGGAGCTATTCAACGCCATAGAAACGCGTCTGAAAGCCGAAGAACAAGTCTTAATTTTTCTCAATCGTCGCGGCTTTGCACCTGTATTGCTATGTGATGCTTGCGGCTGGCAAGCCGATTGCCCACGTTGTGATGCGCACCTAACTGTGCATTACACACCGAGACAACATTTGCACTGCCATCATTGCGGCTATCAAAGTCGCTTACCCACTGAATGCCCGTCATGCAAGTCAGAAAATCTCGTTCCGACTGGCACAGGGACGGCACGATTAGAAGAAGCTCTAGCTGCACGTTTTCCCAATCAACCACTGATTCGTGTTGATCGAGATACAACCAGTCGTGTCGGAAGTTGGGAAAAAATTTACCAACGTGCCAACCAAGCAGGTGCAGCAATCTTGCTTGGCACACAAATGCTGGCAAAAGGACATCACTTTCCTCATGTGACATTGGTTGCGATTGTCGATGTCGACGGTGGATTTTTAAGCGTAGATTTTCGTGCGCCAGAACGTATGGCACAGTTGATTATGCAAGTGGCTGGACGTGCGGGACGCGGCAGCAAAGCAGGTCAAGTATTAATCCAAACACGTCATCCAGAGAATCCTCTACTAATCACGCTAATCCGCCACGGATACCAAGCTTTTGCAACTGAAATGCTGGCTGAACGACGTTCGGCATTACTTCCACCCTATCGTCATGCAGCGTTATTACGTGCAGAATCTGCCAGTACGGCTAAAACAGAAGCCTTTTTAAATGCCGCAATCGCTGCTTTTAAAGAACAGATGGAAGAGCGTGGCATTGCAAAAAATACATTAGAAATTTGGGGACCCATTCCCGCACCCATGGAAAAACG
>JASLGO010000148.1 GCA_030150135.1 Aquirhabdus sp.
TGATTTATCACAACGTCCATTTCGCTTAAAAGGTGATATGGAAGAATTCACTTGTGACGCGCTGATTATCGCAACAGGTGCAACAGCCCAATATTTAGGCCTAGATTCCGAGCAAGCTTTTGCTGGACGTGGCGTCAGCGCGTGTGCAACTTGTGATGGATTCTTTTATAAAGGGCAATCAGTCATGGTCGTCGGTGGAGGAAATACTGCTGTCGAAGAAGCATTGTATTTATCGAACATTGCAAGCCATGTGACCCTCGTTCATCGTCGCGACAAAGTGAAATCTGAAAAGATTCTTCAGGACTTACTGTTTGAACGTGAAAAAGAAGGCAAAATTTCGATTTTATGGAACAACCAAGTCGATGAAATTTTAGGTGATGATGCTGGTGTTACCAATGTTCGCCTAAAAAGTACAACTGATGGCTCAGCAAAAAATGTGGATGTACAAGGTGTCTTTATTGCAATTGGTCACAAACCAAACACTGCAATGTTTGAAGGACAACTTAAACTCCACAACGGCTATATCGTTGTAAACAGCGGCACCCAAGGTAATGCAACACAAACCAGCATTCCTGGCGTTTTTGCAGCTGGAGACGTTGCTGACCACATCTATCGTCAAGCAATTACCTCGGCTGGTTCAGGTTGTATGGCAGCGCTAGATGCCGAACGATTCTTAGATGGTCAGTAATTATTAGGTGTCAGCCAATGACATATGGTCATGTTTTTTTATCCATTCGATTTGCACTGAATGAGTAAAATGACATGACCCGTTCATCACGACTACCGCCGAGCAATTGGCTATTTCCCGATCCTATCCAAGCAGATCCAAGCGGAGAAGGTTTGGTTGCGGTCGGTGCAGATCTTGCACCAGAAACCATTTTGGCGGCTTATCAAAAAGGAATTTTTCCATGGTTTAGTGGTGATGATCCCATTTGCTGGTGGAGCCCTGAACCACGCTGTATTATTCTGCCCGAAACTTTTAAACCGTCTAAAACGCTTATTCGCACGATCAAGAAAAATCAATATTCCCTATCACTCAATCAAAATTTTACTGCGGTCATGCAAGCCTGTGCAGATGCACGCGCGCATGCAGAAGGTACATGGATTAGCCAAGATATTATTCAAGGTTATAGTGGTTTACACGCTGTCGGGTTGGCACACAGCGTCGAAGTCTGGCAAGCTCATCCAGATCAACCTGAAGAACGTACCCTTGTCGGTGGTTTATACGGTGTCCAGCTTGGACGCGCATTCTTCGGCGAATCAATGTTTAGCAAACAAACAGATGTCTCTAAGATCGCATTTACATTTTTAATGCAGCTTTGTGCAGCATCTCATTTTCCATTTGTAGATTGTCAGCTTCCTAACTCACATCTCATGAGCTTAGGTGCAATCACAATGCCTCGATTAGAGTTCTTAGAAAAATTAAAGACTGTGCTGAATCAACCCGCTCCAGACTGGAAATTGTTACAGAATCGTCAGATCAACTGCGCAGAGTTATTGACCAATTCTCTTTTTTCGGGCTTGATTGAAGGGTAAGATAATTACAGGCCAGCTTTGACACTATGCCATTCAATTTATGTTGATCATTTGAAGTGAGCTCTCATGTCAAACATGAAGAATATTCGGTTCTATATTACACCACCTCATCCATGCAGCTATCTGGATGACCGATCTGCACGTATGGTCTTTATTGATCCGATTCGCACTCTTGATATCACAACACTATCAGAACTATCTCGACAAGGTTTTAGGCGCAGTGGAGATTTTATCTATAAACCTGAATGTCAACATTGTCGTCAATGCCTGTCTTCACGCATTCCGACTGAGCGCTTTGTGCATGACCGTAAACAACGTCGTGTACTGAATCGTAACAAAGACTTACGCATGGCCATCCGCCCAACTAGCCATGCAACAGATATTCATTACCAACTTTACGCACGCTACATCGAAAAACGTCACTCTGATGGTGATATGTATCCGCCAACCCGTGACCAATTCGATAAGTTTCTTGTCACAGGTGGAATTGATAGTTTCTTTTTAGAATTTTGGCTACATGATCAACTGATGCTGGTCGCCACATGTGACCCGCTGGATGATGGAATTTCTGCGGTTTATACTTTCTATGATCCTACCGAGAATAAACGTAGCCTCGGAACGTTCTCCATTCTGCAACAAATTGAGTGGGCAAAAACACATCATCTCGACTATGTCTATCTTGGCTATTGGGTTCCTCAAGCAGAAAAAATGCGCTACAAATCTAACTTTCTACCACTCGAAGTTTTGCTTGATGGTCATTGGCAACGTCTATCTCGTGCGATGACTGAAGCAGAAACAGCCCATCTGATCAAGCGACTATCTCGTGACGAAAACATTCAAGATTATAAACGGTTACGCTAAATCCAAATCCATTACAACCCATTAAACAAAGGGATTTCCGCGCGTTAATGCCATCAAAACAGCATCTTCTTTACCATTTGCAAAAAGTGCTCGATCAGCTGGATAATAATTTTTGCGAATCCCCATTTGATGAAAACCCACTTTTTCATAAAGTGAAATTGCTGGACGATTACTTGTACGAACCTCCAAGAAAACCATTACGCAACTGTCGCCCAGTAGCTCAACTGACTCTGTAAGCAATATAAAGCCTCTCCCCTGCCCTTGATATTGCGGATCAATCGCCATGAGCAATAGGTTTGCCTCATCCAGTACTGGCTGTAGAATACAAAAACCTATTACTTTTGCCTCATCAACCATCACAGTACAACGCTGTCCAGCTTCTAAGCTCTCTTGAAACTGACGCTCACTCCACGGATGAAATTCAACTTGCCGCTCAATTGCCGCAACCGAAGGAATATCACTTTGGAGCATGGAACGAATCGTATACTTCGACATAAGAAAATAAGGATTAATTAAAGATTCATTATTATACGTCGAAAGACATCAGGTTTGGTTTCGACAAGAATCTGAAAATTAAAGTAAAAAAAGAGACTATTTTAAGTCTCTTTTTTCGGTGATATACCCACATTTATATTCTAGAAAACACGATTATCGCCTTGGTCACGCATTGTTTCGTAGGTCTGCGCACGAATACGATCTTCAGGTGAACTAAACGTTTGATTGCGCAATGCCGTGATTGCTTGTTGTTGACTTGCTGCATCACCAGAACCAGCTTTGATTTGGGCACGTGCCGCTAAATAGCCATTCAGCTGTTTCTGCCAATTGGCATTATCCACATCGAGCTGATCCAAGCGTCCTGCCGCTGCTGGCCCAACCAAATTTTCTCGCATTTGATGTAATTCTTCCGCAGAACCACCACGCGCCTGAATCTCTTTTGTTAATTTTTGAAGTTCAGCATATTGCATCGATGGACGCATACTATCTGCTAATGACGGAGGGAGTTGATTCATCAAACCTGCGATCTTTGTTGCTTTTTGATCCGCAGTGAGACTGTTATCAGCATTAATCCGCATGACATCAATATTATATTGATCATACGCCGCTTCATTTCCAAAAAGTGCATCGATCTCTGCAGGCGTAAAAAACTTGAGACGTAAACTTTTTTGTGCTGTAACAATCGCTTGCAATGAATCTGGAGTTTGCGTTTTGACCTGAGTTGAAGGTTGAAGTTCTGTTTGTGCATGGCGATAAGCAATATATTGATCAAGCAATTTCAGCGCATAAGGTAACGCCGTGCTTGGCAATGTCGTGGTTAAATACTGACGAATATCCGTAATTAATTGCGCTTCGGTCTTCTCACCTAAACTTGATAAAAAATAATCAAAACAATTTCGGATACCAATCGTCAGGACTAATTGACCTTTTTGATCGACCTGCAAAGGGCAATCAATTTCAGTTCCACGTAACGAAGGCGCAAGTGTAGGCATAGGTCCTGGCACCATTTTTTGTGCAGGTACTGCTTGTGCGCCCTCGGAGGTTGGGCTAGGTTGAGCTGAATTTGCGAGCTGTGTTACTGGTTCACTCGATGGTTCTGACCCACTCTTCGGTTTCAGTTGCCATAAACCATAAATAGCTAAAATAAAGAGAAGAACAAAGCCAACAATCAGCGCATTTCTTTTTGCAGTACCATGCATGTGTAAACATCCTGTATTTTTATTGATTAAAACATTCTCGGCGACATCAACGCGCCAACTCAGCCAAGCAGGCTAACCAACATTGATTGTTTTTTCAACACAGAAATTGAAAAGATAAAGCTTCATTTAAAAAATAAAATGATTTCATTTAGATAGACATCGAGATGTGAGAGAAAACATTGAGATCAGTTTTTAAACAAAATAATCAAATGACATGACTCATTGACATACAAGAAAAATGTGACAAATAAAAAAAAGAAGCCGATAATTAAGCATAAGATTGTTTTTATAGATATCGCTATAACAAACAGATTAAATATAGTTTATCTCTAAAATCAATTACTTCTGGTTTGTTTTTATTGCATTCAGGAGAATTAAAATGGGAATAGAATATATCATTCTTGTTCTAGCATTATTGATCATGTCCGCTGCATTACCATTTTGGCCCTATAGCCGAAAATGGGGATATGGACCGAGTTGTCTAATCGGCATCGTTGTTTTGATCTTTGTTGTGATGGTTTTTTTAGTTCATCCATAGTTTTTTATATCGCAATCACGGGGTGAATGTTTAATTCATCACGCCTAAAAGCCCTAAGTATTCTACTTAAGGGCTTTTTTCACAATCAAAAATCTTGCAACCAACTTAGCTGCACAACTGAAACATAATCACATATATCAAAAAACAATCAATTGAACCTAAGCGAGTATTTACAAAAGTTCCACGCGTTCCACTCTTTTTTATCCACAACCTTACCCGCAGGCTTTGTGGGTAACTTTGCAATGCGAGTAACGTTGCGATCAAATTTATTTTTGCTTCAGATCATGAAATACATTCACTACGATTTCATAAACTTCTTGTTGCTGAGCACCTGTTTGATTTGAAGCAAAAATCAGCTCAGAACAACCTAAAGGGTGCATACCTAAGATATTAAAATGAGTCGCCCGCTCTTCAATTTCTACCGTCAAGCCCAGCCCCGTAATTGCTTCTTTTAATTTCTGTTCAAACTCAACAGGAGATACATCATGATCCACACAAGATTTCACATCAATTGCAATTTGAACGTCCGACATTTTAGCTGCTCCTTTAATCACTTATTCGATAATATTGCCAAAGTTTATTGAATTAAAGATGATTTTGTATTAATTAATATTAAACATTCAACAAACTGATAAACCATGTGAGTCAACTCTATTTATTTTAATATTTTAATGAAAATTTGGAATAAGAAATAAATCGATCCAATACAGCCATTGGAGAATACGATTAACCTTGAATATACTCATGACAAGACAGCGTAAAACAATAGGAAATAGAATATGTCTCGTGTATTGATGCAGCAACCAGTTCATGACGCCATCATCAATGTCTCGTCTTTACGCCGTGCAACGCCTATTGAAATTATCGGGAAATCCCCAGCCTTACAACAAATTCAAAAACTCATTGATCGGATTGCTCAAACAGACCATCACTTATTGGTCTGTGGCCCCACAGGATCTGGCAAAGAAGTGATTGCGCGCAGCGCACATGCCAACAGTCAACGTAATGACGCTCCTTTTGTTGATGTCAATTGTGGTGCTATTCCTGAAAACTTATTTGAATCCGAACTCTTTGGTCATGTCAAAGGTGCATTCACAGGCGCAACAGAACATCGTTCGGGTTTTTTCCAAGAAGTTGGCAACGGGACTCTGTTCCTCGATGAAATCGGTGAGCTCCCGTTGTCATTACAACCAAAACTATTGCGGGTTTTGGAAACACGCAGCTTTAAACCTGTTGGCTCAAGCAAATCTCTGCCATTTCATGGGCGAGTGATTGCCGCGACGCATCGAGATTTGTTGTCGATGGTCAAGGAAGGACTCTTTCGTGAAGACTTATATTATCGTTTATCGGTCTTTGTATTTCATTTACCAAGTCTAGATCAGCGCAAAGAAGATATTCCCGCATTGGTGACGTACTTTGCCGCACGCCAGCCGAAGCAACTTTTCTTCAGTGAAGATGCGTTATTTATGCTTGCGCAGCAAAATTGGCCGGGAAATATTCGTCAGTTACGAAATCTAATTGATCGAATTGGTGTACTCACCGACGACCCTCATATCGATGTCACTCAACTGGCTTACTATTTAGAGCCTTTACTTACGCCTTTACCTAAATCTGACTCCAGCAAATCACATCCTGATTTGATTGAATCTCTGCTCAATCTCGCCAGCGGAGACAAGCTATCGTTTGTCCAAGATATGCTGATTGACTACACCCTTGAGCGGCACAAAGGCAATAAATCTGCGGCAGCAAACTTCTTAGGCATCGGTCGAAAATCAATTGAACATCGGCTCAAAGTCCGTGAACAAGGTAATCTTCGAGCAAAAATTTTATTGGATCGTGGCAGACGGCATGTCGATGCCGCAGAATTTCGCGAAGCGGCTCTGGTCTTGCGTAGCTGCCTAGATGAGCATATCCAACTCTTAAATGACCTTCAAAAATTTGAAGCGTATCGTTTACTCGGAACCAGCCTGCGCAGTACCAATGGCTGGTTATGCAGCGAAGCGCAGGAATGCTATGAGACTGCGTTCAGGATTGGCAGTAGCTGTTGTGATGCACTCGAATTATCAACATTACAATTCGGAATCTGGGTCACTCAGCTCATGAAACTCGAATTGAGCAAAGCACGCGGAACAGCTCAAGACATGATGATCCGTGCGCAAAATATTGCAAATCAAGAATCGCTTGATGAAGCACATGTTGCACTGGCAAATACTTTATTTTGGCTCGGTGATTACGAAGAAACGATCGCTTGCATGAGCCGCAGTGGCTTACTTGATCCGACACATACTGGCGCTCGTATTGGCATACAAGGATTTGATCTCACAGGCATGGCGCTGACTTTTAATGGATTAGCGGCCTTCCAGCATGGTGATTTTGATGTGGCTCGTCATGCGATGGAAATGTTGCGAATCAGATCATTTAATCCTGATAGCCATGCTTTTAATAAGGCGATGACGCTACAAGGTGCTGGATGGCTCGCCTGTTTATTTGAAGAAATAGACAAAATGGGTGAACTGGGATCAATGTTAGAGTCATTATCCCAAGCAAATAACTTTGTTTTTTATCAGGGAGTCGGGCAAATAGTCCGTGGCTGCCATATCGGTCTCAAGGGACAATGCTCTGAAGCCGTCCAGATTATCAAGCAAGGTTTTCAAGATTATATGGTGCGTAATGGCGGTCTACTATTTCACTCGTTCCAAGCTTGGCACCAAGGTGAAATGCTCTTACGCGCAGGAGAAATCGAAACTTGTTATACGATGATTGAACATGCAATAGATATTGCTTTAGAACAACAAGATCGCGCTTATTTGGGTGAGTTGTTTGTCATTCGTGCACGCGCACAATGGGCCTTAGGCAAAATTGACATCGCAGAACAAGAACTGCGTAATGCAATGTCGACGGCGCTCGCACTCGGTTCTGTCCCTGCACGTATTTCTGCGGCGTATCATCTCGCTCGGCTGATGCAAGAAACCCAACGACCCGCTCAAGCATTAGACACGCTGAATCGCGGCCTACGCGGCACAAATCATTTGAAATCGTGTCCTGTGCTACAACGCGCACAGGATTTACTTGGAGAGTTGCAACCTAGCTAAACCCTACTCAATCACTCATGATGAAAAAAGTTCAAGGAGGAACTTATGGCATTTGAACTCACTCAGGCGGATTTAGAGCCGCTACTACTTGGAGGCGCATTTTTTGGTAGTGGCGGCGGTGGAACGATTATTTCTGCTCGCAATCTCAGTAAATACTTCAAGAAAGGGAAATATTACCCGACCAACAAATTTCGAGTCGTTTCAGTCGATGAGGCTACCGAGGGTGAAACCGTCATGGTCGCTTATATGGGCGCACCAGAAGCCATCGATTCCACCAAATATCCAATTGGTCCAGTCGAAGCTGCACGACAAGTTCAAGAAAAACTCGCCGCCCAAGGCCGTAAACTGGCCTATGTTGTGTCGCCAGAAAGCGGAGCACTTGGTTTCTTGGTTGCAGGGCTAGTCGCCGCTAAATTAGGACTTGCTGTGATTGATGCAGATGGTGCAGGACGCGCTGTGCCGTCTTTGCCAATGCTCACTTATGCCGCAGCAGAAATCAGCCCTCGTCCCACCTTTTTGGTGAGTCAAGGTGGTTTGGCCGTTGAATTGAATGTCACGCCAAAGACAGGTCAAGATGGCGACCATGGCCATCAACAAGATGTTTCCACAATCGTGGAACAAATGCTCAGACCGATTCTGCAAGACCAAGACTTTGGAGAGTTCGGTGGCTTAGCCATGTGGGTAATGACACCAAAGAGCTTGCAAAAAGCCTTACCAATTCGTCATACATTATCACGCGCACTGGCGCTCGGTCGTGAAATTCAAAAAGGAAAGTTGAAAACCGCAAAAGCCATGATTCAATATCTGGCTAAACATTGTGATCTACAAGCCAAAGCCATTTCCGAACCAACGACCATCACCTCAGCAAAAGTCGATACCACAGGAGGTTTCGATCTTGGCAAAATTACCCTGAACTCCAAGAAAAACACTTACACCGTGCTCTATCAAAATGAATCACTGATGGCATGGGATAGCCAAAAAAGCCACCCCATCGTACTCGCACCTGACAGCATCTCATACTTCGTAGAGGGAAATGGGCAATCTGTTTACTCCAATGGAGACCTTGTTCTCCCCAATGGTCAAATTAACCCTGATGTCAAAGGTCGCACAATCGTCCTACTCGCATGGCAAGCCAACGCAGCGCTCATCAAACCAAAAGGTATTATCTTAGAAAGCTTCCTGACCTTGCTACAAAGCATTGGTTATCTGGGGCCATATACCCCATTGTCCGCGCTAGATCATGAATAAGGAAAATTACTGATGAGTTATCGTATTTGTGTCATCGTACCTGCGGCAACCGATACCTTTAATGAACGGATCATGCAAGCTATTGCTCCCGTTATTCCACCAGATGTACAAGTTGAAATCCGTAACATTACTCAAGGTCATCCCTGTATTGAAAATCGAACAAACTGGCTAGAAAATGGCATGCCTGTGGTCGAGCTTGCACAAGCCATTGAGAAAGAAGGTTTTGATGGCATCTGGCTCACTGACTTTGATATGTGCGGTGTAGAAGCTGCTCGGGAAGTCATTGATATCCCCATTATCGGCGGCTTCCCGACTTCGGCGTTTACGGCACTGAGCTTAAGCCAACGCTTTTCAATCATCACTGTATTACAAAGCACATTAGCCATGCAGCGCGGACATGTACTGACTTATGGCCTAACAGAATCTTTTGCATCCATTCGTATGATCGACTGCCCTGTCGATCAGCTGAGTAATGTCGATATCGTCGTTGCCAAAACACTTGAGCAGGCCAGTAAAGCAGTCAAGGAAGATGGCGCACAGTCTATTTTGCTGGGCTGCACGGGATTTGTTGATGTGGCGAATAAAGTATCGACCTTACTTGAAGAAACACTCGGTTACTACGTTCCTGTCATTGATCCTAATCAGGCAGGATTTAGTTTTCTCGTGTCAATGGTACGCATGCACCTCCGTCCCAGCCGAGCAACATACAGCAAGGTGACTACATTTTAAGCACTACTCACAAGTATTCCCTGTCTTTGCCTGTTAAATAAACAAACAATCTCAAGAATTAGAATGCTCCTGAACAGGGGCATTCTTCTGTTTGCACAAAAACGCAACAGAATGGACAAATTTATCCACACAATTTTATGAATGTGGACAAATTTGTCCAAATTTAAGAACAAATAATCACCATAATAAAAATATTATTTTAATTACAAATACTTATATAAGTGGCACAAGCGTTGCACTTCCAATAACACGATCGCCAATGAACTGTAATCCAAAACAATTGACGGCGTGAGTGAGGTTTCACTCATTGATTCAAATGACACACAAGCAATTCGGGGAGAACCGCGTGTATATCGCGATTGAAGGATTGAAAGGAACTGGGAAGTCAACCTTAGTGGGTCTTTTACAGTCTTGGCTAACAACACAAGACATTGATTTTGATTTGCT
>JASLGO010000156.1 GCA_030150135.1 Aquirhabdus sp.
GCAGCACAAACAACCAATGAGGTTGCCGTCAGCGCACTGGCAAAATGACGAATAAACATCGGGAGCAACATAAATCGATCCTAAAAACTAAACAAAGACTGAAATTAGATATGGCGCATAATAATGAAGCATAGTATATCCCACTCATCACATTATCGCTGGCAAGAATCGGATTAGTTTGCTCCTCAGTAAAATCAATTCGCATGATCAGGATATGGTGGCACTAAACTTGTAAATCCAATTGAAAATACCAATCGAGTTAATAGAGCCAAATCAATAAAAAGTAGGTAGTATTGATCGTCATATTAAAAAACCATATCAAAATCCAGTCTTTGTTTAGTTTAAAGGAAAGCATTCATGAGTGATTTAAAAGGCAAAACCGTCGCGGTCACTGGCGCAAGTGGCATGATTGGAGTTTATTTATGCCGCAGTCTGTTACGCGCAGGCGCACATGTCGTCGGTGTAGTGCGTAATCCTGCAAAAGCTGCTTTCCTTGCCGAAGAAGGCGTTGAATTTCGTAAAGCAGATTTGGCAGATACTGCTGCGCTGACTGCGGCATTTCAGGGCTGTGATGCAGTGATTGCCAATGCTGCGATGTATGTCGCAACTAAGAGTATGTCTGCATGGGAAGATCATGAAAAAGCCAATCTCGACGGCACACACAACGTCTATCAAGCAGCCCATGATGCAGGTGTAAAACGTATTATTCAAATCAGTACATTTGGAATTTATCGTTGGTCGATTCTGCATCCGATGAATGAACAACAAAAACAATTGAATGGCATCAAGCGTCAAGGTGGGCCATATCGCGCAACCAAGCAGGTTAGCGAAGTGTTAGGCTGGGAATTGGCGAATATTCTCGGACTGGATATGACGGCTCTGCGTCCAAGTTTGGTTTATGGTGCGCGTGATTACAACACGTTGAAGCCGATGTATCGCTTACTCAAATTACCTATCTTGCCTCTACCAAGTATTTCACTGCCGTTTGTATATGCAGGTGACGTTGCGGATGCAGCTGTTGGCGCGTTGAAGAACGATGCGAGTATCGGTCAGTCTTATAATGTCTGCGGTGAAGGTCATCAGTTCTCGACGTTCTTTAAAGCACTGGTTAAAGCAAAAGGATATGGACCAAAAGTCTATGCTGCACCTCTGCTAATTGGGATTCGCGTGGATAATAGTAAGGCGGAGCGTGAAATCGGATTTAGAAATCGTCCGATTGAAGTGGCGTTGGCTGAGATTGTGGCTGAGGAGGCTTAATCAGTTTTTCTGATGTTTTGCTGGGGTTAGCTCCAGCCTAATTCTCCAGCAGCTCACTATCTAAACCTTCTTATTCTCATTGTTGACAAAGCAAAAATAAAAAAAGACCGAACAGAGCGTTCGGTCTTGGATGACAACATCCGAAACTCTCAACTTTTAACCCGCCGCTTTCATCTCCATCGTAAAGCGATTGGCACGACCAAAAGTACCTAAATCATTAAATCGGACACCCATTTCACGCATGACTTTGTGAGCCACAGGTGCAGTCCATTGACGAATATAAAACGGTTCTTTAACTACAAAGTGATGAATCGCATGCGTACTGCCAAAGTTAAAACAAAAGAGTTGCATCGGCGCCAACCACCACACATTCAACACCTGACATTGTTGCATCGGATTACGTGACTCCACATCGCCATAGTAATGCATGTTTGAACTGATGAAATGCAAACAGAACGTACGCAATACCGCAGGCAACATATACACCACCGCAAACAGATCAAGGATATGCAGACCTTGACTAAACATCGTCGGCAAAGCCACTGAATAATGCATCGCAGCCAACACCCAAAGCACAACATGAATCACAACCCAGCCATGAAACGCCAAATAATACAACTGACCAATCGGCATATAAGATGTCAATTGTTCTAGACGCATACGATTTTTTTCACGCGCATTGGCAGGATTTTGCGAATTAATATATGCACCTGTTGCACGCGCCATGGTGATTGGACGCAAATATACTGCGAGCATATTATCACCCGTCATCAGTAAACGACGGATGCCCCACTTTTCACCATTAGTAATACCACGTTCCTCAAGATCAGACTTAGTGCCTGAAAACTTGTGATGATGTAAATGCAATTTGCGACGAACAAATGGATTAATCGTACTTGCACGTGCAATCCAAACAGTAAGCAGCATCAAGTTATTCGCCCAAGGCGTCTTACGAAAATACATCTGATGAATCAGATCATGCTCAAGTTCATGCAGGAATGACGCAAAAATAGCAGTGATCGGCACGCACAACCACCATGCGATATTGCCACTAATATATAACCAACCGCTGGCAATCATACCGAGCAACGAGATCAACATAATCGCAACGCCGATGGAGTTTTGATGCACGAGCCATGCGTGTTTGCTACGAAGTTCATCGCCGCGAGCCATGACGGCTTTTCTAATATAGTCTGATTTCTGCGCGTCGCTCATTGTTGCAGGATTCACTGTAGACATAAAAATACCTTTGTTGATCTCTTTACTCATCGCAATATAAATTAGGATTTTGCGAGAAAGGTGTGCTTACGCGTTGCCTAATTATTTCTAGTCAATAAAGCAATTGCTCTCTTGATGAAGCGCATATTAGCGGCTTGTTGACTCAAACAAGATATGATCTAATGACATAAAATAATCATTTCACGACAAAGGAAGTTTGCATTCATAATGCGTCAATTTCGCTCTCAACCACCGATGGTTTCGGTTTTTTACGTCAATTTGATCTTGGAAACGGTTGCAGGATTTGGCATTTCCGCAGAAGAACTGCTCGAAGGCAGCACACTGACGCTTGAAGATTTAGAGCGTACAGACAAACGCGTGGACTATTTTGCATTTAGTTATTTGCTGAGTCGCGCCATCAAACTCACTCACGAACCCGGTCTTGGATTTTTGCTCGGCATGCAAATGCGCGTCTCTACACATGGCATGTTGGGCTATGCTGCGATGGTTTCTGGCACATTAGGACAGGCATTAGAATTAGCGCTGCGCTATACCGAAATTCAAACAGCAACCGTGCTACTCGATAGCAAACAAGTCGGCGATCAAATCGAGTTGACCATTAAACAACGCCTACCCGACTATCCACTCGGCGAAATTGTGATTACCTTCCTGATGGTAGGTTTTATGAAAATGGCAGAAATGCTGACGGGAAAACCAGCTCAAGGTTCAGCAACGGTGACATATTCTCGCCCAGAACATTTCAACCGCTATGAGCATGTCTTGCCGGGTACAGTCCTGTTTAGTCAGCCGCAAAACACCTTGATTTTTCCTGCTAAGGTTCTAGAACTTCCCATCATCATGTCTGACCCTGTAGCACTACGTCTCTCAGAAGAGCAATGCAAACGTGAACTGCAACAGCTCATGGATGCGCGCTCATTTAGTCAATTGGTTCGGGAAATTCTGTTGGATGAAGAAGTTGGTGCATTTGGTTCATTAGAAGATGTTGCCGCACAACTGCATATGACGCCGCGGACTTTGCAACGTTATTTGACGCGTGAATCGCTTACCTTTAAAGAACTCATCACCTCGCTACGCAAAGAAAAAGCCCAACAGCTTCTTGCACAAAACAAAATGAGTATGCAAGAAATTGCCGAAGCACTGGGATATGACGAACCGACTAACTTCAGTCGGGCATTTAAAACATGGACCAATGAATCACCGCGTCACTATCAGCAGCGCGTAACCGCTAAATAAGCCATTAAGAGGATCACAATTCCAGTTTTTAAATTCATCCCGCTTATAATTGCTCGATCCATTGCGCTGTGCATGGACGGCTTAGAATTTCTGCGCCAAATACTTTACTGGTACGAATCACCTCAGCCAATTGTGAACCCACGGCAATATCCGCAATCGTCTTGCTCTCGCCAACGAGCCAGCCTGTTTGTCCGAGCATCAATTCAATACGATCTAGATGACGTCTAAATTCAGCTTCGATATCAGCCTTCGCCATACGACCTGTACCTTGCATGTTGATCTGATGCTGTAATGCCGTTTTTAACATGGGCTTCATGATGACACGCTCATATGCAGGACGCCCTAGAGATGAAATTCTCACAGCCTCATCAAATGCTTCTGGATCACTGACCCTGAAATGGATTTCATAAAAATATAATGTCTCATCCGCCCAGTCTTCCCAAAGTTCTGCGTAAGCCTTTTGAATTGGATCTGTCGGATATAAGAGCGGTCGATCTGGATATGTTTCATCCAAATAACGCGCAATCCGCGTACTGTCCTGCAAACGTAAGCCATTAATATCCAGCACAGGCATTTTGCCAACTTTACTTAACTTGGAGACCTTAGCAGCCAGTACACCGTTGTAGTTAACAACCTCATAATCAATACCTTTAAACTTCAACATTCGCGCGACTTTTTGACAAAAAGGCGAAATTTCCCACTGATGTAAAACGACTGAATTGGACACAAGCGATCTCCAATAAAAATTTCGGCAAAGGAGCGAAAAGATCAACTTCTTACTGATCAATTCGGTTATTTATTGGAATCAGATTTCTTCTCACTCCATGACCTAAAGTTACCTGACGATCATACAAGTTGCTGTGCCAAACGCGTAAATTTTGCCATCTTCATCACGTAAATAACCTTCAGAAATCACCAGATTTCGACCTATATTTATGACTTTTCCTTCAGCAATCAGTTTAGTGTTAAACGGAACAGGACGGCACATTTTGACATTCAAATCAGTCGTCCCATAGCCCTCGCCGGCAGCGAGTACGGTATGTGTGGCACAACCAGTCACGGAATCCAGCACCGTTGCCGCAAACCCACCATGCACTCCACCCATTGGATTGGCATGGGTTTGATTCGCAGTTGCATGAAAAAGCACCCGTCCATGTTCGATTTCAACCATATCCATCGGGATGGTTTCGGTAATCGGCGGTCTAGGAAAATGCCCTTGAGCAAACGCCTGCATGATTTCTAAACCTGTCATTTCTTTGGGATTCATGTGCGTTCTACCTTTCTCAGATTTGTTCAGTGAGGTTTATCAAAAAGTATGATAGAACCATGTTAACAATATAAGTTCCAATTTAGAACTTATATTTCACAGACTAAATATGTTAAGATCAATTGTCAATGATCTTTGTAAAATACAGTGATTCAAATCTAGTCGAGGATATCGTCGTGAAATGGCAAGAATTAGGAGAGATGAACTGCCCGATCGCACGCAGCCTATCGATCTTTGGCGATCGCTGGACGTTGCTGATTATTCGAAACTCGTTCTTGAAAACAAGACGTTTTGATGATTTTCAAAAGCAACTGGGGATTACA
This sequence comes from Aquirhabdus sp., assembly GCA_030150135.1. GTDB lineage: Bacteria > Pseudomonadota > Gammaproteobacteria > Pseudomonadales > Moraxellaceae > Aquirhabdus. Next base: position 5,320 of record JASLGO010000156.1, read on the forward strand.
CGTCATCTGCTATCTGAACGATTAGCACGTCTGGTGGAAAATCATATTTTTGATAAAGTGCTATATCAAGAATCACCTAAACGTTATGAATACCGCCTAACTGAGCGAGGTCTGGCACTGTATCCGATTCTGCTTGCATTGACTAACTGGGGAAATGACTGGATGAATGAAGGCAATTTTGCCAAATTAGAATATATCCATAAGCCCTGCGGCAAAAAAACTCAGCCGAAGGTGGTGTGCTCTGAGTGTGGCGAATCACTGAAAGCACATGACATGCTGCCTTTATTTGAGGATGTGTCGTAGGAATGAAATAGCTCATTGAGCTGACGGTTACTACGTCCATCGACATAGCAAAATGAGTTACATCTGACAAAATAATAATCAAGAGCGACACAGCTCATTGAGCCTGTCGAAATGCGCGACGATACGGAAACCATACTTCGTCTAGTTCAATATATCTAAAAATCACTTATATAATAAACACTAAAAACAAGCTATTAACGATTCGCACGGATAAACTCAACGACGACCTCAGCGAGTCTTTCGCCTTGATCCTCTTGCAAGAAATGTCCGCCATTTTCAATCGTTGTATGTGCTTGCCCCTCACAGCCGGGAATCAGCTTTCTCAATACTGGCGCACCTGCTGCCGTAATCGGATCTTTATCGCTGAACGCCGTTAGAAAAGGCTTACGGAATTGCATTAAGTTTTCCCAAGCCTTGCGATTGGCTGGTGCAGCAGGATCATCTGGATGCGCTGGAACAAGCATTGGGAATTGGCGAGCGCCTTCTTTATAAGTCTCATCGGGAAATGGTGCGTCATAAGCAGCAATGACTTCTGGTGGCATCGCAATCGTACAACCGCCTTGAATGATATTTCCCGTTGCAAAAACAGGAATCGTTTGTGAAAGCTGCTGCCACTTAAAGAATGATTCACCAAGTGGATGGTCGCCTGTCGGGAGCATTGTATTCGCAGCAACAACCCGCGCAAATCGATCTGGATGCTCCCCCACCAACCGCAAACCGATAAGCCCGCCCCAATCCTGACAAACCAATGTCATGTCTTTCAATTCAAGCTGAGTAAGTAGCTCACGAATCCAGTCCACATGCCGCTGATAAGTATAATCAGTGCGTTGACTTGGTTTATCTGAACGACCAAAACCGATCAGGTCAGGAACAATGACGCGATACCCCGCCTTCACAATCATTGGAATCATCTTGCGATACAGATAACTCCAAGTTGGCTCGCCATGCAGCATCAACACCACTGGCGCATTACGCGCGCCCTCATCCACATAATGTAGCCGCAGTGATCCTCCCTCAGTATCATCCACCATGAGATAATGAGGCGCGAATGGATAATCAGGTAAATCGATAAAACGTTCATCAGGTGTCCGTAGTGCCTTCATGGCATTGCTCCCTGTTATGGACTTTGAAACAAATCACCATACTCTTGCTTTGAAGTCTTCCCTTTCAAGGGGAAGATTTAGATGGGGATGGTTTTAAATCGAATCTGATACAGATCGCAAACAACACCAATCTACTAATCAATAACCGCATCAAAACTTCGGATAATGCGTAATTTTCCGAATTGCACGATAGAGCGGCTGCAAACTCGGGTAGATCTGACTATACACCTGTTTATAGAGCTGATCGTAGAGTTCAACGTGTTCGGCTTGCGGTTTAAACACTTTGCCCTGATGTGTCATGGCTTTGACCGCCGCCGCATGATTTTTGTAACACCCTGCACCCACAGCCGCATTGATCGCTGCACCCAAGCCCGACGTTTCAAAAGTATGCGGCCGCTCTGCTGTGAGTCCAAAAATATTGGCGGTGATTTGCATAATCTCATCACTTTGCGATCCACCGCCTGCTACTTTTAGGCGAGTAATCGGCTGACCGTTGCGTTTTTCCAGTGTCGATTTACCCTGACGCAAGGCATAGCAAATCCCTTCAATAATCGCACGATACATGTGCGCACGCGTATGAACATCACCAAAGCCTATGATTGAGCCTTTAGCCTCTGGCCCTGGGAACTTCACCCCCGGTGTCCAGAACGGTTGCAACATTAAACCCATCGCACCTGCAGGTGATTGACGCAGGAGATCTTCAAACAATAATTCGGGTTCAATGCCTTGTGCTTGTGCTGCCAATACTTCTTGAGCGGCAAATTCACGCTTAAACCAATTCACCATCCAATAACCACGAAATACCATAAATTCTGAATTGTAGGCATGTGGCACCGCCGCAGGATATGCAGGCATAAACGGAAGTGGCTCAACATATTTTGAGTTACCCGTATTCAGCGTGGCAGTCGTGCCATAACTAAGACAACCGATATCTGGCGTAATTGCGCCAGCCGCCAAAACCTCACAGGCTTTATCTGCACCTGCGGCGTACAAGGTCAACCCTTCGGGAATACCCGTATCACGCGCAGCTTGTGCACTGATCTTGCCCAATGATTCGCTAGATTGTACCAAGGGCGGCAGTTGATGGGACTTGACCGTCAGCATCTGCCACTTCAGATCCAGTGGCGACGCCCACTTTTGCCGTTTATAGTCAAACGGAACATAACCAACCTGCGATGAGACCGCATCTTTGAGATTATCCGTGAGCTTGAGGGTCAGATAACAAGATAATTGCACAAAATGACTAGTCTTGGCCCAAACATCCGCATGGTCTACGGCAAGCCAATTACACTCTGCTTTGGATTGTAGTTGCTGGACGATCCCTTCCTGCCCAGCCACTTTAATACCTGCTTTCAGCAAAAGCGGTAGCGTGGGATAATTATCGGTGCGGCGCGAATCAAGCCAGATGGTCGCAGGGCGCAGTGGCTCTAAATTCTTATCCAGACACAGCATGGTCGTGCGCTGACAGGCGAGCGACACGGCAACAACCCGTGATTTCAACTCAGGATGCGCCTTCCATAATCCTTGGCAAGCAATAATCAGATTGTCCCAAAAGTAACTCGCATGCTGCTCTGCCCAATTCGGATGTTCTGAGAAATATGGTTCGATATGCTGTTGTGACTTGGCAATCAATTGCCCATTAAGATCAAACAACATGGCACGGACACTTTGCGTACCTTGATCTAAGGCGAGAAATAAATCTTGGGATGATGACATGCTAATAATCCTACTCAAGTACTAATGAGCATCCTTGCTCTACTGATCAAATCGCCTCATGCAACCTCCTTCCCCTTCAAGGGGATGAGCAGGGATAAGCAAAGCATTGCTTTGCCCCTGCGCAAGACGAAGTGAAAGCGCAGTAAGATGGGGATGGTTTCAAAAAATCATACTGGTCAAAAGAATCACGCAGGAATCGAATATGAACTCGCAATAACCTGCTGATAACGCGCCAACTCTTGCGCCCAACGTGACTCATCCCATGCCAGATATTGCAGACATAAAGGCTTAATCACATCCAAAACGCTTGCTCCGCCCTCTGGCAACATATTGCCTGCGCGAACACGACGCAGCATCAAATCATCCAAATGCTGAACCATCTCATTTTGCAAAATCCATTCAACTTGTGTTTTAAAATCATCGTTATTCGGAACTTGAGCCAGTGGCGCACTGAGATTACACGGATCTTCAACTCGATGATTAAAGCAGCGAATCTTACGATTGCCTTGCGCATCTTTAAGCTGTTTGTCATTAATGATACGCAGTGCATGAAGTACATCCAGCGCAATTAATCGGAACGTCGTCAGTTTGCCACCAGAGACCGAAACAACACCATTACTGCCCGTCCAGACCAAATGATCACGACGTTCTTTGGATGGATCATTGCCCGTACCTGAACCAATAATTGGACGAACACCAGCCATCGTTGAAATAATATCAGCTCGAGTCAGTGATGCAGTCGGTAGCTGTTTATTCGCCACTTTCAGCAAATAGTCCACTTCTTGCGACGTACAATGTGGTTCGACATTGACTGATTCACGATGATCTAAATCAGTCGTACCAATCACAGTTTGACCTTTCCATGGATAGATAAACACAGGACGATCATCGTCTGGATGCATGACCGTAAGGCAGTCACGCACAGGCAAGCGCGATGCAGGAATAAAAATATGACTACCACGTTGCGGACGAACTTTAGCGTTTGTAGCGGACAACAAATCAGCCCACGCACCTGTCGCATTCACAACCTGTCTGGCTGTAAACTCAACAGTACCGCCAGCAACCTTATCTTCAACTGATACGGTAAAACCTTGCGCAGTCTTATTCACAGCATTCACTTGGCTATAGTTATTTGCTGTACCGCCTTCCAAAGTCGCTTCATGCAACACGCGCATCACAAGGCGAGCATCATCGACCAATGCATCGGTATAACGCATCGCGCCTTTTAAGCCATCTGCGTTTAAATTAGGGTATTGCTGCAACAATTTATCTTTTGAAATCCAGCTGTGATCAGACACACCCGCCAGTTTGTCATACATGGTCAACACGGCCGTCATAGCAATACGACCAGGAAAACTGCCTTGACGAATTGGAAAAATATACGGAAAACGCACCACCATATGTGGTAACTCAACCAATAAACGCTCACGCTCATGCAAAGAATGCTTGGTCAAACCCACATCACCTTGCGCCAGATAACGCAAACCACCATGCACCATTTTTGATGAACGACTCGAAGTCCCCCACGCAAAATCCTGCTGTTCGAGCAGTAACGTTTTTTTGCCCAAACGCGCCGCTTCCAACAAAATTCCCGCGCCTGTAATACCGCCACCAATCACGATTAAATCCCAATCGGTTTTATTCAGTTCATTCAACGCTTGGCGATGACCCAACATACTGCACACTCATTAGAAAATTGATATTAATAAAAATTGCTTTGAAGTCTTTTCCTTCAAGGCATAAATGTCTACACAAATTTTAATAGTTTGATTTTGCAGATGCTTTCAAATCTCCCCTTGCCCCTCTTTTTCTAAAGAGGGGTAAAAGCTCCTTCCTTTAGAAAAGGAGCGCTACGCCTTGCGAAGCAGTGCTTCTCATGGGATGGATTTGACAAGCATACGACAAACAAACTTCATCTGATATGTAGACCTTTTGGCAAAAGCATCCACTCAACCATCAAGGCAACAAACACCCCGGATTCAACTGTCCGTTCGGATCGAAATGCTTCACCATCGTATCGATCAGCGCCATACCTTCCGCACCTTTTTCCACATGCAACCACGGTGCATGATCACGACCGATACCATGTTGATGACTTGCTGTACCGCCCATTCTGGCAATCGCATCACCTGCTGCCTGTTTGTACTTTTTCCAGCGTTCAAGTAATTCAGGATAGTTGTCTGAATTCTTGAAAATATACGTCGTATAAATGCTACACCCCTGCCCATACATATGAGACAGATGCGTAAACACTTGCACAGGATGTTCGCCACTGGCATCACGAATCGCCTGCTCCATCTCGTTAAGACACGCAGTCACTTTATCCCAGTTAATACACGTTTCGAACGTATCAACTGAATAACCATGCTCCCACAAACCGTTGCGGAAATACGGCGAACGGAAACGCGAATGCTCCCAAATGCCACCCATAAAGCTACTCGCAATATAAGTACCACCCGCAGCATCAATGGCGCGTTTTGCTTCGGCAAGTGCAAACTTCGCTTGGCGATTACTGCCTGTGATTCCAAAGGTAAACATACAGCGCTCGCCATTTCGGCATTTTTTGAGCTTTAACAAACCATCGTACGCTTTAAACAACGGATGATTTCCACCCAATGACAAATGTGATTCTGTCTCAGCGGCATTCGACAAACGCATCAAGGATAACTGCACTTTGTTTTGCGCCAACTGGCGAACCATCTTAATTCCAGCTTCCCAGTTCGGTGCAAAGCCAACATGGAAAGTTTCATGCTCAGGCAAAGGTGTCACACGCACCTTCACCTCAGTAATCGCACCCATGCGCCCTTCGCTACCCATCACCACTTCACGCAGATCAGGACCTGCGGATGACGCTGGAATATCTTTAATTTCCAAAGTCCCGCGCGGCGTTTCCATTTTGCAACCCGCAAACATTTGCTCAATACGACCATAGCGCAACGATTGCTGGCCTGAAGAACGACTCGCTACCCAACCACCAACCGTAGATAATTCCCAAGATTGTGGGAAATGACCAAGCACATAACCATTCTTTTTCAGTTGTTTTTCAAGCGCTGGGCCAGCCGTTCCTGCACCAAAAGTCGCGATCTGACTTTCACGATTTAAGTCGAGCAGCTTATTCATTTTTTCTAGAGATAGCGTCAATACTGGCTTATCTGATGCAGGCACATTGATATGCCCAGCAACCGAAGTACCGCCGCCATAAATGATCACAATGAAACCATTGCTATAAGCCCATTGCAGCACTTCACGCACTTCATCACTGGTTGTAGGCATGGCTACGCCATCAGGAAAATGACCAAAATCACCTGAATGCTTTGCAATCCAATCTGGAAAACTTTCACCGCGTGCATGCGTCAGACGTAGTTCAACATCTTGCGACACTAATGGATGGGCTGGTAATCGCGACTTTGGCACTTTTGCTTTAACTTCTAACAACGTCGCATCAGGCAAAATTGTGCCCTTCCCAGACAATTTCTCCGCGAGAAACTCAAGTCCTTTTGATTTGAGCGGAAAATCTGTCGCATCATCACCCCAACCGTTCCAACGACGCATAGCGAGCAACCTCTATATACCGATACATTTATTTGATCGTTATAGCATACAAAGTTATGACATCTAAACTTGACTATGACTCACCATTTTTTTGGCATTTCACGCCATTATTGATTTTTTAAGATATGTGAAATTAATTTTTTACAATGAAAATGAACTTAGCTCGAAAACATTCTCAAGCCGATGCAGTCGCTAACTCTTCTTCCTGACCACTACACACTCTATTTCGCCCGCTCTGTTTGGCACGATACAACTGCATATCTGCATGGTGAATCATGCTCGATGCATCTTCATGTAAAGTAGAGCAATACACGCCAAAACTGGCTGTCACTTGAATGGATTGTTGATCAAATCCTTTAACCTCATGACTTTCAATTTGCAAACGACAGCGTTCAGCAATCTCCACCGCACGCGCTAATGGCGTAGAAGGCAATACGATCAAAAATTCCTCACCGCCATAGCGTCCAACCTGATCTGTACCGCGCAGTGTCATTTTCAAGTATTCGCCCATTCGACGAAGCACCAAATCACCTGTCGCATGCCCATAGGTATCATTTATCTTTTTAAAAAAATCAACATCTAAAATAATAATTGATACCGGATCTTCATAAATGCGCTTACTGAGTACATTCGCCAAATAATCACCAATCGCACGACGATTTGGAATATTCGTTAAACTATCTAAAAGTCCAACCTGACGTATATTGGTTTCACGTAAACGCCAATATCTCACTAAAATAGCAGCTCCCAGTAGAAAACCAATAAAATGAGGAGCAGCCAGTATTGTCATATAGCCGAAATAAAATATTTTTTCATCAACACTTGCTGTCGTAGTAGGTGCTATATTAAGTATCGGCGCATAAGAAACCAGATTGAAAATACATAGATAGCCGCTAAAAAAATACCAAGAAAAACCAATAACCAAAAGAAAAGCCACCATCACTTCATCAAATAAAATGACTAGAAACAATGGTGAAGCAATCATCACCATACCAGTCACCATACTCACAAAACCGACAACATACCCAAGCGGCATCAAGCTCACTAAATACAGTAACACCAAAATATAAGGGATGATCTTTTGCGCTAAATCTGATTGATCTAACTGTTTACGAAAGATAATAAACAACAGAAGGATCGAAAAAATAACGACTTTGAATGGTAAAAGAATGAAAATAATATGATTATTAATATATGGCGTTGGATATAGAATAAAAATGATATCCAATAACAAATAAGTTGTTAAAACAGCCAATAGAAAATAAGGAATGATCATTGCTCGTTTTACTGGCGAAGAATCCAAAAGAACAGCGAATCTATGCGTAAGTCGATCAAACAGCATTATTCTTCTCCTGACTTCTGAATTTCAAAACATGTCAGAAATCACAGGCTCTAAGTTTTCGGTACCATTGCAGTAACACACTAAACGACACAACATCCTAAGGCAAATAAGCCACTTTTTATACAAAATTATCGTAAGCTCGCCTAAATATCGCGCAAAAACTCGATGTAGAATGAAACAACAATACATTTGCATAAAAAGCCGCCTAGGACACTCCTAAGCAGCTTTTTATAAAATCACATGACATCCCATAAACTGAGATTCAAAATCGGCACATTCTAGTAAGGATATGGATAAGGCCCATAAGTCCGATAAACCACACGACCTTGTGGTTGTTGAGGTAACTGATTACCATTCGAATACATACATTGCTCATACGCAATATCATAGCGTTGTTGCAAGCTATAGGAAGATTGCTGAGCATTTCCAGCACCAACCATTGTCCCGCCAGCCAAGCCAACGGCAGCACCCGCACCAGCATTATGCGCAAGCGCCCCAACTGCAGTCCCGACAACGGCACCAATCACAGCTGTACCTACCGCTGCATTATTAGAAGCCTGCGCGCCAGCACCCACAGAATTTGCCGCATAATCACGACACTGCTGATCTTCTCGTTGGAACAAATCAAATGGTTTTCCCTGCGCTGGCATCACCGCAACGCTTGGACCCATTGGCATCGTTTGACAACCGACTAACAATACCGTCGAAACCAACGTCGTCGCTGCCGTCATATAAGTCATTAAGCGCATCATGTTTCTCCTATTCAAAGAGGATAATTTTTTACATTTAGTCAGCAAGCTTTATTGGTTTATTATCCTCATACCATGCTGGCATATCTATCACAACTTTGTGATGTATCAACATCATATACTGATTTAGCTTCATTGTATTGTGCAGGCAGACTTGGATTTAAAATCAGGATTCATGTATTTTTATATAGCGAAGTTGAGAGAGTTTAGTAAATTAACGACAAATATAAAGCCGCCCACAGGCAGCTTTATAGAGTAGCCACAAAATCACACTTCTTCTCAAATAATACGATTTATATCAAGATCTCGCGCTTACCATTAGATTGCATTGCACTGATCACACCATGCTCTTCCAGTGAATCAACAATCCGCGCCGCACGGTTATAGCCCAATGAAAACTTACGTTGAATCGCAGATGCAGACACTTTCTTCGTTTCCATAATAAATGCATACACATCATCATAGAGAGGATCACGATCTGAATCACCTTCTGAAGAATCGTAACCTCCACCTTTGCTCGGTGCTTCCTCATCGTAGGCGTTCAAAATATCATCTACATAATCAGGACTTCCCCGCTCACGCCACGCATCACACACACGATTCACCTCATCATCACTGATGAATGCACCATGAACACGCTCAGGCTCATTTTTACCCGGCGCAAGGAACAACATATCGCCATGACCTAGCAAATATTCTGCACCGCCTTCATCCAGAATCGTTCGAGAGTCGACCTTACTATTCACACGCAACGCCGCACGTGTCGGAATATTCGCTTTAATCAAACCTGTGATCACATCAACCGAAGGACGCTGCGTGGCGAGGATCAAGTGAATACCTGCTGCACGAGACTTCTGAGCCAAACGTTGAATCAACTCTTCAGCTTTCTTGCCGACCTGCATAATCATATCGGCGAATTCGTCAGCAACTACAACAATCATCGGCATAGGTTTAAGTCGAGGAGCGCGTTGTTGTAATGCACTATCTTCAGGGCGCCACAACGGATCATACAACTCTTCGCCGCGCGCAATCGCTTCGGTAACCTTTTGGTTAAATGCCTCAAGGTTACGCACTTTCATGTGCGCAAGTAACTTATAACGGCGTTCCATTTCACCGACCGACCAATTCAACGAACTTGCAGCATCCTTCATGTCCGTCACAACAGGCGTCAGTAGATGTGGAATATCGTTATAGTTCGACAATTCCAACTGCTTCGGATCAATCAGAATCAAACGCAACTGAGTCGGCGTATATTTCAGCAGCATCGATAACAACATGGAGTTAATCGCAACAGATTTACCTGAACCCGTTGTCCCTGCAACCAACATATGCGGTGCTTTCGCCAAATCGGTTAATACAGGTCGCCCAGCGATATCCTTACCCATCGCCATGCTAATCAATCCTTTCGGATCACGATAAGCATCAGTTTCAAGCAATTCAATCAAGCGAACCATCTCGCGGTTGGAGTTTGGTACTTCGATACCGATGTATGGTTTACCCGGAATCACCTCAACCACACGCACAGAAGCCATAGACAGCGACCGTGCCAAATCTCGTGCAATATTCGTGACTTTTGATGCTTTTACACCTGGTGCAAGCTCCAACTCGAAACGTGTTACCACGGGTCCTGGCTGAGCCTCAATCACTTGTGCGACTACGTTAAACTCTTTCAGTTTAATTTCTAACAAACGAGACAAACGCTCTAATTGTTCAGCTGAATAGCTGACTTTACGCTTCGGATCAGGCAGCTCTAATAACTCTAAACTTGGTAATGGGCTCAAATCTGCACGATGTTGAGCAGTTTGCATCGCACGCGACATTGGGCGTCCCATCGCATCCGTCAAAGGTGCATCCCAATCATCTTTTGCAACAGCATTTTCAACAACACTGGCAACCACTGGCTCATTTTGAGTTTGATCAATAATTACAGGACTAGATACTTGCTCAACATGCTGCACTAGAGTTGAAATTTGTTGATGAGGCGTCGAAATACTGTGATGTTGCTCCACTGGCGCACGAACAATCGGTTGCTCAATAAATGCCGCTAAATCATCTTCAAAGGATTGATTCTGTTCAATGATGTTATTTTCAATAACACCGCTTGGTTCAAGAACCGTATCTTGTTTAATAATTTCAATGGAATCGCTGGTCTGAGCAGAAGGTCGTACGATCTGTGTTGCCAATTGATGTTCTGGTTGATGCTCAGGAATGACATCCAATGCTTTATGAAAAAAGTCATCTTCCCAGTCTATCTTCGGCGCAACCCGCGCCACAACAGGCGCTAATGTAGCTGCTACAGCTGGTGCCGCTGAAACAGGAGCTGCGGCTTGTACAGTCGGCGTAATAACAGACTCTTGTATAACAGGGCTCATGGTTGGAGTTACAGGTGATGATATTGCCGAAGATTGGGCTGCGGCTTCAGCCATGACAGATGCAAAAGATTCGGCTTCTGGCTCGATTGTCTGCAATGCAGGCTTTTCTAGATTTTTTGATAATTCAGTTGCTGAAGGCTGAATAACATCTTTGGTTGCAACAACACTCACACTCTCCTGAACATGTCCTGATTGAATTGCTGCATTGGCTGCCACAGGAGTTGATGCGACAACAGCAGGAATCACAGGAAATTTATCGTTTTTATGAGATGTCGCTTCTTCAGGCTCATTTCGATAAAAAAGCTCATTCAGCAATAACGGAATTTCACCAACAGTATCAAAAGTTTTACTCCAAACCACACCAAATGAGAATGTGAAAATAACTAAAAACAAAACAATGAGTAACGCAGTTACTAATATTAATGGCATAAACCCAAGCAGATGTTGAGACATCTCGAAGCCTAAGATTCCACCCGCTGCATTTTGTAAAGTGTCTGATGGCTCCACGCCATGCAACCCAAACAATGTTGCAGCAATCACGACCAAAAAGATTTCACCAGCATAACGAAACGGACGCTGCACAAAACTATGTGGATACCAAAGTTGCACCGCTTCAAGCAAAATCAAGAAAGGCAAAAATAACGCTGCGCGTCCAAGAAAACCATGCAATAAATCAGCAAGCCAAGCACCTGCGATCCCTGTTGCATTGCTGACATGTTGTGTATCACTCGATAAGTGCGTCCACCCAGGATCAAAAGGTGTATAAGTCACTGTCGCAACCAGCGAATACGCACCGATAATCACCAAAAATATAGTGAGCATGACTCGATGCGCACGCGCGTCCGTTAAATTCTTCGCATTCAACATAAAACATTTACCCTAAACCAATGCACTTATCGCAAAGAACAACACAAAAAATCCCTATCCAGAGTCTAAACAAAATATGCCCAAAACGCATTAAGCCTAGTCTTACAAATCACTGGAAAATACCCTACATCCTGCGTGAATTAGCCGCGACTTTCAATGGATTATTGCAAACAAATCCACCAAGAAACTAATCAATCTCACTGGATTTGATTGGCGATGCTTTTTCATGAATACATCTTACGTTTCTTGCTTCACATTTTCATAAAATTCAACAGAAAATCCCTCGGCGCGCCAAGCATCAATTCCACCCTGTAGAGACCGTACCTGTGTATATCCTCGCTGTCTCAGCTCCCTTGCAACTTGGACTGCACTCACATCATTCGGACACGAACAATAAACCACCATCACCTGACTTAATGGAATGTCAGCGATCGTTTCCGCAATTGCTTTGGGGTCTAATGATCGAGCACCAACAATTCGCTCTAAATCCATGCTTTTAGCCAATGGAGATCTTGCATCAAAAATTAAAGGATGCTGCTCTTGATTGAGTAGCTCAGCAAGTTCTTTAGGAGTAATTTTTGTCTGCTTTGCAAAAATTGTAATTTGATAGCGCTGCCACCATCTGAATATCATATACACCATCAAAAGAAGACAAATCATGAATATAGCGGCTTCACCAAATTCGGAAAGCGTAGCCAAGATCCCATTAATTTGTTGATGAAACATTGCTCCTACAACTAGCCACGTTCCAGCCCAAAGCGCAGCGCCTGCCGTGCTAAAGATGAAAAAACTTGAACGACGTAATCCTAGTGCTCCCGCTAAAGGAGGTGCGAGAGTTGCCAATCCTGGAATAAATTTGGCTATTACCAATGTCGCTACGCCCCATCGACCAAAATGCGTTTCAGACTGACGCACACAAGAATCAGGGGACAATGATATACGACACAAAAGATGTAAGATTCGATGTCCAAAACGACGTCCAGCCGAATACCAAACAAAATCACCTAACAAAGACGCAATGATTGCGAGCAATAAAGAGATCAAACCCAACTGAGGATCACCCATGGCAAGAGAACCCATGAGCAACAATAAAGGCAACACAGGAATCGGTAATCCGAGCTGGACAAACAGCACAACGAAGAAAACACCAAATGCACCGTATTGAGTGAGTAATGCCATGATTATTTCTCTAGATAATGAATAAAAATAGCATATAGTGCTAAGCCATAGACAATCTTCCAATAAAAAAAACCGCCTCAACTGAGACGGTTTTTTTATTCCAGTGCTACATCAAATTAAGCAGTTAATGCTTTCTTCTCTTGTAACGCTGCGATCAATTGTGCATTACGTTCACGAAGAACTTCTGGCAATGCATCACCGATCTTATCAAACAGCTCTTTATGGCTTTCCAGCTCAGCGACCCATAGATCATGATCTTGTGAAGTGACTTGTTCGAACTCTTCACGGCTAAATGTCGTGCCAGTCCAGTTCAAATCTTCATACGCAGGAACATAACCAATCGGAGTTTCTTCAGCATGGATCGTGTTTTCACAACGGTTGATCATCCACTCTAGAACGCGAGTGTTTTGACCAAAACCAGGCCATACGAAGTTACCATTCGCATCGCGACGGAACCAGTTCACATTGAAAATCTTAGGCATTTTTGCACCGCTCACAGCAGTGGCTGCTTGCAGTTTTTCACCCATATTCAACCAATGTTGGAAGTAATCGCCCATGTTGTAACCACAGAATGGCAACATCGCAAACGGATCACGACGAACAACACCTTGCTTACCAACAGCCGCAGCAGTCGTTTCAGAACCCATCGTTGCTGCTTTATACACGCCGTCAACCCAGTCGAATGCTTCAGTCACCAATGGCACTGTGTCTGCACGACGACCACCGAAGATGAATGCAGAAATCGGCACACCTGCTGGATTTTCCCAGTCAGCGTCGATTGATGGACATTGACCTGCAGATACAGTGAAGCGTGAGTTTGGATGCGCTGCTGGCGTACCCAAGTCTTTTGACCATGCTTGACCTTTCCAATCGGTCAGGTTAGCTGGCGCTTCTTTGCTCAGACCTTCCCACCATACATCACCGTCTTCAGTCATCGCGACATTGGTATAAATGGTGTTTTTATACAATGTTGCCAAGCAGTTCGGGTTAGTTTTTTCGCTAGTACCCGGTGCAACACCGAAGAAACCTGCTTCTGGGTTGATTGCATACAGACGACCATCAGCACCCGGCTTAAGCCATGCAATGTCATCACCGACAGTTTCAATTTTCCAGCCTTCAAACCCTGCTGGTGGAATCAACATTGCAAAGTTTGTTTTACCACAAGCTGATGGGAACGCTGCTGCAACGTAATGTTTTTCACCTTTTGGACTGGTTAAGCCCAAAATCAACATGTGTTCAGCCAACCAGCCTTGGTCGCGACCCATGACAGATGCGATACGCAATGCCAAACATTTTTTACCGAGCAATGCATTGCCACCGTAACCTGAACCAAAAGACCAGATTTCACGAGTTTCTGGGTAATGCACGATGTATTTAGTATCGTTACATGGCCATTTGACGTCCGCTTGACCTTCTGCCAATGGTGCACCAACTGAATGAACGCATGGAACAAACTCACCATCAGTACCGATTACGTCATACACTTCTTTGCCCATACGCGCCATGATGCGCATATTGACCACAACATAAGGAGAGTCGCTGAGCTCAATCCCAACGTGTGCAATGTGGCTACCCAATGGGCCCATTGAGAACGGTACAACATACATCGTACGACCACGCATACAACCTTCGAACAGACCGTTCAAAGTTGCACGCATTTCAGCAGGCGCAGCCCAATTATTGGTTGAACCTGCGTCTTCTTTTTTCTCAGAGCAAATAAAAGTACGTTCTTCTACACGAGCCACATCAGATGGGCTTGATAACGCGAGATAAGAACCAGGGCGTTTTTCTTCATTAAGTTTTGTCATCATGCCTGAATTGACCATCAGATCAAGTAGGCGTTGATTCTCTTCATCACTACCATCAACCCACTCAATGCGGTCTGGTTGGGTAAGTGCTGCGATCTGCTCTACCCAAGCGATAAGCTTGGTATGGCGAACGAATGCTGGAACTGTTGATTTGAAAGAATCAGAAGCTGTCACTTGGGTCATGGTGAGGCCTTTTTCGTAAGAATACGAGCTAAGACAGTCCCGGATCACGGGCACTGCCGCTAAAAATTTGAGGACATATTAAAGCACAAAAACGCCGCATTTAGAAGACTGTATAACAGGCATAAATTTTCGTGATAGTAGTATCAACGAGGAAAATAGACTTATAAAAGATCTTTTTTTATATCCAAACATATATACCACAAACACTTATCAAACTCTCGTTCAAAAAAACCGCACGACTCAAATACGGTTTTTTAAACTCATTTAAGACACGCTCTCATGTCACTCTGCTTACAAAATAAACATCATTCGATGAAAATCTTTGCTTTTTAAGCATTCCCAACAGACTTAAGCCGTCATTCCTAAGATTGTACGATATTTGTCTAAAAGCGCATGCGTGTTGTGCTGCCAAGGATGAAAGTTAGGCCTGAAGTAATCCCAAGTATCAGGAATAATCTCTGTGAAGAAACCATGGCGACCCCATGCCAAACTCAATCCTTTTCGCCACGAACGCAAATTCAGCATTTGACCATCGCGATACATCAGTGTTGCCCAAAAGCCAAACTTCGCTGCGACAATGAAGGTAATCGCTAAAATCATCACAATTGCACGATTAAGATATGCGGAGACACCACTGCCGTAGAGTTTTTCATAGACATCAAACGCAACTGATTTATGTTCATTCTCCTCCACCGAATGCCATAACCATAGATGTTTCATGGTTTCATCATGCATGAGAGCTTGAATATCAGTACGTCGCATCAATTGCGCCGCAATAGTTCCTGTAAAGTGTTCTAGTGCGCAGGTCACGGCAAGACGCATCTTTGGGCTATCGCGAAAAACATATTTAGTCGCTACATGCAAAAGGTTATAGGTAAAGCGCTCTAGTGACTCAGGATGCAAACCGTGAATCTGCGCACTGGTATTAAAGGCATGATGCTCTTTTGCATGCATGGCTTCTTGACCAATAAACGCACTAATATCTTTTTGAAGTTGAGGATCATCAGTGATCAGATCACGAACTGCACGAACGCTATCGACAAAATAGCGCTCACCGTCAGGAAACATCACTGACAATGCGGTCATCAAATGTGTGCTCGCAGGATCGTCACCAAGCCAATACTTTGGAACATCCTGAAATGTGAAATCCATACGACGTACAGGAAAAGCCGCTTTTAAGGCAAATGGTGCACTCGTATTTGTAATCTGTTCAAATTTAGCATTCACGATTTCAACTCCTTACGGCACATTTATCAAAATATCTTGATACTTACCAACCACATACACAGAGTCACAGATCATTTTTATCTATAAAAACGATCTTCTCTCATGATATTAGTAGCGTCTCGAATAGATTTAAAGTCAAATGCATGGCACTAAATGCCATCTTTTGGAATTTTCAGCCACACCTTGTTTTTTAAATAATATTTTTCAATGATATATCTTTAAGAAAATAGATTAAATTTATAAAAATATTTTTTACATCGATGAAAATCACGCAAAATAAACAAATATCTAATATATCAAGCTAATTCAATACATTATTAATAATTTTCTACCTCCAAAAAGTATGAAGTTTAGACAAAGATGGCGTATGATTATTTTATAGATAGCCAACTTAAAAATAGTCCATCAAACTGATAAATCTATCTTGCAACAACAGGATTGAAAAATATTAAGAATGGTTTAAAAAGCAATAGTTTTTTAATGGATAAACCAGAGATAAATATGCTTATACAACAAGCACCCACTAAACGGCTCATTTCTCTGATCGTCAATGCATCATCAGGTCATCGTATGCCTGAGGTTGAGCCTATCCATAGCGTACTGATGCAGTATTTCACAGAGCATGGCTGTGACGTAGAACTGCATCTCGTTGAACAATTCTATGCACTATCACAACTGACATTTAAAGTCGCCGCACGGCATCAAGACAAAAAAGGCATTATTGTGGTTGCAGGAGGTGACGGGACTATTAATGCCGTCGCGCAAGTGCTGCTACATGGCAAAATCCCAATAGGGATCATTCCTCTGGGTACCTTTAATTATGTTGCTCGCGCGCTAGGTATTCCACTTGATCCTTTGGAAGCTGCTCATACTGTTTTACACGGTCATCACCATACGATTCATGTGGGCTGCATAAATCAATACATCTACCTCAATAATGCATCAATTGGTCTCTACCCTCGTCTCATTGAGCAACGTGAATACGATAATCATCGCTTTGGACGATTTCGCTTTGTCGCCAAGATTTCTGGCTTCGCTGCGCTTATGCGTGAACAACAAAAACTTAAACTCAAGCTCATCATTGATGGCCGAGTAAAACCGATCGAATCACCACTTGTATTTTTTGGTAATAATCCACTACAACTCAAAGACTATAAACTAAATCTGGCAGAATGCGCGGCTCAAGGAAAATTAGCAGTGGTTGCAATTACTGAAGTCTCTAAACTACAAACTTTAAAACTCATTGCACAGCTACAACTTGGCACCTTTGAACAAGCGCCTGAAGTCACTGCATTTTGTGCAGACTCTATTCGTATTGAATCCAAAGCCAGACAAATGAAAGTCGCCATTGATGGTGAAATTGTTTATGTTCAAACCCCATTGCACTTCTCTGTTGCTCATTGTGCGCTAACGTTCATTGTGCCTCATTCCTCAGGAACTGATCATGCTTCTACACCTATCTGACTTACATTTCGGCATGGAACACAATCTGATTGCAGATGCACTGACGCAACTTTGCAAAGAATTGCCTTTGGAAGCGATTGCGATTAGCGGAGATCTGACACAGCGTGCACGTCGAGCGCAATTTCAAGCATTTCACGATTTCTTCGATTCGTTAGGTATCCCTTGGATTGTTGTTCCTGGTAATCATGATATTCCGCTTTATCATTTACCGAGACGTATTCTGAATCCTTTTGGGCGCTATACAAAAATATTTGGTGAACCAGAAAAAACATTAGAAACAAAGCATTTCTATCTTGTCGGTGTAAACAGCGTCAGTCCAAAACATCATACACAAGGACGCCTTTCACATACCCAAATCACAGAAACAGGGCAACGTTTATTGAAAGGTAAAGCTGGAAAAAAACGGATCATCCTGTCACACCAACCTTTTCGAGTACTCAGAAACTACCAACAAAAAGACATTCCAGTATTAGCCTGTGAAGCAACTCAGCACTGGGCGCACTGCGGCTTGGATGCATTGCTCCATGGACATTTTCATGTTCCTGTCGTTTTACCACTTCGAGAACATTTTGAGTTGCATAAGGAGGTTCTGGATATTCAGGCAGGAACAGCGGTTTCTCACCGACTTCGTTACGATGTTCCCAATTCGGTTAATATTATTCATCCAGATTTACAAGTTGATCGCTATGACTTCAACCTTGAAAGCAAACAATTTGAGCGTTTAGGTCAACTATGGCCGACTGTAGATGAAGCTTGCTTGCATGAACATGAAAATATCGATCCCAATGTATACGAGAATATGTACAAAAAAACAGCAAACAACAATGTTATTCACAAAACCAGCCCTTGAAGCAACTCATTCTACCCCCACTGTTTGAATAACCAATTTTAGAGGTGGCAAAGGATCACTTTCGGGTGTACCTTGTCGCACATTAGTTAACCTAGAAACCACTACTTAGCAACCATTACTTAAGGAGAATACTGCATGAACATTCGTCCATTGCATGACCGTGTTGTTGTCCGTCGCGTCGAAGAAGAAACCAAAACCGCAGGCGGCATTTTGCTCCCAGGTTCTGCAGCAGAAAAACCATCACAAGGTGAAATCATTGCGGTTGGTAAAGGTCAAATTACTGACAACGG
>JASLGO010000162.1 GCA_030150135.1 Aquirhabdus sp.
ATCACCGTCGATTTTCAGCTTGCCACTCATGAACGCAGTCAGACCAGCCATCTTGCCAGTGAGCAACGCGATCATATTTTCATCAGACAAAGTCAATGTCACATCAGCATCATCTGTCGTTCCTTCTGCAACTGTGCAGACGCCATTATTGACATTGACATAAACTGGTGACGCGATATTCAATTGCGCGATAAACTCGACACCGTCAACAGCATCCGCTTTCAGCGCGCTCGGTAATTTTTTCAAAAATTCAGTCGTACTCATGGTCGTGCTCCTCAGCATCCAGACTCGTTAAATGATCAAGTTGCTTTGATCTGCAACCTTGAAACGAACTATAGTGCGACTCCAGAAATGAGTATTGACTGAATTCGGAGAGTTATGACCCAAGTGTCAACTCGATGGCCTGAGCAAAATAAGTAACGAGATGAAGGGAAAATGAAGTCAGAAAACGTAGTAAAAACAGCAACATTAGCCCAAGAACATTTCAGTGTCGCCGTTCATTACATGCGCATGCTCACTGACTATGCAGCACGCCAAGATTTATCAACTGAATATTTATTAAAACAAGCAGGTATTCCTTCTGAAACTTTGACTGACCCGAATGGTCGAGTTCCATTCAATGATTTTTCCCGTGCTTGTGATCTTGCAGCAGAATTTCTGCATGACCCTTGTTTGGGTTTAAAATTAGGACAGAGCATTCGTTCAGGTCATCTTGGTTCACACGGCTTTGCGTTAATGAGTTGCTCAAATGGGGAAGAACTTCTCAGACAGTCCACGAGATACTCAGCACTCACCATAGATGCAGGACATAATGAGTTTGAGCAACGCGGTAAAGAATTTATTCGGATTTGGCGCAGTAACTTGCCTAATGATGTCCAATTGGGCTGGTTACAAGATGATTTACATCAAGCTACTTTTGTGACTCTGGCACGTTTTTTCAGTAACCGAGAAGATCTCAATCCAAACTGGGTATCATTTCGCCATGCTAAACCTGATGATACTCAAGAGTACGACGCATTATTTCGTTGTCCAGTCCGCTTCAACGCCCCAGAAACCGCGATGAGTTTCAACGCCGAATATCTTGAGATTCCTCTGCCCCATGCCAATCCTCAATTGCGCCGTATCATGGATGACTTATGTTCTCAACTACTCAAGCAGCTCGGCAATGCAATCGAACCCGCATGGTTGGCAATTGCTCGTAAAACCGTACTAGATTCATTTAAGCAAGGTATGATTGAGATTGGAGATGTTGTCAAAGCAACAGGATTAACTGAAAGCCAATTAAAAGATCAACTTGCAGAACGTGGGCTGAGTTTCAGGGGTTTTGTCGATGATTTACGTCATGCGCTCGCCTTAGGCTACACGCGTGACCCAAGTTTGAGTTTGGTTGATATTGCGTACTTATTGGGGTTTTCTGAACAGAGTGCTTTCCAACGAGCCTTTAAACGCTGGACAGGCATGACGCCAGGCGATTATCGGCAGCAGCGTTCAAGCACCATCAAATAAACTTAATTTATTTAAATACTTAAACTGATCAATATATTTTTCTAAGAATTTCTTTGTAAGATTGTACGTTATGCACCGTATCAATCAATTTTTGATTTTAAGAAACATTGGTCAATGACTCATATTTACCTGTACAATCTCTGTATAAAAATACTTGACCTTTTTCTAAACTTATATATGATTGAGTGATCACTCATTTAATGTTTTAGATTATGGCTCGTCCTCGCAGTGAATATAAACGTGATGCAATTTTGAATGCCGCCATTGAAGTACTAGCGGAACTCGGTGAGCGCGCTCCTACTTCCAAAATTGCAAAACTCGCAGGCGTTGCTGAAGGAACACTATTTACATATTTCAGTAGTAAAGAAGAATTGCTCAACCAGCTGTACCTTTTTTTGAAAGCTGAGCTGCGGCAGATCATGATGCTTCACTACCCTCTCACTGCTGATCTAAAAACACAGATACACCATGTTTGGCAAGGTTATATCAATTGGGGCATCACTACTCCGCAAAAGCGCAAGGTAATCGCACAATTATCAACCTCCGAACAGATCACTGAGCAAAGCAAGCTAATTGGTATGCAATCGTTTTGTGATATGACAACGCTGATTCAAGAACAGATTAATCAAGGTTTGCTGCGAAACTATCCTCCTCTGTTTATCGGTTCGATGCTGGGTGCATTGGCTGATGTGACCATGAATTTTATGGTGCAAGAACCTGAACATGCTGATCGTTACCGAGAGTCCGGTTTTGAGGCTTTTTGGCATGCGGTAGCAACTCCAGCTAAACCATGAAAGCAGGGACATTGGTTGTCCCTCTTTTTGAAACAATAAATGAGTGATTAATTACTCATTTATTAAATACATATTTTTATTGATTATTCGTACAGGACAATTCACATGACTACGCATATTACGACTGATACAAAAATCTTTGATTCAACAGCGCTTACGCTATCTTCCCAAAAGCGTGGCGGAAGATTTTTTAACTTCACTCCGAACCTACATAAAACTAGTCTATGGAAATCCCTCCAACTGATTTGGTTTTTCGCCTTCAATAAACCAGCAGGTACAGTTCCTAGAAAACCAATTCCTGTTCATAAAGTCAGTCAAGCAGACTTATTGGCAGCACCTGACCGTTCATTATTTCGCTTGGGACACTCTACGATGCTACTCAAGCTACGTGGTGAGTTTTGGCTGACTGATCCAGTATTCTCAAAACGCGCTTCCCCTTTTCAATGGATTGGCCCTAAACGTTTTCACCAGCCTCCGATTAGTATCGACGAGTTACCATCAATCAAAGGCGTGATCCTGTCACATAACCACTATGATCATCTCGACTACGATGCCGTCATTCAACTTAAAGATAAAGTTGAGCATTTCATAACGCCGCTTGGTGTAGGCGATACCCTGATTAAATGGGGTATTCCCGAAGAAAAGATTCAACAATTGGATTGGTGGCAAGATACGCACATTGACGGAATGAAATTAGTTGCGACTCCTGCGCATCATTTTTCTGGGCGCGGATTATCTGACAGCAATGCGACACTTTGGGCATCTTGGGTCATGATTGATGATGATCTGCGTTTATTCTTTAGCGGAGATAGCGGCTACTTCAATGGCTTTAAAGAAATTGGGAATCGCTACGGCCCATTTGATGTGACCATGATCGAAACGGGTGCTTATGGGAGTGATTGGCCTGATGTGCATATGCAGCCAGAACAAACGCTGCAAGCTCATTTGGATTTAAGAGGTAGAAACTTGTTGCCTGTACATAACGGTACTTTTGATTTGGCCTTGCATGTTTGGGATGATCCGTTTGAGCGTATTGTGGCATTGGCTGCGCGTGCTGGTGTTGCCTTGAGCACACCACACATGGGAGAACGATTAAATCTCAATGAACCGCAAGCTGAAAATCATTGGTGGAAAACGATGGTTAATTGATAAAAAAGTGATCGTTATCGTTTGGTGCACGGTATAGGCATTATCTTCTCACTGAATGTGTAAGTTAATGCCTAGCCGTGATTTCTGATCCTAACTTGATAAAGTCACAAACCTAGCCCGCGCCGCATGTAATTTCTTATAACTCTCAATTAATCGTAAATGTGGCTCGATTCCTTCGAGTTTCATGCTCGTCGGTGTTAAACCGAAGAAACGAATACTGCCATCGATAGACCCAATCACCGCATCCATCCGTGCATCACCAAACATGCGACGGAAATTAACTTGATAATCAGCAAGTTCAAGATCATCGTCCAAAATTGTTTCAAGCACGACATTCAAGCATTGATAAAATAATCCACGCTCGACGGTGTTGGTATTAAACTGTAGGAATGTTTCAACCAGTTCTTTTGCATCTTCGAACTTCTTCAAAGCCAAATTAATTAACAGCTTCAACTCTAGAATCGTGAGCTGCCCCCAAACTGTATTGTCATCAAACTCAATACCGATCAATGTGGTGATTTCGGTGTAATCATCGACTTCACATTCTTCTAAACGCTCAAGCAGCGCAAGCAGCGCAACATCATCTAGGCGATGTAAATTCAAAATATCTTCGCGGAACAACAAGGCTTTGTTGGTGTTATCCCAGATCAGATCTTCAACCAGATAAATTTCTGAATAATCAGGCACTAAAATACGACAGGCTTTCGCACCTAAATGCTCATAGACCGCCATATAAACTTCTTTGCCCATGTCTTTGAGAATGTTGAATAGTGTCTCAGCCTCCTCAGTATTTGGGTCACTGCCCCAGCCTGAAAAATCCCATTCCACAAAATCATAATCTGATTTTGCACTGAAAAAACGCCACGACACCACACCACTGGAATCAATAAAGTGCTCAACAAAGTTATTTGGCTCAGTCACGGCGTTACTTTCAAAGGTTGGCTGGGGTAAATCATTTAAGCCTTCAAAACTACGACCTTGCAGCAACTCCGTCAGACTGCGTTCCAACGCAATCTCAAAGTTTGGATGTGCGCCAAACGATGCAAATACACCACCAGTCCGTGGATTCATCAAGGTTACGCACATCACTGGATATTGACCGCCTAGCGACGCATCCTTAACCAAAACTGGAAAGCCCTGCTCCTCTAAGCCTTGGATACCTGCCAAAATGCTTGGGTATTTTTCTAATACTTCCCGCGGTACATCAGGCAGTGCAATTTCGCCTTCCAGAATTTCACGTTTTACCGCACGTTCAAAAATTTCTGACAAACACTGTACTTGCGCTTCGACCAAGGTATTGCCAGCACTCATACCATTGCTTAAAAACAAGTTTTCAATCAAATTCGATGGGAAATACACAACCTCGCCATCAGACTGACGTACAAATGGCAGCGCACAAATACCGCGTTCTTTATTGCCTGAATTCGTATCAATCAAATACGATCCACGCAGTTCATCGTCTGGGTTGTAAATTTCTAGGCAATATTCATCGAGAATACCTTCAGGCAACGTATCTTTTTTATTCAACTTAAACCATTTTTCGTCGGGATAATGGACAAATGGGCTATTTGCGATTTCCTCGCCCCAGAACTGATCGTTATAGAAGAAGTTGCAATTTAAGCGCTCAATAAACTCACCGAGTGCCGAAGCCAAAGCGCTTTCTTTAGTTGAGCCTTTGCCGTTGGTAAAACACATTGGAGATTGTGCATCACGAATGTTCAATGACCATACGTTGGGAACAATATTGCGCCACGAAGCGATTTCAATCTTCATGCCCAAGTTCGCCAAAATCCCTGACATATTGGCAATGGTTTCTTCTAACGGCAGGTCTTTTCCGAGAATATGGGTACTGCTTCCAGAAGCGAGGCTCGGCATCAATAACGCTTGAGCATCCGCATCAATGTTTTCAACTTCTTCAATGATAAATTCTGGACCTGCTTGGATGACTTTCTTCACAGTACAACGATCAATCGAACGCAGAATGCCTTGACGGTCTTTCTCAGAAATATCGGCTGGTAATTCAATTTGGATTTTAAAAATTTGCTTATAACGGTTTTCTGGATCGACGATATTGTTCTGCGACAAGCGCATGTGATCAGTCGAAATGTTACGCGCGACACAGTAGGCTTTGACAAAATAAGCAGCACATAACGCAGATGAGGCGAGAAAATAGTCAAACGGTCCCGGTGCTGAACCATCGCCTTTGTAACGAATCGGTTGATCAGCAATCACCGTGAAGTCATCGAATTTTGCTTCTTGGCGAAGGTTGTCGAGATAATTGACTTTGATTTCCATGCGAGTACCTAAAATTCTTATGTATCACGATCAGCACATAAGATTTAAAATATTGATATATAAGTCGAATTATGAATAAAAATTGACTTTAAAAAAGAAGCCAGAACCTTGATACTGGCTCTGGCAATGATGGGCGGTATTATAGAGAGATTTGCTTGAATTGATAACTTTTGTCTGTGACAACACCTCAATTTCTAATCCGATACCCTGTCTTAAAAATCCACGCAATCCCAATCAAGCACAGCAGCATAAACCCTGCTGTCATTCCAACACTGATCCAGATATTCACATCAGCAACGCCATAAAAACTCCAGCGTAAACCATTAATCAGATAAACCACTGGATTAAATAAGGTCACTTCCTTCCAAAATGGAGGCAGCATATTCACAGAATAAAAACTTCCGCCTAAAAACGTCAATGGCGTAACGACCATCAGCGGAATGACCTGTAATTTCTGAAAATCATCTGCCCATATTCCAATGATAAAACCAAACAAACTAAACGTGATTGACGTCAATATCAGGAAAAGGATCATCCAAAGTGGATGCAGTATTTGATAGTCCACAAAAAAACGTGCCGTAATTAACATCAATAAACCAAGCATCAACGATTTAGTTGCCGCAGCACCGACATAGCCGAGCAATACTTCGACAAATGACACTGGCGCGGATAATAGTTCGTAAATCGTCCCCGTCCATTTCGGCATGTAAATCCCAAATGAAGCGTTAGAAATACTTTCATTGAGCATGGTCAGCATAATAAGACCAGGGATGATAAAAGCCCCATAACTGACACCATTAATCGCGCCCATACGCGAGCCAATGGCTGCACCAAATACGATGAAATACAAAGAAGTAGATAAAACTGGCGAAGCAATACTTTGAATCAACGTGCGGAAAGTACGATTCATTTCAAAGCGATAGATCGCACGAATGGCATAAAAATTTAGATTACTCATGCTGTATGCTCGCTCATCAAACCCACAAAAATATCTTCAAGAGAACTCTGGCTAGACTGTAATTCTTTAAAATCGATGCCTTGTTCTTGCAGACGACGAAGTAAGTCTGCGATGCCCGTTTCCTCACTTTGCGCGTCAAACGTATACACCAAACTATGACCATCAGCAGTCAGTGTCAAAGCCGGTGATGCCAGCGAAACGGGAATACTGTCTATTGGTTTTTTAAGATGTAGCGTCAGTTGCTTTTTACCAAGTTTTTGCATCAATGCTGTTTTTTCTTCCACTAAAATAAGCTCGCCCTTACGAATCACACCAATACGATCAGCCATTTCTTCAGCTTCTTCAATATAATGCGTCGTCAGAATAATAGTGACACCATTGTCACGCAGGCGCCGTACCATCGCCCACATATCACGACGTAGCTCAACATCGACCCCCGCAGTAGGTTCATCCAGAAACAAGATTTTTGGTTCATGAGATAAGGCTTTAGCAATCATCACGCGGCGTTTCATACCGCCAGACAAGGTCATAATCTTGGAATCCTTCTTGTCCCAAAGGGAAAGATCACGCAGGATCTTTTCTAAGAGTTCTGGATTAGCAGGTTTTCCAAATAGACCTCGGCTAAAGTTTACGGTCGCCCATACCGTTTCAAAAGCATCAGTATGGAGCTCTTGAGGCACTAGCCCAATCGCTTGACGTGCTGATCGAAAGTCCTTGATCACGTCATGTCCAGCCGCAGTAATCTGACCTTGACTCGGATTTACGATGCCGCATGTAATACCAATCAGAGTGGTCTTCCCTGCGCCATTCGGACCCAGTAAAGCAAATATTTCACCGCGACGAATATCTAAATCAATACCCTTCAACGCTTGAAAACCAGATGCATAGGTCTTGGTCAGACCCTTGATTGAAATGATATTCTCCACTACGACTCCTCTGTAATGCCTAAAG
>JASLGO010000168.1 GCA_030150135.1 Aquirhabdus sp.
CAGCAGCAAGGTGGTGTGAGTAATGCGGTGTCAGCATTGACTAGTTCTGGTTTGGGTGAACAAGCTCAATCATGGATTAGCAATGGAGATAATCAGCAAATGGCAACACAAGAAGTCACTCAATTGCTCGGTTCTGATCAAGTGACTCAGCTTGCTGCAAAAATTGGCGTAAGCCCTGAACAAATCCAAAGTGGTGTTGCGACATTATTGCCACAAGTGATCAACCATCTGACCCCAAATGGTGACACTTCCAATCCAGATGAGTCTAATAGCTTGCTGACTTCGGCTTTGGGTAAGTTTTTTGGTTAGTACACTGCAAGAACACTGAGCTTGTCGAAGTGTGGTTTTGTATCGCCGCACATTTCGACAGGCTCAATGAGCTATGTTAGTTTCAACTGTTCATGCTTACGGTTTTTTTATTTAACAATCTGATTAACGTGTTTTTCTAAATAATTGCCCTAAGTTCATGATCAATAAGACAGAAAAGAATAATAATCCCCAGTGTGGCAATGACCATCCAAGCAACGTCCAGTCAACCTTGGCGCATTCGCCTGAACCATGTAAAACTTTTTGAACGACGCTTTGTAATGGGAATGTTTGCAACCAGTAATCCAAACCTGGGCCGCATGCAGGGACATCTTCGGGTGGTAAATGTTGAATCCAGACATGGCGACTTGCTACGCCGACCGACCATAGGATGCCAAGTGTTGCAAGCAAGCTGTATAAACGACGCATGATCAGTTGCTTAGGATTATGTAGTGCTGCAATCAGCGCAAATGCCCCCATAACCATCAAGCCGATCCGCTGAAAAATACACAAAGGACAAGGTTCTAAGTGATCATAATTTTGTAGATAGAGCGCGAAACCCATACCAGCAGCACTTGCTAAAAATAAAGCAAAATTGACTCGTCTATAACTCAGTTGCATCATGCATTGCTTTCCTTAATAGTTAGCCTTCATCGTTAGTTCGTGGCACTCGTCGCTGGACACAGTATTGGTTTTCTCAGCAGTTGTTGGAGTGCGCCAATGCTGTAAATACTGAGCGAAGCTGACTGTATCGCTATTTTCTATTGCAGTCTGTCGTATTCTTGATTGTTCTGCGTATTCAGCATATTCGGCTGCAATAGCGGCAGGCAGTGGTGTCGCATTGAGCGAAACAGCATAACGCTGTGCTAATAGATGTCCAAAGCTCCAGCTTCCTTCGGATTTTGTTCTTTCGAGAACTTGTGCGGATAGCGTTAGTGCAGGGTCATTGGCACGCTTTTGCATCAACACAATGCTTGAGCTGTATTGATTGTTGCCATGTACTTGATCCAATAAATGCGCAAAAGGCAACATCGCTGTTAAATGCTCACCCATCCATTGTACAAAGTCTTGCTGACCTGATTCTGTTTCAATCGTGATGCCTGCCAAGCGACCTTGATCAACGATGTGATTTTGATTTCGCGCAATTCGTTCTTCCTCGAGAGCGAGTAGTGCTGGGCTTGATGTCATTAAGCAGTACAGTGCCAATACTTCTAGGAAACACGCCGTATTCAAGCTAATACCGACATCGGTAAAAGGATCGAGATCCACAGCGCGAAGTTCAACATAAGCCACGCCGCGCGCTTCGAGTGCCGCCGATGGTGTTTCGTTCGATTGAGTAATTTGTTTCGGACGAATCAGGCTGTAGTATTCATTCTCGATTTGCAGAATATGGTCGTTAATCTGGATGGGTTCACCCTGTTCATCATTTAATCCCAGTGCAGTGAAGGGTGGATAGACATCACCAATCGCATGTTTTAAGCCAGAGACATAGGCTTTGATACAGTTGTAGTGAATCCCTAAGCTGCGTTGTGCGCTATTTTGATAACCGAGTTTACCCATGCGAAGCGCGGTGGCTTCTGGCAGAAATAAAGTGCCCTGTTTCATTTCCTGTAGGTGATGTTCACGACCTTTGAGGAAACATGCGCAAACCGCAGGGCTGGCGCCGAGCAGATAAATCACCATGGGTGTCATGCGAATAAAATTACGAATGAGACCAAAATATTTTTCACTGACAAAATCTTGTTTGGATAGAGCCAAGAGAGATGGCGTTTCGTTTTGCCATGTGCTCCACAAAGCTTCTGGAAAGGATAGATTGTAATGAATGCCAGCGATAGTCTGCATTCTGCGACCATAACGAACACCCAGACCACGGCGATACAAGGTTTTAAATTTTCCTAGATTGGATGAACCGTACTGAGCAAGACGAATTTTTTCTTCATCTTTGTCGAGCATACAGGGCATCGATAAGGGCCAGAGCGTTTCACCTTCTGGAAGTGCTTGGTAAGTGACCTGATGTAAGTCTCGTAAACAGGATATTGCTTCTTGTGGAGAGTTGCAGGGTGGAGTGATTAGCTCAATTAATGCTTCAGAATAGTCCGTGGTGATACGCGGATGAGTTAATGCCGAACCGAGTGCGGCTGGATGGTCTGTTTGCGATAAAAAACCATCAGCTTGCATTCGCAATGATTCTTTTTCTATGCCACGTAACATGCCTTGCAATAATTCGGGTTTTAACCAATTCGGGATTGCTGTCGCGGTCAAGGCTGATACTTCAGTGTTTGCTGAATTGACCATTTGCTCACTCATATTGTGTACTCATATCGCAAATTAGTGTGTTAAATCATCACTGATATTGATGTTATTTGGGGCGCTATGCCGTTTTATCATTGCCAACAGGATTGTTGAAGCATATTACACTGCGGCGTGATCGGATAGTCTTCATCGGTCACTTAAAACAAGATCGTGAGATCAAAGATGATGGCCGACGATAATGATAAAGTGATGACGATGACGTTGGAGACTATCGTGAGGTTACTTCTGATTTACTCTGTGTCAGATGAATGGGGATGTTTTTATCGTTATCAAGTAGTTGGAACTACTTAAATAAAGGAACGATGACAGCTTGTTTTATTGGGTCAATAAAAAATGCCATAACAGAGTCGTCATGGCATTTTGGAGAGTTCGTTATTGAATCAAAGGATTAGATCGTATTTCCAAGCCACGCAAGGATGCGATTTGCATCACCAGTACGACGTTGCGATGAGTCTGCATCCATCAATACAATGACCGTTGGGCGTTGATTGACACTGGCTTCCATCACGACACAGTGTCCTGCTTCGTTGATATTGCCCGTTTTAGATAGGCCAATATCCCATTTGCCAGCGCGAACTAAAGCATTGGTGTTAACTGAGTGTAATATGCCGCGATCATTATGGAAGTCGTATGCCGCAGTTGTGGTAAAACGACGAATCACTTCATATTCGTAAGCAGCTTTGACCATTTTTGCTAAATCACGTGGCGAAGCTGAATTGCGGCTATCCAATCCTGTTGGGTCACCAAAGAAGGCTGTTTTCATGCCTAACTGTTTTGCTTTGGTGTTCATGGTGCTAATAAATTGCGTGCGACCTTTATCATAGGTGCGAGCTAAGGCAGCAGCAGCAGGATTTTCTGAATGCATGAGTGCTAATAATAAGAGTTCAGCACGATTGTAGGTCTCACCTGAGCGTAGACTCGATCTTGCTTTCTTTGGCCCCATGAAATCTTCAGGTTGCAGCGTGATCATTTCATCCATTGGCAAACGCGCATCCAATGTCACCATGGCAGTCATGAGCTTGCTGATTGAAGCGATTGGGCGTGTGGTGTCAATATTCTTACCGTAGAGCACTTCACCTGTATTGCTATCCATCACGAGCGCAGCGTTTGCGTTTAAGGAAAGCAAGCTCTCCGTTTGGCTATCTGTACCAGAGACTTTATTTCGCACACTATCAATCAACCCAGTCAGCGATCCTCCGCGATTGGTTGGCGTGCTTGCATTGGGGAGACGGCGGATATCAATACTCAAATCAGTATCTTCATCATCGTCATTATTCATAATACGGCTAGCACGATTTGTGTCATTTGAACCGTTGTACCAATGATTTTGCGATGCAGGCGTTGTTGCCCCTTTTGTATTTTGGCTAATCTGGAGATTGGCATGTGCAGAGGACGAGACTAACCATGCCAGTATGCTCATCGCCAGCAGTTTTTGCGGAGGGTTGACTCTGCGGTTTACTCTAGATGTATTCATGTCGTCTTCCTTCTTCACAGAGTCTGCTCGTTTAGAGCGCACTCATCCTTGCTTACCTATGTCTATATCCGTATATCTTATAAAGCCTGACTTCATACACTTTATATTGATATTTCCAAGACTCTTTTCAAGAGGTCTTACATAATATCGAGGGTTGTGTTACATGAAGCGGTATCTTTAAGGATGTGCGTTTCATGAAACAAAGTCAAATGAAATTTGATTAAATAACACACAAACATTCAGCATATCTATTAGAATAAACATAGATGCTTATGGTGTTATTTGTAAAATGTGACGTAGTTGGTGTTTTGGTGAGTTTTGGTGCAGCGGTTATGCTGGTATCGACTCAGCTATCCTCATTTTCCAAGCGAGTCAGTCTACGATATAAATAGATAATTACCACCATCAAATGCTATATTGTGTGTGAGAATGTAAAAATGCCGCGCTGGGAACAATTCCCCCTCTGGTCGTTATTGAATTCGTAAAAAAATATTTTTCGCAAATGGTTTTCGCTGATAGAGCGCCATGCAAACGGAGATGCACAGTTGATCAAAGTTCTTGTTGTAGATGATCATGAGTTGGTACGTACTGGAATTTGCCGAATGCTGGTCGATACGCCTGAAATTCAGGTGGTTGGTGAAGCTGAATCAGGTGAACAGGCTATAGAGATGACGCGTCAACATCAACCTGACGTGGTGTTGTTAGATGTTAATATGCCTGGTATAGGCGGAGTCGAAACAACACGCCGACTTCTGCAATCATCGGCAGGCATTAAAGTCCTTGCCGTAAGCGGTTTGAGTGAAGAGCCTTACCCGTCAATGCTGCTGAAGGCGGGTGCAAGTGGTTATATTACCAAAGGCGCGCCTTTGGATGAGATGGTGCGTGCCATTCGTAAAGTGATGCAAGGTGGTAAATATTTCAGTGCGGACATTGCCGAACAATTGGCATCGAGCTATTTATCGGATCAGCAAAACTCTCCTTTTGATTTGCTCTCAGAACGTGAAATGCAAGTTGCCATGATGGTTGTGAATTGCATCAGTGCGCAAGAGATTGCAGATCGATTGTTTGTGAGCGTGAAAACGGTGAATACATATCGCTATCGCATTTTTGAGAAACTTCAGATAGATAGTGATGTCAAATTAACGCACTTAGCGATGCGTTATCGGTTGATTACCCCGTAGTACACACTCATGAATGTTCAGCGCGGATCTTCATTATTGATTGCCACACCGATTCAACGCATTAATCTGATTTATGCTAGTTATCGGATTGTTCTATCATTTTTTCTGCTCGCGCTATTTCTACTCACGGTCAAAAATCCAATCGTTGGGATTAATGATCCTGCGTTTTATGTACAAACCGTTTCCACCTATTGTTTAGGTAGTATTTTTGGCTTCTTATTGCTGAAGTATTGGCCGTTCTATCAGGACGTTCAAACCTTTGCCATGCTCGTCGTCGATGTCATTGCAATGTCATTGATGCTCTATGCCAACGGTGGTCCAAGCCTGCAACTCTCAATGCTCTATCTCGTCATGGTGATGGCAGCGAGTATTTTATTGCCACAAGGACGCGCGTTAGTCATTGCCTTGCTTGCTGCATTGGCAGTGATTTATCAGCAGTTTTATTTCTCATTAATCCGCGATAATGATCTGCGGATGGTGAGCTCGGTGAGTTTGCAAGCGGTCAGTTTTATTGCGATTTCAATTCTTGGGCAGTTGGTTACGAGACGGCTGCGTTTGGTTGAACAAGAAGTTTTTTCGCAGACTAAACAAGCGTTGCAGCTGCAGGTCATTAACCAGCATATTGTTGAGCGTATGCATACAGGGGTCTTGGTATTTGATCAAGAACAGCGACTCATGGTCATTAATGAGGCTGCACGTCAGTGGCTACATCAACCGAATGCGATACAGGGTTGGACACTCACTCAACTTTCTCTTCCGCTCAAACGACAAATCAATGAAGCGCTTGCCAATCATGTGTTAACGCCGTTTGTGCTGGATGCCAATGAAAATAATTTGGCAC
The DNA here is from genome assembly GCA_030150135.1 of Aquirhabdus sp. GTDB lineage: Bacteria > Pseudomonadota > Gammaproteobacteria > Pseudomonadales > Moraxellaceae > Aquirhabdus. Next base: position 6,116 of record JASLGO010000168.1, read on the forward strand.
TCAGTGTGCAATTAGTGCCATTGGATGACGGTAATATTCCGCATATTAATGAGCGGCAAATGCATGCAGCACCAACGATTGTTATTTTGGAAAATCTCAGTCGCGTCAATCAAAAAGCGCAGCAGATGAAATTGGCGTCACTGGGTCGTCTGACTGCGAGTATTGCGCATGAAATTCGTAATCCATTGGCAGCGATTAGTCAGGCTGGTGAGTTATTGGCGGAGATGGGAGTCCATTCTGATCAGCGTGCATTGCTTGATATGATTCAAAAGCAAAGTAACCGTATGAATCGGATGATTGAAGATATTTTGCAATTATCTAGACGCAGTACGTCAAGACCCCAGTCGATTGCCTTAGTCGAGTGGGTGCAAGAGTTCATGAAAAATTTTATCCCGAACTCTACAGAAATGATCCAAGCGCAAAATTATAGCGCTGATCAACTTTATCTCGAGGTGCAAGCGACTCGAGAAGATGATCATAATATCGTCTTCGATCCCATGCAGTTGCAACAGGTGATGACGAACCTCGTGAATAATGGATTGCATCACGGTGCAAAAGTTCATACAAAACCGCGTATTTATCTGCGGATCAAGACGCTGGAGTCTGGTTTAGTGATGCTAGATGTCATGGATCAGGGAGCGGGGATTCCGCAACAAGCGATGTCTTCGTTATTTGAGCCGTTCTTTACCACAGAGTCTGGTGGTACAGGTCTTGGTTTATATTTGTCGCGTGCATTTTGTGAAGCAAATGGCGCGTCACTTTGGTGTATTCCTCAAGCATATGGTGCGTGTTTTAGAATTTCGTTTGGTGTGTAATTAAACCGTCATTTTTTAGTTGTTCATTGATCCCCTCCATGTAACCTCCACAAAAAGTCCACGATAAAGTAAGGTTCTTATTCAAAAATCCTCGCCCAGTATTGATGCAGTCTTTTTACTGCGATGCTGTGTGCAGCGTTTGTTTGCATGCAGATTTTGATTGGGTTTTGATTGAGGTTTTTATGTCTACCAGAAATGCACAACTCCTCGCTGATGAAGCGAAATATTGCTCGTTTGGCGATACCGTCCACTATGTTAATCCACCAAAAATTTTCGAGAACTGCCAAGGTAGTTATTTGTTTGATGAAAATGATACGCCGTATCTTGATTTACAAATGTGGTATTCCGCAGTCAATTTTGGTTATAAAAACGAACGTTTAAATAACGTGTTAAAGCATCAAATTGATACTTTGCCGCAAGTCGCAAGCCAATACTTACACCCAACCAAAATCGAATTGGCAAAAATCATTGCCGAAGATGCGAAACAAAAATTTGGTATGGATGGTCGTATTCATTTCAACGTCGGTGGTTCTCAGTCGATTGAAGATTCGTTGAAAATTGTCCGTAATGCGTCAAATGGCAAAAGCCTCATGTTTGCATTTGAAGGCGGTTATCACGGTCGTACACTCGGTGCGTCAGCGATTACTTCAAGCTATCGCTATCGCCGTCGTTATGGTCATTTTGGCGATCGTGCGCACTTTGTGCCATTCCCATATCCATTCCGTCGTCCAAAAGGCATGACCGCAGAAGAATATGGCGATTATTGCGTGAAGGATTTTGCCCGTTTATTTGAGACTGAATACAACGGCGTGTGGGATCCAAAAGTTGGACAGTCTGAATATGCGGCATTTTATGTTGAGCCGATTCAAGGGACAGGTGGTTATGTTGTTCCGCCACGTAACTTCTTTAAAGGTCTCAAGAAAGTTCTCGACGATCATGGTGTATTGCTGGTTGTGGATGAAATCCAGATGGGATTCTACCGCACAGGTAAGTTGTGGTCGATTGAGCACTTTGACGTTAAACCAGACGTATTGGTGTTTGCGAAAGCGTTGACCAATGGCATGAATCCACTCGGTGGTTTGTGGGCGCGTGAAGAGCTGATCAACCCAACAGTGTTCCCACCAGGTTCAACGCATTCTACATTCGCTTCGAATCCACTCGGTACTGCACTGGGCTTGGAAGTCATGAAAATGACCCGCGAAATTGATTTTGAAAAAATGGTCATGGAAAGCGGTGCGTATTTCCTCGAAGGTCTGAAAGAGCTGCAAAAACGCCATGTTGAGATCGGTGATGTTGATGGTTTAGGTCTCGCATTACGCGCTGAAATCTGTATGGAAGATGGTTTTGCGCCAAATCGTGAATTGCTGGACAAGATGGTTCATATCGGTTTGTCAGGTGATCTGGACTGGGAAGGCAAGAAAATGGGCTTGGTACTTGATGTCGGCGGTTATTACAAAAACGTGATTACCTTTGCTCCATCACTCTATATTTCTCGCTCTGAGATTGATCAAGGTTTGGCCTTGCTTGATCAGTTGTTGACACGTGCAAAAAGAGAGATGAAGTTGGGTTTGTGAGGAATTGATTGTTTTTTGAAAAAGCACGGATTGATTCTGTGCTTTTTTACCTTGTATTTGAGCCTTGGAGGCTTAGTATAGAAATAGGTTTTAAGTCAGTGAAGACAAGATGTTAAATCTAAAGGATTAGATATGAAGTGTTTATGGATTGCTGTGTGGATTTGTCTCTCGTCTTTGGCACAGGCCGAGACTGAGTCAGTAGGCTCTCCTCAGTCTCAAGCGACTGCGTTGAACCCTGCTATGTCGAACACCATATACTTGTACAGCCAAGCCGCATATCAGCAAGCAGTGATGCAGCAGCGTAATTGTGATCAACTTAATGCATCAGAAGTCAATGCAATCGATCAACGCTTTGCCAATGCACGTATGAAAATGCTCAAGCTTTATGGCAAAAAAATATTTCGAATGAACCCTCCTGTGAGTACAGTGATTCCTGCTGAATGTAATGAAGAAATGATTAAAATTTACAGTGATCATGTTTCTGATTTGGAAAAATTCTTAAATCCGTCAAGTTAAATTAACCCTATGTTCCTGATATTGAGATTGATTTAAGGCAGGGTGGTCAAATGTATAAAGAACTTATATTGATAGCGATTACTGTTTTTGCGGGTGCTGGTTCATGGAAATGTTGGGAATATGGCGCTAAGAAACTATCGATCACCATTTTTGTTGTTGGAACTATCCTATCAATCATATTGGTTGATTATTGGCACATCAATGTAGAGATGATTGTGAATTAATTTGTTGTGTGAGGTGTATTCTTTTTTTAACGTGTGAAAATATTTACATCGTCATTACACCTTTTTCATATTGAGCTTCATATTAATCCTACTTAGGATTAGATCAAGGATTATCTATTCTGAGCCATATATGCCGAACATAGGACAACCAAAAAGAAAGAGTTCTTATAAATTTGTAGCGATCTTCTTTGGAGTTACTTTAGTAGCTCAATCCATGCTTTTTAAGCCTCGCGATAACCAATATGTCGCAGCTGCTCGGCTTTGGATTCCAACGCAGGCGACGATTCAAACTGAATCGATGCAATTCTTTGAAAGAAAGCGTCATCGAATAGAAGCCTGTCTTAATACTTCTGTGAAGTATTCTTTTCAAAACAAAGACTACCAGAGTGTGCTCTACGCTGAGTGTAAGATGACGACTCAGCAGCTTGATACTACTCAAATCGAAACGCAATTGCGGCAAGCCTATCCGCTTCAAAGCCAAATTAGTATTCGAGTTAATCCGCAGAAGCCCTCAGAGACGATGACAATGAAAAGTTTTAACCGTTTCACAGATCCACATCAGAATGGTGCACAGATTTCAAAAGGTTTTGAAATTGTTGGAGTAATCGCTATGGTGTTGGGTTTGATGGGATTCTTGTTATAAAACGGATTGGATTTTCACCTTGCCATTTTAACTTTGTTTTTCAGCTTTCTCCCCAAACGCTAAACACACAATTCCGACTAAAATCACCACTGCGCCAACCAGTTGAATCCACGACAAGTGTTCATTCAACAGCCAATACGAACAAAACATGACACTAATCACATCCAGATGCGATGCGGCGAAAGCAGGACCAAGAGGCGCTTTTTTTAGTAGGGTCATCCATGTCAGGAATGCGCCGATATAGCCAAAAACCGCACCATAAATCCAAGGGTGGAAAAGGATGCGCAACAACCAATCGACATTGACTTGCAGGGGAAGGGCACTCATCGCGGTGTATTTAAAACAAAGCTGCGCGATAGTGTCAAATATCATCAATAGCAGAAAACCTACGATGTAGAAACTTCGTGTACCACGTCTAAGCGTCATTGACCTGCTCCAACCAGTGCCACACCAATCGATACGAGAACAATCCCAATCACGCGAATCGGGGTCAACGCTTCAGCAAACCATAACCGTCCTGCGATCATCAGTACAATGATGTTAATCGAACGAAACAGCACGCCACTGGATAATGGGACGAGTGATAGGAATGCCAGCCAAGTTATAATTTCAAAGACATAACAAGAAATCCCCAGCCACAGCCAGCGCTGATTAAGCAAGGATTGCCAATAGGATTTTTCAGCGAGCTGTGGTTGTGTTGCGGCTGCTTTAAATGCCAATTGCCCAAAGGTGTCGAGGCAAATATTCAATAGCCATAAGCCGATTGCGAGATGCGTCATGCCGCAACACTCTCGCCAGTTTTTTGTTGGTTCTGACGTGCAGTTTCAATGAAGAATTGGACACTTTCCTCGATGACAGTTTTATATTCACGATCAATCGTAATCAGGTGATAACTGTCGTTGAGTAGAACCATTTTGGTTGGGGCGTTGACGTTATTTTTAACCAGTAACGAATTACTGATGTCAGCGATATCATCTTCGCTGGCGTGCATAATCAGGCAAGGTGACGTGACTTGAGACAATTGTTTGCGTACGCTGTGTGACAGCGTCAGCATCTCTGCCAAGGCTGGCCAAGGATTACCAGCAAGTCCAGCACTCGCGCTATCCCCGCTAAACATACTCGCGACAACGCGTGCGCGAAGTCGTTCATCCTTGAGTCCGTAAGGCGGTTGCTCGGTAAACACTCCCGATTGAAACCAGTTTTTGAAGATACCGAGATTTTTGAACCAGATTAATAAGAAATTTAAATAACGTGCATAACGTGGAATACTCCAGCCGTCATAACGGAAGGTTGGGCCATAAACACCTACACCTTCAATCAGTTGAGGTTGGTCAGCTGCTAGTTTCAGTGATAGCACTGCGCCCATGGATAAACCTGCAACAAAAACATGATCCACTTGCTCTCGTAACTTTTGCGCTGCAATTTCTACGGTGTGATACCAGTCTTGCCATGAGGTTTTGATTAAATCTTGTTCGTCTCCACAATGTCCCGCAAGCTGCATTCCGTATACGGTCAAACCTGCACGATTGAGTCCTTTGCCGACGAGTTTCATTTCATTCGGTGTGCCTGTTAAACCGTGTACCAGTAAAACACCAATCCGACCGCATCCTTCAATGTCTCGACCTTCCAAGAGATATTCGTTGTTTTGGATCATAGGCTTTCAAATCTCCCTCTTTTCTAAATGCTTTTGCTTTGAAGTACTCTTGAATGGCATCGGTATCTACACGAGTTTTAATGGTTTGATTTTACAGATGCTTTCAAATCTCCCTTTGCCTCTTTTTCTAAAGAGGGGTAAAAACTCCTTCCTTTAGAAAAGGAAGGTGGGGATGGATTTGATAGGCATATGGCAAATAAACCTCAGAAGATGTGTAGATACCTATGTCTTGAAGGAGTAAATCTTCAAGCAGTTTTCAATTTGTTAATTAAACGGACATTGGATAATGCATAACTGGCTGTGCGGTCTTGATCGGCGCGAATTTTAAAATTTCAGGTAACACTGCTAACGCGTCTTTAAAGTTGCGAATCGGGTGATGCGTAATGCCTTGAGTCTGGCAGTAATCGATCAATTTATCTTTTGCCAAGACGACATCGACACGATTGGATACACAGAAGTCTGAACTACCGTCACCGATATAGAGAATACGTTGTGAGGTGAGTTGTGGTGTGATTTTGACACTTGCAGCACGTGCACATTTGCAGTTTCCGCTGGCTTTGAGGCAGTCCGCTTCTGCGTATGGGAATTCAAGCGACCAGCGATTATTGGGTTGTTCAATCAGTTTATTGGCATAAATCGGTAAATGAGCTAATTCGTAGCGACCTAAAATAAATTGGATGGCGGAATCTAAACCATCACTGATGACTTGTAGTGGTGTGCCTAGCTGCGCTGCAACTTCAACAAATTTTGCAAAATCCGCATCAATTTTCATTTGCGCCAAACGGTTATACAGTTCAGTTGGGCTGACATTTAGCAGTCCAATTTGTGACCCCATGCATTCACGTGAGCCAATTTTCCCCGCTTCCCAATCGTCTTCGAGTTGGTGCCAGCCTTCCATGCCAAAGCTTTCGAGCAAGACGTCAGTCGTATCTTCGAGACTGATTGTGCCGTCAAAGTCGCAGAGAATAATCCACGGTGCGTTTTGCTCATGATCGGTTTGATTACTGATGAGCTGATCTTTTGAAATAAACTTAGTCATAGAACTTTACCAACAGGTTTTGGCCGACGAGGAGTGGTGGGGTTTCTGTCTGCTGTTGTTTTGGTGCAGCAGGAGACATTGATTTAGGCGGTGTATCTAAAGCGAGGATGCATGCCACGACACGACCGTTTTGTAGCGTTGGATCATTGCCGAGGCTTGCGGTTTCGTAAACTTTGCTAATTTGAATTACATGCGCAGCGATCGGTAGCTGCGCTGCTGAACCTTCAGCGGAGAGGCTGGCTTTCATACCCATTTTGATATGGCTGATAAAGCTTTCATTCACCTCAGCGCGTACCACTAAAGGACGTTGTGGCAAGACGGTGAAAGCAATGTGTTGATCGGCTGTTGCAGTGCTGCCTTGTTGTACCCAGACTTTGACTATCTCACCTGATTGTGGGGCGCGGATGGTACGTTTTTCTAAGGCATATTCTGCTGTTGCGACTTTTTGCTGTTCGACTTGTACTTGTGCGGCAGCAATTGCGTTTTCTGCTTGGATTTGGGCAGCGGCTTGTGTGGCATCATCGGCTTGCTGTTGTTGAGCCGCGCCCAAGGCAGCTGCTTTTTGCCAGCGGCTGGCGAGGCGTTCTGCGGCTGGCAAGCGTAGGGTTTGCATATTGAGTTGTGCTTTCGCTTGCGCCAACGCGGCCTTTGCTTCAGCTACATCAAGTGCCGCAGAACGTGGATCAAGTTGAGCGAGGATTTGACCTTGTTGAATATGGTCGCCTAATTTAACGTTGATCTGGCTGAATATGCCGTTTTCAGGGGCGGAGATTTCCAGTAAGCCACCTTCGATTTCTACTTTTCCACGTGCAATTGCTGCATATTCTGCTTTAGGTGTTGAATTTTTTTGAGCTGAATTATGGTTGTCACATGCTGTAAGCGAGACAGAGCATACCGCCAATAGAGCAGCAGAAATGATCTTCTTTTTGTGGAATAAAGGCATAAGCGTTAAAGTCATACAGCGTGTTCCTGCTGCGTTGGGATTTGAGTTGATATTTGGGAAACTGGAGGTAAGTGGTGTGATTGAGTTCGAGATGATGCACGCCAGTCGCGATTGATGACGCCATCTTCCATTTCAAGGACACGGTCAGCGTGTTGAATGAGGCGGTGATCATGGCTGACGCAGAGGACGGTTGAACCATGCGCATGAGCAATGCGACGTAAAATATTAATAATCGTCTGACCGCTTGCCGCATCCAGCGCGCTAGTCGGTTCGTCGGCAAACAAGAACTGTGGACGTTTTGCCAATGCGCGGGCAATCGCAACGCGTTGTTTTTCTCCACCTGAAAGCGCCGCAGGACGTTGATCGACACGATGACCCATGCCGACTTCGTGTAGGGCTTGGAGCGCACGTTCACGACATTCTTTTTTGGATAATCCAAGATAGCTCAAAGGCAGTTCAATCTGCTCACAGGCGGTCAATGCGGGAAAGAGATTAAAGCCTTGAAAAACGAAGCCCGTATGATGCAAACGAAATTGCTCTAATTCACGTCGACTCGCGCGACTGAGTTCTTGATCGAGAGCCCAAACTTGACCCTGATCAGGAAACTGTAGGCCACTCAAGATGGAGAGTAATGTACTTTTTCCACAGCCTGAAGGTCCTGCGATCAAGGTGAGTTCGCTAGGCATAATGGCAATCGAAAGATTGTTCAAAATCTGGATGTTAATCAGCCCTGACTCAAATGACTTGCTGATGTTATCTGCAATCAAACTAGGTTTAGCCGCAGGCTCTGATGCGAGCGTTGGACTCTTATAAATGTGATTTGGCGATAATGTCGGCATTGTTTTCTCTCCCATCATCGCATCAGGATTGCAGGGTCTGCACGAAGCAGTCCTGACATCGCAATGAGTCCAGAAACAAAAGCAAGCCCAAAGACCAAGCCAACACAAATACAGGCAATTAAAGGTGTCATCGCAACAGGCACATCTGACTGAGCCGCTGCTATCAGTAATCCTGAGCTAATGATCCCGCCAATAATAATGCCTATGCCGCCAATCCACGCTGCTTGTGTCAGCACAACACGGCGCAAGGCATTCATACCAGCGCCCAACGCATTCAATGTGGCGTATTCGCGAGAGGATGAGATTACAACAGCTGTCAGTGCTTGACTCGCAATTACGGCTCCTACCAAAAACACGATTCCCGCTAAAAATAAAACCGCCGCACCTGCGCCAGTATCCATCAACCAATATCGCTGCGAGCGCCAAGCAAAATCTTTCGCGCTCCATAATTCATAAGGACCGAATGTTGTTTGTCCATTTAAACGAGTCATGACCGCGTTGACTTGTGCTGGGTCACGGACATGTGCCACAAAATAGGTGATTCCTGAATCATTCAATGTTTTGGCTGTTTGCGCAGAGGCGAGGACATTGACACCGCCTAATGCTCTTAACCCTGAGACTGTTGCAACGACATGGACAGGCTTGCCTTCGATCCAAGCATTATCGCCCACATTGACGCCGAGCGAATCAAGGTCTGCACGATCGACGATAACCGCATTGGGCTCTAATAAACGCATGCGTAAGTTAACGGGTAAAATTTGGTCAAACATCAAGCCATCAGGTTCTGCATTAATTCCTGTAACGTAGACCGAAACGCCACCTTGTCCTTTTGTTCCGCGCCAATCCCCATCGACCCAAAGGACTGGTTCAGCGGCCGTAATCTCTGGATCGCTGCGTAATAACATTTCGACATCTCGGTGAATTGGACGTCCGAGGCTGACACTTTGTGTGCCTGGGTAGCCAGCCCAAATTTCGGCAGATGTGGCATTGACATAAATTGCGGCACTACCAAAAATTCCCAGCACCAAAGCTGCTTGCACGACCAATAAAATCCCCGCAAAACCAATTGCCAAAATCGCAGGAACAAATCGTGACCATTCTCTAAATAATGTTTTTCGGGCAAGGGCGACCATACTTAGCTTCCTTGCCGAGATTGCTGTTCAGACAGTGGTTTTGCTGAACTGATGAGATTTTTGTTGCGTGTTTCGGATGATTCAAGTGGTGCGCCGCCGAGAGCTTTATAGACTGCAACATAAGCCAGATCATGATTCATCTGCATGGATGATAGTTCGATTTGGGCTTGTAGCGCAGCTTGTTGTTCATCCAGACGATCCAGTGGACTGGAAAGACCGAGATTAATCAGATTTTGGCGTGCTTCCAGTGATTGCTTTGCGGATTGCACGACTTCATTTTGTTTGTCGATTTGCTGTTTTGCTGTATGAACTGCTGCGAGTGAGGATTCGACTTCGTTGACGGCGGCAAGCACGGTCTGTCGATAACTGAGCGTCGCAGCTTTGAGTTCTGCTCCGCGTGCATCTGCGGCAGATTTTCGGAGTCCCCAGTCAAATAGCGGCAGATCAATGACAGGGCCTACGGCACCGATGGTATTGTCATCGAAGGGATGTAAAGCAAAATGACCAACAATCAATAGTGAGTAAATATATGAGCCAGAAATATTGATGGATGGGTAACGAGCAGCACGAGCCATCCCGAATTGCCCAGCTGCTTGTAGAACATTGGCTTGAGCTTGTTGAATATCAGGTCGAATCCGAATCACATCGGCAGGAAGTGTATGCACACTAAATTCGCCAATCACAGGCTGTGTTGTTGCTTTTGCCCATGTGGGATCTGGTGACGTGCGACCTTGTAGTAATGCTAACTGTTGTAGCGCCTGTTCAACTTCAAGTTGTTTGATCTGTTGCATTTTTTGTTGTTGAGCCAAAGATGTTTGAATGGCGGATAGCGCACTTTTTGCGGAGAGTCCTAAACTGACACGGGTTGAAGTAAGTGTGTATTGTTGCTGTGTTTGCTCGATTAACTGGTCAAAAAGTTCGACTTGTTGTTGAGCCGTGCGGAGTTGAATCCAAGTACGAACCACTTCGGCGACCAAAGAAACACGTGCCATCTGCGCTTGTGCTTCGACGTCGGCAAGTTGACCATCAACGATTTGTTGAGACGCTTCTTTTTTACCAAACAGACCTAATTCCCAAGTGGAGTCGACGTCTGCTTGGAGATAACTTGTAATTGCGCTGGGTGCAGGCACATCATTGGTTCTAAAATGTAAATCAGGTAAAAAGTTACTATAATTTTTCTGCGAAATAATTCTTGAAGCGTGAATATGCTCACGTGCTGCCGCAAGCGTTAAGTTTTGTGCCAATGATTCCTCGACCAAAGCATCTAAATCGGGCGCATGAAATGCTTTCCACCATCCGTGTAAATCTGGTGTGGGGAGTTCTTCTGTATTTTGTGGTTGGTGCTGCCAGTGAGTCGGCAAAGGTTGTGCTAAGTCGGGCATTGTATTTTGCATACAAGCAGTCTGAGCCAACGTGAATCCCAGTGTCGACAGGATTACAACAGTCTTATATGAAAATAAAGACAATAATTCTGTATGTCGCTGTATGGACAGCAATCGGTTGTGGGTGGAGCGACATGAAGGCTTTAGGGCAGAAATTTTCATGAATAACATATTGTCAGAGTAAATTTGCGCAACGATTGAGGAAATGTGGAGATCGTATGAATTCAAATAGAGAAAGTTTTTGATTCTATTTCAATATGATCTTCTAAAGTGACAGAATATGTATAAGGGCGTGTTGAGGTTTGATCCCACATCAGTTCTTAGCGATCTCTATTGAGTAAGATTGTGTTGTTTTTGCATGAAAAATGGCGAAATTGACCTTATCCTGCGTTAATCCGCTTGCCAATATGCGTATATTGGCTACACGGATTGTCTTGTCTAAGTTCAATTTCGCTCATTTTTCAAGGCAAAGACCAAACCCCAACACGCCCTAAGGAAATAAGGTAAAAATCAGAATGATGATGAAACACAATGTAGACCATCAGAATCTGCTGATTTTGGTCATCGAAGATGAGCCAGAGATCGCAGAGATTTTGCAGGTCTATTTACAACATGAAGGTTTTCGGACTCAACATGCAAGTAATGGTCGGCACGGCATACAGTTCTGGCGACAACTTCATCCTGATCTGGTATTGCTGGATATTCGGATGCCGGGTCATGATGGCTTAGATATTTTGCAAACTATTCGTAGTGAAAGTAATGTCCCGATTATCATGTTGACTGCACTGACTGATGACATTACTAAACTACTCAGTTTGCGTTTAGGTGCTGATGACTATATTGCCAAGCCATTCAATCCTGCAGAAGTGATCGCACGAATTAAAACCGTGCTGCGGCGTAGCCATACGATGACATCACAAGCGCCCTTACTGAGAGTTGGTCGTTTAACTATTGATCAAAATGCTCATACTGCCCAATTTGAGGATGCTGCGGGTGGGCAGCAAGAGTTGCCATTGACACTGACCGAGTTCAAGTTACTTGTACATTTGGCAAGACAGCCGAAACGATGTTTTAGTCGTATGGATCTGATTGAAGCTTGTTTGCCTGAAAGCGATGCCCTAGACCGTGTGATCGACTCGCATTTAAGTAAGTTACGTCGCAAGCTCAGTGATGCAGGTGGTGCTGATGTGATACAAACCGTACGTGGCGTGGGTTATCGACTGTGGATTGATTAGTTGTTGATTAATCTAAGTGCTTGGCTAACCCGATCGATGGCGAAATGAGTATGTGATGGCGAGATGAATAGACAACTAGAAAAAATCTGGATTCGCCTTGGTTTGTATATGACGCTGTTTGTCTTGGTCACGATCGGGATTATTGCAGTCAGTGTTGAGATTCGAGAGCAATTACAGTTTAGGGATTTTGTGAGTCAATTTCCTGCAGGTAAGCAGGATGAGGTGACACGTAATCTGACTTCATTAAGCCAGAATAGTCCTGAGTTATGCGCTTATCTCACACAATTTGCTGTAGATGGACCAAATGGCTTAGAGGGCAATAGCGAGCTTTCACCGTTAATCATTGGTTTAATGCTGAGTTTATTGCTCGGGATCGTTGTTGCGTTGTTATTGGCGCGAATCATTATTAAACCTATTGCATCGATTGCTGAGGCCGCAGGTCGAATTGCAGAAGGGGATCTGACGGTACGTGCTCACGCTTCTTCTGGTCAAGGTGAACTGACGACTATGATTAATAATTTTAATCATATGGCTGGAGCCTTAGAAAATTTTGAGCGCGAACGTAAAGCAACTGCTGCGGCAATTTCACATGAATTAAGGACGCCATTAACCATTTTAAATGGACGACTGCATGCGTTGTGTGATGGCATGATTACGCCGAGTGTGCAGGAGTACAACAAATTATTGGATCAAACGCAGCACTTGGTTCGTTTGGTTGAGGATGTGCATGTATTAGGGCTGGATAATGCTGAAAAGCTCACGTTATATCGTACTGAGTTGGATTTGGCTGCATTAATTCATGAGATTTCACCTTTGTATATTGAGCGTGCTGCACAATATGATTTGCAATTAGACCTTCACACCGAATCCGCTTGGGTTTTTGTTGACCGTGATCGCATGAGTCAGATTGTGTCTAATCTGGTAGAGAATGCATTTCGCTATGCCACGATTGGTAAACGAGTAGAACTTTGCGTGTTTAAAGAAGAACAGGATGTCATCCTTGAAGTACGAGACTTCGGAGAGGGGTTACCTCAAGGCATGAATGAGCGGGTTTTTGATGCGTTCTTTCGTTTAGACCAGTCGCGTTCACGTGCAACAGGTGGATCAGGCCTAGGTTTGGCTGTGGTTCGTAGTCTTGTTGAGCAACAAGGCGGTACGGTACGCGCTTATAATCATCCTGAAGGTGGTGCGGTGTTCCGAGTGTCGTTACCCGCACTAGACCGTTAGTTGAAATCGTTAGTTGAACTTGATTGTTCGTGTTAAACATTCAAAAAAAGCCCCACTTTAGACGTGGGATTTTTTTAAGCTATGTATACGTTAACAATTGAAATTGAGAAAGTACTAAATGTTTTTCTCCTTCCCCTTGAAGGGGAAGACTTCAAAGCAAAAGCATTGAAAAATACTTCTCAGCTATTAACGCAGACATAGCTTATTTAGATCATTGCTCTCAGGATTAACGGAACTTCAGGGTCATTAATCCCAATAAAACCAACATAATGGTAATAATCCAGAAACGCACCACGACGCGTGTTTCAGGCCAGCCCAGCTCCTCAAAATGATGGTGGAGTGGTGCCATTCGGAAAATACGTTTCTTACGCAATTTGTATGATCCAACTTGCAATACGACAGACACTGCTTCCGCAACAAACAAACCACCCATGATTGCGAGAACCATTTCTTGGCGAACCATGACGGCAATCACACCGAGCATTGCTCCCAGTGTAAGTGCGCCGACATCACCCATAAACACTTGTGCTGGATGCGCGTTAAACCAAAGAAAACCTAAACCTGCACCAATCATCGCTGCACAAATGACGACAAGTTCGCTGTTATCCGCAATATAAGGAATGTGTAGATAATGAGCAAAACTAATATTGCCTGATAAATACGCAAAAGCACCTAAGCCTGATGCTACAAGCACCACAGGCATAATCGCGAGACCATCTAAGCCATCGGTGAGATTCACCGCGTTACTACTTCCTGTAATCACAAGGTAAGTAAAAATGATGAAACCTGTCGCACCAAGAGGTAATGATAAATTTTTGAAGAATGGAATGAGTAAATCGGTTTGATCAGGTGATTTTGCAAGGTATAGCAGCGCTGCTCCAGCACCAAAAGCGCCGACTGATGTCCAGAAATATTTTTTCTTTGCAGATAGACCTTTTGGATTTTTGTGTTTGATTTTAAGCCAGTCATCCATAAAGCCGACGATGCCAAAAATCACCATCACGCCAAGCACAATCCACACATAGGGGTCTTTAAGATTACACCAGAGTAATGTACTGATTCCGATACTGAACAAAATCAGGATTCCGCCCATCGTCGGCGTACCTGTTTTGACGAGATGCGTTTTCGGGCCATCATCGCGGACTGCTTGACCGTATTTGAGTGCATGTAAGCGACGAATCATGCCTGGACCAAACAAAAGACTTAATCCCAATGATGTCAGGACACTGAAAATGATGCGAACCGTCAGGTAATCAAACACCAGAAATGTGCGCTGGTATTGCCCCAGAATATTAAACAGCCATAGCAACATTAACGTGTCTCCGATACAGAATCTTGGGGGGTATGAATAATGCAGTTCTCAAACTGTGCTGGATCTTGTTTAATTTCAGCTTCAAACGCGTTGATGAGCGTTTCCATTTGAGTAAACCGCGAACCTTTGAACAGAATGTTGATCTGATAAGGTCGTTTTGCCGTATTGGCTGTGTGTGATTGTAGCCAGTCTTTTAGTGTAGCAAATAATTGTTCTTTCTCTGTAAAGGCTTGTGCATAAACTGAGCTTGCAGTGATCTCTGCGATGGTTTCTTCCGCGAATTGCCCCACAGCAAGAACGGCATCCAATGGCATTTTCGCAAGATCTCGACCTAGATCACGATGTTCTTTTGCTGCGCTGTCGCCCAGTTCACCAATATCCCCTAGAACTAATACGCGAATGCCTGCTTGTGCAGTGAGAACTTGCGCTGCGGCACGCATCGAATGAGGGTTTGCATTGTACGTATCATCAATCAAGGTCAATGTACCGTTTGGTAGTGCATGCTGAATGAAATTCAGACGACCTTTGGTGTTTTGAGCTTGTCCCAGCCCTTGTGCAATGGTGCTTAAAGGGATATTTAAAGCAAGCGCGAAGGCAGCGGCTGCCAGCGCATTATCAATATTATGTGCACCAGCAAAGGGGAGATTGATCGTGATCGAATCATGTGCTGTATTGAGCGTAAATTGACTTGCGGTAGGCAAAATCTGAATTTGAGTCGCGTAGACATCGCTGTTTTGCGCGTTTCCACCAAAACGAATACGTTTGAATGCCTGTGTTGCCTCAGCAATCACTTCTGCAAAATCGTCTTGCGCAGGAATAATGGCAATTCCATCCGCTGCTAAACCTTGAAAAATCTCAGACTTCGCGCGTGCAATGCCTACACGACCACCAAATTCGCCAACATGCGCTGTGCCGATATTGAGAATACCAGCAACTTTAGGCTGTACCATAGCCGTGGTGTAGGCGATTTCACCAATGTGATTAGCACCGAGTTCAAGAACACCAAAGCGATGCTGAGGGGTGAGCTCTAACAACATCATTGGCACGCCAAGATCATTATTCAAATTACCGCGAGTGACCAGCACTTCATCTTGATGGCTATGGACACGCAGAATGCTGCCAATCATTTCTTTAGTGGTTGTTTTCCCGCTAGAGCCTGTCAGCGCAACCGTTGTTAAATCAGGAAAGCTGCGTCTGCGGGCAGTTGCAAGACGACCTAATGCGAGTCGTGTATCGTCAACCAAGAGTTGAGGGACCGAAATCTCTGGGATCAGGTGCGAAACAATGACAGCAGTTGCACCGTGTTGGACTGCATCAGCCACAAAATTGTGTGCGTCGAATCGCTCGCCAATGAGCGCAAGAAACGCATCATTAGGCTGAATCTGGCGTGTATTGGAAATAATGCGTGCAATGCTTAGATTATTCAGACGTGTGCTATCTGACGCTGATGCAAAATGCCATATCCCACCCGTCGCTAAAGCAAGTTCATTGGCAGTCCATTCTGGAAGTTGAGCTTTTGTGGAGGCAAGTTCAGTCATGAAAATAATCTATATGAGTTAAATAGAAACAAAAGAATCGCGAAATATAAACGAAATTCGAATCACACATTGTACTGAATTGTCCTTGATTCATTGATATTTGGCTAGTCATCCTTGACTGAATCATAGTTAAAAGAACATCTGTAGATTTATTCGTCAGTCGATATGGTTTGTGGTCGTTGCATTGATGGTGTGGGGAAGCGTGAGTAGTGCTTGACGTGCCTGAGTTAATTCCACTGCATCATCAAACCAGTGCCTGACACCGTCGATTTCTTGGTAATTCTCATGCCCTTTCCCAGCTAGAACGACAGCGTCTCCTTCGTGGCTTTCGCGTACAGCTCGAAGAATAGCTTGCCGACGATCAGGCTCAACTGTAATGCGAGCTAACTCCTCATGCGTGAGATCGTTCAACATATCCGCAATAATGGCTTCAGCAACTTCGCTACGAGGATTATCAGAAGTCACAATCAGTCGATCAGCATCTTGCAATGCAGCACGCGTCATGAGTGGGCGTTTGCCTTTATCCCGATCACCGCCACAACCAAAGACGCAGGTCAATTGCCCAGAAACATGAGGTTGTAAACTGGTTAAGACCTGCGTGAGGGCGTCAGGCGTATGTGCATAATCTACGATCAATAATAAAGAGTTATCAGGGATGACCTGCATGCGACCTGCTGCGCCAATTAATTTGGGCACAGCGGCAACCACTTGATCTAATGATAAGCCTAAAGCCAATGCCCCTGCGACGGCCGCCAGTAAATTCGCGACATTAAAACGTCCTAATAAGGGACTTTGTAGCGTCACAATACCGAGCGGTGTTTGAACTTCTAAGGTTGCACCATTTAATGTGAAACTTGATTTTAAAATACAAAAATCAGCATGCGTGGTTGCGTGCATGGAGTAGCGCCAAATCACGATATTCGGCGTGAGATGTTTAAGCATGAGTTCGCTGGAGGGGTCATCAGCATTGACGATGGCATATTTGAGCTCTGGGAAATACTGGGGATTAAATAGCCGTGATTTTGCTTCTGCATAGGCTTCAAATGTACCGTGGTAGTCCAGATGGTCGCGAGTGAGATTGGTAAATATGGCGACCTCAACAGGTGTGCCTGCCAAGCGTCCTTGCTCTAGACCGTGGGAACTGGCTTCCAAACTGGCGAGAGTAGCTCCTTCTTCAGCGTATTCATGTAGTTTGTTTTGCAAATGTAGGGCATCAAGCGTGGTGTGGGTTGATGGGGTTAGATTAGGCAAGACGCCATTGCCTGTTGTTCCCAAGACCGCGCTGAGTTGTCCTGCATGTGACCAGAGCTCTGCGAGTAAGCGCGAGACGGTGGTTTTACCATTTGTTCCTGTAATCGCAGCAACACGAGTCGTTGTAGATAGTGGTCTTTGACATTGATTAAAACGGCGTGTTATGCAGCCAATCTTCTGCCGTAAATTTTCGACATGGAGGATATGCGGATTATTACCAAAGCCTAATGTCGCGGGCGGCACTTCGGATAGAACCAGTGATGCACCGTGATCAAGTGCACTTTGGATATACCCTGTCATTTTTGTGAGTAGTGCCGTTTGTTGTTCGGCTGGAACTGTGCCTTTGAGTGCAAAAAACAAAGTTCCCGCTTTTACTTGACGACTATCGATGGCCAACGCATGGATTTGCAGATCCGCAATATGTGGATCAAGTTTGTTTAAATGTTCGCGCTGTGCCAGCGTTGCCTGATCTTCATAGAAATCACAAAACTTCACCGCTTGATGAAGTGGAATTGTGAGTGATGATGAAGTCGGATGAGTCATAGTGGTTTTTATCTCTTTGGTGCAGTTTTAGAAGGTTCGAGCGGTTTGTCCATTGGCACATTCATGAGACGTAAAGACTCAGACATGATTTTCTGGAAAATCGGTGCAGCAACTAAACCACCAAAGTACTGACCGACAGGATTTTCGACGACGACAGCAATAACAATTCGTGGATTACTCGCGGGAGCCATCCCGATAAATAAGCCGCGATACTCATTGGCAGAGTAGCCTTTTCCATCATCGCGTAGTTTGTGTGCTGTTCCTGTTTTTCCTGCAACGCGGTAACCCGGAATTGCTGCTTGAACGGCTGTTCCACCAGGCGCAGTGACACCTTCCATCATATCAATGACTTCTTCAGAAATTTTCTGATCAAACATGCGCTTACCCGGCGCAGGTCCATTGAGTTTCATGAGTGTCACAGGGTGTTCCACACCACCTGCGGCGATGGTTTGGTAAGCCTGCGCCATTTGGATCAAACTCACGTTGAGCGCATAACCATAAGCCATTGTTGCAGTGAGAACTGGAGTCCATGCTTTTTGTGGTGGAATAATCCCGCGACTTTCACCAGGGAAACCGAGTGTTGATTTTTGTCCCAGTCCTAAGCGTTTGTAAAATAAAGGCATAGTTTCTGGTGGCAGTGACAGTGCGATTTTAGCAGCCCCTACGTTACTCGACTTCACAATAATTCCTTTGAGGTCGAGTACACCATTTTTATGGTCGTCGTGGATCGTATGTCCACCGATGACGAGTGAGCCTGGACTCGTATCCACTTTGGTGAAGGGTTGATATTTCCCACTTTCCAATGCAGCGGAGATTGTGAGCGGTTTCATGGTCGAACCTGGCTCAAAACTGTCAATGACACCACGATTCCGCATGGCCTCTTTGTTGATGAGATCATTTGGATCATTTGGGTTGAAAGATGGCCAACTGGTCATTGCAAGGATTTCACCCGTTTGTGCATCAATCGCAATAGCAGTTGTCGAGCGTGCATTATCAAAGATCCCGCCTGCGGCTAACTCACGATACATAATGTATTGGATACGGCTATCAATACTGAGCGTGACATCTTGTCCCGGTTGCTCAGATTGAATGAGGTCTACATCTTTAATGCGATTTCCTTGTTTATCATGCATGACGCGCATTTTGCCATCATGCCCTGCAAGGACTTCATTATATTGCGCTTCTAATCCTTCAATCCCTTTACCAGCACGATTAGTGATGCCGAGAAGCTGCGCATTTGGCTGTGCTTGAGGGTAGAAACGTTGGTAATCGACTTGTTTATACACCGACTGAAATTTACGACTCATCACCACATCTGCATCTTCAGGACGCATTTGTCGACGCAAGAGCAGATATCGTGAATGTGGCTTGCCTTGAATTTGTGCATTCAACTTGTTTGGATCAATGCCAACAGCCAAAGCCAAAGCATTCAGATCAAAATCAGTTTTTGGCATTTTAAGTTTTAATGCGCGACTGTTTGGATCTTTTCGCAGTTTCTCCATCGTATCTTGCATTTCTGCTTTTGTTTGCAGGTATTCTTTGGGATCTAACCATAAAGTTGTTAGCGGCGTACTAATCGCCAGTGGCACGCCATTGCGATCAAGAAACATACCACGATGGGCAGGAATACTATCCACGCTCAACACCATTGCATCCGCTTTGGCTTGCAGAAACTTATGATTAAGAACCTGCAAATAGAATGCTCTGCTCAGTAAGCTCGCAAAAATCAGTAGCATAATGAACCACAACACGCGATATCGCCAGCTATCTCGCTCAACTGTCGAACGCTGTGATACGTGGCTTTGTCGTTTTACAGCGCGTTTCATTGCGGTACTCATGGCGCAACTCCTTGTGGAGCTGACACTGTTTGATCTGGTATGGAATTGGAGTTTACAGGTGCTGCACTAGTGGTTAAACCGTGTGCACTAGGTAAGGTCAATGTCAGAGTTTGGCTCGCAGGGGGGGAGTACATGTGAAGGTAAATCACAGCGCGGCTGCCAATTTGTGTGGTAGCCCCAAACGTTTGTTGTTCGATGAGCAGTCGACCCCATTCGACATCAAGTTGATCACGAATTTGCTTGGATTTTTGCCAGACTTTAAATTCCTGACGTGTTTCGTGAGCTTGAAACGCAACACTGAGCGCACTACCAATGATTCCTGCGACAAGCACAGAGACAATCAGGGCATCAAATAATGCGATGCGAAAAGGCGTTGTATTGGTCGCAGGCTTTTTTTGTATAACGTTCTTTTGCATAGTAGTAGGCGATGAGTTCGACATAGGGCGAGATGGGCTGATCATGATTGTATGGTTTCTTGAGTCCGTTCGGCAACGCGTAGCCATGCGCTTCGTGCACGTGGGTTTGCATTGATTTCAGCATCGCTTGGTGCGATACGTGCGATTTTTTTCAACGTTTTAGGTTTAGTCATGAGCGGCATGGGCGTCCAGCTAGAATTCTCGACATTCGGATTGGTTTCGTGTTGGATGAATTGTTTAACTCGACGATCTTCCAGCGAATGGAAGCTAATGACAGCCAATCTGCCTCCAGCAACAAGACATTCTACCGCCTGTGGCAAGAATAAATCTAAATCATCAAGTTCGCGATTAATCGCAATGCGAATGGCTTGAAAACTACGCGTGGCAGGGTGTTTATGTTTTTCCCATTTTGGATGCGCTGCTTTGACGACTTCTGCAAGCTCTGCTGTAGTTTCCATGCGTCCCGCTGCTTTAATCGCGCGGGCAATGCGCCGACTATGACGCTCTTCACCGAACTGATACAGCACGTCTGCAAGATCACCTTCTTCGATCTGCATGAGCCAATCCGCTGCGGTCATGCCTTTGCTGTTGTCCATGCGCATATCGAGTGGGCCGCTATTCATAAAGCTAAAGCCACGGTCAGCCACATCCAATTGCGGAGAGGAAACCCCTAAATCCGCCATAATGCCATCAATATGGCTGTAACCGAGTTGGTTGAGCTGTTGTTTTAGCTCAGAAAAACTTGCGTGAATCATTGTCAGGCGCGAATCAACTTGCATCAACCGTGCACCTTCTGCTTGTGCATCTGGATCTTTATCAAAGGCAAGTACGCGACTATTTGCATCTAATCGGGCTAATAATGCCCGTGTATGCCCGCCGCGTCCGAAGGTGGCGTCGACATAGACACCAGAAACGCGATCTGCAAGTAGGGCATCAATGGTCTCACCAAGTAACACGGATAGATGTGCGGCCTGTGCGGTGGTTTGATCTGAGGAAGCCGTTGTGGAAACATCTATCATGCGGTTGTCGTACCTTGTGAATAATCGTGGTGATTGCGAGATGGTCGCGTTGAACAAATTTTTTCATTCATTGGGCTATAGATTTAAATGGCTCGCCTTTATTATCGAGAGAGACTATTCAAACATAACGCAATCTAGCATTATCGCAGCGAGAATGGGTGCGTCAAGAAAACTTCGCTAAAAATTGATTGTAAAATTGATTGCATCCGTAAAATAAAATGCAATAGCATGCTCTATTGCCAATATGTCCGCATTAAAACATCGAATTTGTGATGGTAATGCGTGATTTGACTCTTTGGAAAGGACTCTTTTGTGACACGCCCGATAGCCCTCATCGTTGATGATGAAGAAGATCTCTTAACCCTGATGCGGATGACTTTGCTTCGCATGGGTATCGATGCCGAAACCGCAGGAACGCTCAAAGAAGCACAGAACTGGTTGAAGCGCCAAGATTTTGACTTTTGTATGACAGACTTGAACTTGCCTGATGGTAGTGGTCTGACGCTTGTTTCAGATGTGGTGCGTGATTATCCGAATATGCCAATTGCGGTCATTACGGCTTACGGTAGTATGGATGTGGCGATTGATGCACTCAAAAAAGGTGCATTTGATTTTGTCAGTAAACCTGTCGAATTGGCACGTTTACGTACACTGGTTGAACGTGCTTTACAGGTGAATGCGCCTTCGCCAGCGGCGAATGCAGAAGCTCAACTCAGCGAAAATCTTTTGATTGGCAAAGCACCTGTGATGCAGAATCTGCGTGCGACGCTCACAAAATTGGCTCGGTCACAAGCACCTGTATATATCAGTGGTGAATCTGGTACAGGTAAAGAAGTCGTTGCGCGTTTAATTCACTTACTCAGCCCACGAAGCAGTGGCGCTTTTATTCCCGTCAACTGTGGCGCAATTCCAGCAGAACTGATGGAAAGTGAATTCTTCGGACACAAGAAAGGAAGTTTTACAGGTGCAAGCGAAGACAAACTAGGTCTTTTTCAGTCTGCGCATGGTGGCACACTATTTTTAGATGAAGTGGCGGATTTGCCGCTCGCGATGCAGGTCAAATTACTACGTGCAATCCAAGAGAAAAAAGTTCGTCCGATTGGTACGCAAACAGAGGTTCCCGTCGATATTCGATTACTGAGTGCAACGCATAAGAATTTACAAGCCCAAGTGAATGCAGGCGGTTTTCGCCAAGATTTGTTTTATCGGATTAATGTGATTGAGGTGCAGGTTCCACCTTTGCGTGAACGCGGCGATGATATTTTATTGTTAGCGGATACGTTTCTAAATCGCCTATGCAATGATTGGGGCATTACGCCGCCAAAACTTTCCAAGACAGCACAGCAGCAATTACTGAGCTACGCATTCCCTGGTAATGTGCGAGAGTTGCAGAATACGCTCGAGCGCGCACTGACATTGTGTGATGACGGGGTTATTCTGCCAGAGCATTTGAAGTTAAACGATGCACATCAATTCGAGAGCTCTTCCCAGCCGATTTCACGACTGGGTGAATCTGCGCAGACTCAAAGTGTGCTGAGTACGTCATTAAATCAATCGGTCAATGTTGCTCTGAATGCAGTGCCTTCCTTGAAAAATCTTCCTTCTCAAGGCCTAGAGGTTTATTTGCAAGAAATCGAACGCCATATTATTCAGCAGGCATTAGATGCCAGTTTATGGAATCGTACGGCTGCCGCCAAGAAACTCGGGATGTCCTTTAGATCATTACGTTATCGCCTGAAAAAACTCGGATTAGGCACAGATTCTGATACTGATGATGCTGATATTGATTTAGATGGTGATACAAAGTTAGGAGACTAATCCATAGTCTTTTAATTGTTTGTTTTGTTGTCTATTCTTGATTTTGAAAACATAACCTATGGCTATTAAACCTGTCCAATCTGCGCCTAATTTTAATACAGGTGCAGTAAATCCAATGCTGGCACATTTTCATTATGCTCAAGCCAAACAAGCGCAAGTGGTCAATCAGTGGCAGCAGGTTTGTGTGCATGCCCAAGCGTGTGTCGTCGCAGCAAGGCAGGATGTGAAATTACGCATACTCGCTAAAGAGCTATTGGCTGAAGGTCTGAGTAGGACTCATCAGATAGAACAAGCTTTGATCACACTGATTGAGCTCAATCAGTTAAAGCCTCACGATCCGGTTATCTTGAGCAATATCGGACTCAGTTTGACATCGTTGCATCGATATGAGGAAGCCATTTCTTATCTGCAACAAGCCGTAAGTCTTCAGCCCAATTACGCGATAGCGCATGTTAATTTGGGTCTAGCATTTTCTAAGCATGGAGATGATGAGCAGGCGAAAGCATGTTATCTCCAAGCAATTCGTATTGATCCTCAATTTATGCAACCTAAGCATAATTTAGGAAGATTACTCATGGACGAGGGCTTGGTCGATGAGGCTCAACAGGTGTTTGAAGAGGTTCTGCAATATGAGCCTAATCATTTGAAAGTGCAGGGTAATGTGATTTTCATGCAGTATTCTCGCTATCCGTTGGATTTACAACTGATTAAAGAGATGACGCAACGTTTTGCGCATGTGATTGAGGATGGTGTGGTTTTGGCGGCTCGACCGAAGTCGTCACAATTACAACAACATACACCACTCATCGTTGGTTTTGTTTCCGGAGATTTGCGCGAACACCCTGTGGGGTTCTTTTTAGAAAGTACTTTGGCACAGATTAGTGCGAATCCTGAATTATCTCGTCAATTAACCTTAGTTGCTTATAGCAATAGATCTTCACAAGATGAATATCAGCGTCGATTACATGCCCAGTTTGATGTGTGGCGTGAAATTGAAGGTTGGAATGATGATCAATTGGTTGAGCAAATCAATAAAGACCAGATTGATATATTGATTGATTTATCTGGGAATACGGACTACCACCGCTTAACTGCTTTTGCAAAGAAACCTGCGCCACTACAAATCAGTTGGTTAGGCTATTTTGGCTCAACAGGATTAACAAGTATTGATTATGTCCTTGCGGATTCAGTGAGTGTGCCTGAGGGTGAGGAACGTTGGTTTTCTGAGAAGATTTGGCGGTTGCCTCATTTGAGATATTGTTTTTCTATTCCGAATGATGCTCCAGATGTGAGTTCTTTACCATCTTTGACGCAAACAACGATGGTGATGGGATGCTATCAAGTTTCAAGCAAAATGAATGATGGCGTACTTCGCTGTTGGAGATATGTTCTAAAAGCATGTCCGAATGTCCGCTTACGTATTCAATCTATTGATTTTGTTCGAGCTAAGTTGAAAGATTTGTTTGTTGAGCGGTTGGTGAAGGCAAATATTGATATTCAGCGAGTTGATTTGATTGGAAAAATGACTCGTAAAGACTATCTTTTGTCCTATGCTGAAGTCGATATTCTATTGGATACATTCCCTTATCCTGGCGGAACGACGACTGCCGAAGCACTTTGGATGGGTGTACCTACCTTGACACTTGCGCTACCGAGTATGCTTGGTCGGCAAGGTGAGGCGCTTATGATGAATGCTGGGCTATCGGATTGGGTTGCTTATAGCGAGGAACAATACATACAAAAAGCCATTGTCTGGGGAAATGCAGGCATAGAAAAACGCCAAGAGTTAGCGACGCTCAGAGCGATGCTGCGCGAACAAGTTAGGGTCAGTCCTGTGTTTGATGCCAAACAATTTTCCAACGATTTTGTTGACGCACTATATGGAATGTGGAACGAAAAATATGGCTCATAAACCCGTTCAATCTGCGCCGAATTTTCAGTCAAATCTGAATAGTGCAATGCCAGCGCAACTGTTTTATCTAAAGGCAAAGCAGGCTTATGCAGAAAAGCAGTGGCAACAAGCGTGTACCCTTGCACAATCATGTATTTCTGGCGCGAAGAATGACGACAAACTTCGTTTTCTAGCGAAGGAGTTGATGGCAGCGAGTTTGTTGGAGCTGGGTCGACCTGATCAAGCGCTAAATATATTCATGGAATTACAGAAGCTGACGCCGAACGATGCAATTCTTTTTTATAATGCTGGATTGGCACAAATGCATTTGTGTCAATATCTGGCTGCAATTCAGTCTTTTTTACGCGCTGTGGAGTTAATGCCTGAAAATATTGAATTTCGGATTAATTTAGGGCTGGCTTATTTTAAAAATAATGATTTCTCGCAAGCAAAATCGGTATATATCGAGGCAAGTCAATTAGCTCCGAAACATGCAAAAGCAAAATATGGCATCGCAGGTGTTCTAGAAGCGGAGGGACTTTTGAGTGAAGCGATGCAGGCTTACGAAGAAGTCTTGTTGCTTGATCCTTCGCATGTTCAGACATTGAGTAACTTGATCTTTATCCACCACTATCTGCATTCGTTTGATTCTGATGAACATGATGATTTATTGCGTCGATTTAGAACAGCAGTCGGTAATGTCAAAACACATCGTCATGCGAGTCAGAGACTAAAAATCCATTCACCACTTCGAATTGGTTTTGTGTCGGCAGATTTGTTTGATCATCCTGTGGGTTATTTCTTGGATAGTACAATCGAACAACTCAGTCTTGATCCTGCGTTACGCTCTCAGTTGACACTTGTTGCCTATGCCAATCAGTCTAAGAATACTGACTTTACGCAGAAATTGCGTAATCAGTTTGATTTGTGGCGACGCGTCGATGAGTGGAGTGATGATGTTTTCATTGAGCAAATTAATAAAGACCAAATTGATATATTGATTGATCTGTCAGGACATACAAAAGGTGGTCGTTTACC
>JASLGO010000019.1 GCA_030150135.1 Aquirhabdus sp.
GTGCAAAGTGGGCCTATAAGCCGGGTTCTGTCGTGAACGATCATTCCTCTAGGCGTATCGTCACCAATACGCTCAAGCAACCTACCCGCATCCGACGCGGGCCACGCCATGGATGCCTATTTGGTCTTGCTTCAAGTGGGGTTTACCGTACCGGTCTGTTACCAGACTCGTGGTGCGCTCTTACCGCACCGTTTCACCCTTACCACGCACTCTTTCGAGCCGTTCGGCGGTCTGCTCTCTGCTGCACTTTCCGTCGGCTCACGCCGCCCAGACGTTATCTGGCACTTTGCCCTATGAAGCCCGGACTTTCCTCCCCTGCGTCAATCCGAAGATCTCATCAGCGGCGACCGTCCAGCCCACTTTGCGCGCGCATAGTAACAAACTGATGAAGGATGATGTAAATTAAATCTGTATTTATTTTTATTTTATGGTCTAAATATCGACAATCTGCTCATTCATTTATAAATTCGATGCAGCTGCAGTTTTAAGCCGTATAGATTTTGCAAGTAACTCCTCTTGCGTTTCAGGAAAATTAGGATCTTTAGGAATACAGTCAACAGGGCAAAACAACTGACATTGCGGAACATCAAAATGCCCTACGCACTCCGTACACAAATCAGGATCGATCTCATAAATCACAGATCCCATATAAATCGCCTGATTTGGGCACACGGGCTCACATACATCACAATTGATGCACTCAGTCGTGATCTTGAGTGACATAACGTGCTATTAACCTTTTTGATTCAAAATAAAACTATTTTTGATCATTACCAGCCATTTGCATGTTTTGCTGCAAAAGCCGCGTTGACCGCTGTCGGTACAAACTTCGCGACATCACCATGCAATCTGGCAATTTCACGAACTAATGTTGAAGAGATAAAAGACAAATGTTCCGATGGCGTGAGAAATACTGTCTCAAACGTATGATCCAATTGACGATTCATATTTGCCAGTTGAAATTCATATTCAAAATCCGAAACCGCACGCAGACCACGCAAAACTGCGGTTGCCTGTTGCTCTTTAAATAGATTAACCAAAAGCCCGCTAAAGCCAATCACTTTGACATTAGGTAAATGACCTATCGCGCTATGAACCAAAGCAACACGCTCTTCCAGAGTAAACACGGGATTTTTATGATGACCCGCAGCGATCGCAACGACGACCTCATTGAACATTTTTGATGCACGCTCAATCAGATCAGTATGACCATTGGTTACAGGGTCAAAAGTTCCAGGATAAATAACACGGGTCATCAGCAAGACTCGGCAATACGTTAGAATGGCGACATGTTATCAAGAATCCTAGTACAGTATAAGTACAGTAAATGATTAACATGCTTAATTCATGTTCATATTTAAAATTTTTACTAAAAAATGCAACGCCAAGCTCTAACATGCGTCACAATAGCGCAATATAGAAAACAAAACCGTCCAATGTTGTCTATCTGATTGGACGGATTAGCAATAGAGATGATTCACCAAAACCATGAGTAAAGATAAAGCATCGGGCGGGACAATCGCCCAAAACCGTAAAGCGCGTCATGACTTCTTTATCGAAGATAAATATGAAGCAGGGCTTGTATTGCAAGGCTGGGAAATCAAAGCAATTCGTGCAGGCAAAATGACGATTTCTGAAAGCTATGTGATTTTTCGCGATAATGAAGCTTTTTTGTTTAATGCCCAAATCACACCACTTTGGACAGCATCGACTCATGTTGATCCTGAAGCAACGCGTACGCGCAAACTATTGTTGTCACGTCGTCAAATTAACAAGCTAATGGCGGCAGTGAATCAAAAAGGTTACACCTGCGTACCCTTAGCAAGTTTTTGGAAAGGCCAATACGTGAAATGCGAGATCGCATTGGTTAAAGGTAAAGCGCTACATGATAAACGCGCGACTGAAAAAGACCGTGACTGGAGTCGTGAGAAACAGCGAGTGTTTAGAAAGAGTCATTGATTAGAAGGGATAGCTCATTGAGCCTGCAGTTACTGAGCTAGTCGAAGTATCGAAATGCGCGGTGATAGTAAAACTATAGTTTAGAGGTTCACGCCAACAAGCTCAGTGAACTCAAATTTCAATTATTTTCACCCATAAAAAACGCCCAGCAAATGCTAGGCGTTTTTTTACATTCAATGTCATCACAACATTAAATAAATTCCATAAACAACCAATATAACAAACCAGACAACGTCATCGCCGCAGGAAGCGTCAGCACCCACGCATATAGGATGCGCTTGATAGTTCCCCACTGAAGACCAGACCGATTCGCAGTCATCGTACCCGCCACAGAGCCATTTAACACATGTGTGGTACTCACTGGCAGACCAAGGTTATCGGCAGCACCAATCATGGCAATTGTAGACAATTGCGCGGCAAAACCTTGACCATAGTTCATTGGAC
This sequence comes from Aquirhabdus sp., assembly GCA_030150135.1. GTDB lineage: Bacteria > Pseudomonadota > Gammaproteobacteria > Pseudomonadales > Moraxellaceae > Aquirhabdus. The sequence continues at coordinate 2,404 of JASLGO010000019.1, forward strand.
GATTACCAATTTTTTCACCGACAGTGACAGCAATCCGCTTCCAACCAACCAGTGTTCCCAAACCCAATGCGAGTGCAACAGCAACTTTAACCCAAGCTGGAATGAACTGTGTGGTTTTATCCAAACTACTACTACTATTGGTCAGTACAGTTTGTTGTTCAGGCGTCAATTGCTTTAACGCGTCATTTTTCTTTAGACGCTTCAAACATGCACTGATTAAATAAGTATCATTCCGCAAGTTATGCACTTCACCGTCTGGAACTTTATCGAATGTGCCGTATTGCTTCGCAGCTTGGCTGAGATTCAACTCAAGTGCAGCGACCGCAGGTAATACTTGCGGATCTTTCACAGAACCTTGCAAATAGCGCGTCAGAACGTCACGTGATTTTTGCAAATCCACTTTCGAATCAGTCGGAGATAAAATATGTGCAGTTTGCTCAGATAATACGGCAAAGGACTGAACTTCAGCAGCATTCATGGTTTTATTCAATGAATAAGCCGCAGGAACAATACCAATCAGAACCAGCATGATTAAACCCATACCCTTCTGACCATCGTTTGACCCATGCACAAAGCTCACACCAGCACAACTTATAACCAATAAGCCACGAATCCAAAACGGCGGTGGTTGAACACCTTCAGGTGGCTCAAATAATTCTGGTTTACGTGCAAATATTAACTTACATAGCAGAAAAATTAATCCTGCCAATACAAAGCCGATTAATGGAGAAAACAATAATGCTTTACCGACCTTGATCGCTTGATCCCAGTTTACGCTGCTTGCGCCTAAACCTGCTGGAGTCAAAAAGCGATTCATCAAACCCACACCAATAATTGAACCAATCAACGTATGTGAACTCGACGCGGGAATGCCAGCAGCCCAAGTGCCTAAGTTCCAAATGATCGCTGCTAAAAGTAAAGCAAAGACCATAGCGAAACCTTGACTACTGCCAACATTGAGAATCAACTCGACGGGCAATAATGCCAAAATACCATACGCAACTGCGCCACTGGCGCATAGCACACCAAGGAAGTTCGCTAAACCTGCAAGTCCAACCGCCATATGCGGAGACAATGCATTGGTGTAAATGACTGTCACTACCGCATTGGCGGTATCGTGAAAACCATTAGCAAACTCAAAGCCTAGCGCGACAAATAAAGCCGCACTGAGCAGGATAAATGGGATTAAACTCAAGGCAGGTATATTTGCCAAATCAGTTGAGAGCGAAAATCCGATATAGATCAGTGCTGCAACCACCACTACAAGAAACAGTGGTTTGAAGATCGGGTGAATCGGTGTCTCTAACGATGGTGCTACAGAGGAGTTCTGACTCATAGAAAAATTCTTGAATAAAAAATCATCGAATATATTGTTCGACTTAGTTATAACCCTTCTTCTTACTCATACTTGGTTCAATCAAGATACAAGCAAAATGACAGTTTAATGACAATACACCGTAAACGGCGGCATAATATCACACCTTGCAGTCACGTCCATTGATAACCTGATAGAATAGCGGTCAATTGAATATGTTTATTCAAAAATCTGCGTTCTACTCTTTTTCACATTAGTCACACTTGCATCGCGGTGTTTTTCGTGACGCAGCTTTATTCCTGATTCGGAGTTTTTTGTACAAATGTCTACGTCTGCCCAAAACGCTAAAAACCTGAAAACTCAATTGACAGAGTTGCTCAAAAAAAGAATTCTGATCATTGACGGCGCAATGGGGACGATGATTCAACGCCATAAATTAGAAGAAGAAGATTATCGCGGCGAACGCTTTGCGGAATGGGCACACGATTTAAAAGGCAATAACGACCTTTTGGTGCTGACTCAACCACAGATTATTCAAGGCATTCACGAAGCCTACTTGGACGCTGGTGCGGACATTATTGAAACCAACAGCTTTAACGGCACGCGTGTTTCCATGTCGGATTACCACATGGAAGACCTCGTTCCTGAGATCAACCGTGAAGCTGCACGTCTGGCAAAAGTTGCTTGTGAGAAATATTCAACGCCTGATAAACCACGTTTTGTGGCTGGCGTACTTGGGCCGACTTCTCGTACTTGTTCTATTTCACCTGATGTCAATAACCCAGCGTTTCGTAACATTACTTTTGACGCACTTAAAGAAAATTATATCGAAGCGACCCACGCTCTGATTGAAGGTGGCGCGGACATTATTCTGATCGAAACCGTTTTCGATACACTGAACTGTAAAGCTGCGATTTTTGCCGTCAAAGAAGTCTTTAAGCAAATTGGCTATGAACTGCCGCTGATGATTTCGGGAACGATTACCGATGCGTCAGGACGTACGTTGACAGGTCAGACGGCAGAAGCGTTCTGGAACTCAGTACGTCACGGTGATTTATTGTCGATTGGTTTTAACTGTGCGCTCGGTGCGGATGCGATGCGCCCACACGTGAAAACCGTATCAGATGTTGCGGATACCTTTGTCTCTGCTCACCCGAACGCAGGCTTACCAAATGCCTTTGGTGAATATGACGAAACCCCAGAACAAACTGCCGCATTCTTAAAAGAGTTTGCCGAAAGTGGTTTGATCAATATTACAGGTGGTTGCTGTGGGACAACACCCGATCATATTCGTGCGATTTACAACGCAGTGAAGGATATTCCACCACGCCAAATTCCTGATACACCAGCAGCGTGTCGTTTGAGTGGTTTAGAGCCATTCAACATTTACGACTCATCATTATTCGTCAATGTCGGTGAACGTACCAACGTCACGGGTTCAAAAAAATTCTTACGCTTGATTCGTGAAGAACTGTTTAGTGAAGCGTTGGAAGTTGCCCAGCAACAAGTTGAAGCAGGCGCGCAAATCATCGACATCAACATGGACGAAGGCATGCTCGATTCGCAAAATGCGATGGTGCATTTCCTGAATTTGGTCGCGTCTGAACCTGATATCTCTCGCGTGCCGATCATGATTGACTCCTCCAAATGGGAGATCATCGAAGCAGGCTTGAAGTGTGTACAAGGCAAGCCAATTGTGAACTCCATTTCCTTAAAAGAAGGTTATGACGAGTTTGTCCATAAAGCACGCCTATGCCGTCAATACGGCGCAGCGATTATCGTCATGGCATTCGATGAAGTCGGTCAAGCGGATACTGCTGCGCGTAAACGCGAAATCTGTAAACGCTCTTATGACGTGTTGGTCAATGACGTAGGCTACCCTGCTGAAGACATTATTTTTGACCCGAACGTGTTTGCTGTTGCGACAGGGATTGAAGAGCATAACAACTATGCTGTGGACTTTATCGAGGCAACAGGCTGGATTAAGCAAAACCTGCCTCATGCCATGATTTCAGGCGGCGTGTCGAACGTTTCATTCTCATTCCGTGGTAATGAACCAGTTCGTGAAGCCATCCACTCCGTGTTCTTGTACTATGCCATCAAGCAAGGCATGACCATGGGGATCGTCAATGCTGGGCAAATGGCAATTTATGATGACATTCCAAAAGAGCTGAAAGATGCCGTAGAAGACGTCATTCTGAATCAAAATCAAGGTGAATCTGGTCAGATTGCCACTGAAAAACTGCTTGAAGTTGCTGAGAAATTCCGCAGCCATGCTGGTGCAGCTAAAGAAGCCGAAAACCTCGAATGGCGTAATCAGCCCGTCGAAAAGCGCCTTGAATATGCACTGGTCAAAGGCATCACAACCTATATTGATGAAGATACAGAAGAAGCACGCCTGAAAGCCAAACGCCCACTCGATGTGATCGAGGGTGCGCTGATGGATGGCATGAACGTGGTCGGTGACTTATTCGGTTCAGGAAAAATGTTCCTACCGCAAGTCGTTAAATCTGCCCGCGTGATGAAACAAGCTGTTGCTTGGCTGAACCCCTACATCGAAGCTGAGAAAGGCAATGCCCAATCCAAAGGCCGCGTCCTGATGGCAACCGTCAAAGGCGACGTGCATGATATTGGTAAAAATATCGTCGGCGTGGTACTCGGTTGTAATGGCTACGACATTGTTGACCTCGGCGTGATGGTACCTTGCGAAAAAATCCTGCAAACCGCGATTGATGAGAAATGTGACATCATCGGCTTGTCTGGGCTGATCACGCCATCGCTCGATGAAATGGTGTTTGTTGCTAAAGAAATGCAGCGCAAAGGCTTCACCATTCCGTTATTGATTGGTGGCGCAACCACATCGAAGGCACATACCGCAGTTAAGATTGATCAGCAATATCAAAATGATGCTGTAATTTATGTTGCCGATGCATCGCGTGCGGTCGGTGTCGCTACGACTTTACTGTCCAAGGAAATGCGCGGCAATTTTATTGCTGAACATCGCGCTGAATACGCCAAAATTCGTGAGCGTCTAGCAAACAAGCAACCGAAAGCCGCAAAACTCAGCTATGCCGAATCGATTGAGCATGGCTTTAAGATTGCTGAAGACTATGCTCCGCCTAAACCAAATGCATTGGGTACGCAGGTCATTAAAAATTATCCGCTGGAAACCTTAGTGCCTTATTTTGACTGGACTCCTTTCTTTATTTCATGGAGTTTGGCAGGTAAATTCCCGAAAATTCTAGAAGATGAAGTCGTCGGTGAAGCGGCAACTGATTTATACAATCAAGCGCAAGCAATGCTCAAAGACATTATCGACAACAACCGTTTCGATGCACGTGCAGTCTTTGGTCTATATCCTGCACAGCGTACAGCTGCTGACACTGTGAGCGTGTTTGATGAAGCGCGTCAGAATGTCACACACACCTTCGAGCATTTGCGTCAACAGTCTGACAAGGTGACAGGCAAACCGAACTTGTCTTTAGCTGACTTTATTAGTACATCTCAGGAAAATACTGATTATCTCGGTGGCTTTACGGTGTCGATCTTCGGTGCGGAAGAATATGCCAATGAGTTTAAAGCCAAAGGCGATGATTACTCAGCGATTCTCGTTCAGTCATTAGCGGATCGTTTTGCGGAAGCTTTTGCGGAACATTTGCATGAGCGCATTCGTAAGGAATTCTGGGGCTATAAACTTGATGAAGTTCTGGATAATGAAGAACTGATCAAGGAAAAATACGTCGGTATTCGTCCTGCACCGGGCTACCCTGCATGTCCTGAACATTCTGAAAAAGCGGTGTTGTTTAATTGGTTAGGTTCGACCGACAAGATCGGAACGCAGCTCACCGAACACTTTGCAATGATGCCGCCTTCTTCGGTCAGTGGTTTCTATTATTCACATCCTGACAGTGAATACTTCAATGTCGGCAAAATTTCTCAAGACCAGCTTGAGGATTATGCCAAACGTAAAGGCTGGACAATTGATGTCGCTAAACGTTGGTTAGGGCCGAATTTGGATGATTCGATTGCTTGAATAAACATAATACTCCTTCATATGAGAAGTTTTTGTTTATATTCGTCCTCTTTTCATCCCACATGCTAACCAGAACAAGTTCTCACCATGAGCTAACCATGGTTGGGAGCTCTTATCATTTTTTATATCTTCATGAACTTTATTAGGTTTACTATCAAATTTATATTCTAGCCAAGCCAAAACATTCGAAGCTATTGATTCCGATAAGTGTTCAACAATAATATCTTCGTCTACCAAGTCCGAAATACTCTTGGTCAAAAAGCCGTTTTTATTTAATAACTCTATACTTTCATTCCAAAACTGCCTTGACTTCATGCAGGTAATCTTCTTTATATCAAAAAAGGTTATACCTTTCTTCAAATCAGTGTACTTAAAAATATTTTTATCGATATTCTCGTATATGTTCTCCAACTTTAAGAAATTAGCTTTAGTTTTAGGATCATTATGAAAATTCAGAACCTGATTTATAAAGAAATGGGGCAAATCATTTTCCATTTCTCTACCAATTGTGTGAAAAAAATAACAAGGAAAATTTGATATAAAACTTATTCTCCCACACTCTTTTGTTACCCCACCTAACTCAGAACTTAAGCTCAACTTATCACTATCACAAAAACAGACAAGTACTTTATCCTTTGCGTTAATTTTTGTCTGAATAACAAATTGAATATTAGCCCCTCCACCATTTGATGGTGTTACTAATGTACTAAAGTTCCTTAGGTTTTCATTTAACATTTTATAATGTTTAATTGATTCTATCAAAAGTTTAGCATCATCCTCATCTTCCGCTACAATCTCAAGACCTGCTAATTTACCATAAGAAATTTCACTTAAAGGTAGAATCCAGCCTTTTTCTTTTTTTTCATTGGTACCAGACAGACCCGAAATAAATATCTTGTTTGCAATACTATCAAATAAGGAATAATGTTCACGATTAAAACTTATAATTTGTTTCAACTTACTTATAGTTACGTCACCAAGACTTTTATTATCTAATATAAATTTAAAAGTTTTATAAGATGCATCAACAATATTATATCCTTCATAAGCTGTATTAATTAGATTTTCAATAGAACTAACAACTTCAACTCTAGAAAAGTCAAGATCAACTATATTATCCATCAAATATATATACATTTACTATTACTTAAAAGTGATTATGGATGAAAAAAACCAATAGGCCAATTTAATAAACGACCATCATCATCAAAAGCTGCCTGACGAATATGCGTCTCTCCATCATTTTCCTCAAAAATCAGTATTTGAATATCTTCTTTATCTATTCTACTTTCTTTATCTTCAACTAATTCGCCAAATCTATATATGAGATGAGGACTATGTGTTTCTATAATTAAACTCAATTTTTCTTTGTCTATAATTTTTTCTATTACATCTGCAATTTTAGCTTGATAAGCAGGATGTAGATGTAATTCAGGTTGTTCCACGATAAAATAATCACCTGACCCACGACCAAAAAATGGAAAATTATTTGATCTATTTATTCTTTTCTTGTCATTACAATCCCACAACTGAATTATAAATGGAAGAATTTGTGAATATCCAACCCCTAAATCAGCTATATTAGTTTCTTCTTTTAGAGCAGGCGTTTTTATTGTTAAAGCTAAATGCCCACTCTCTCGACGGACATTAAGTTCAATATTAAAGCTTTCCATTAACAAACTAGTCAAACTATTCTTTTCAGCCTGACTTAAACTATCTAAAAACATTGCAATATTCGATCCTTTCGAATCAATCTCGTTAATTGCTAACTCTTGTCTTCTATAATACCTTTGTGCAGTTGCACGCAATGGTTCTAAATATCTTACTCGACTAAATATAGCAGCCAAATTTTCATCAATGATAGGAATCAAAGATTCATATACATAAAGATAGTAAAAATCTACAACCTCTCGAAATTGAGTACTTTTCAAATCCATTTTTTTAATTTTTTTTGCCAAGCCAGAAATAATATCTTGATTTGATAAATAATCATGAATCTCAATAGAGCTAGAAAATGGGATATTTTTTATTAAAAGTTCAATAGTATCGTTTTTTACGTTATTACGACACAAATCTTTAATAACATTAAGCAGCATCTCCTCAAAAAAAGCTGCATGCCGAGTAAATTCAGCTTTTTTATCTTTAATTTTAAATGGCTTCAATAAAATAAAAAAAGGTAAGTATTTCCCTTGTCCAACCCTATAAGTCAACCCACGCTCTTTGAAGTAGTCTTTTGTAAAATCTTTACCATCAATACTAATTTTTTCAAAATCTTGATTTGCATTTAAATCAACTATTATATTTTTATCGAACAAAGATAATTTCAATCTAGAAGCATAGCTTGATTTATTATGCTCCTTCATCTGAAGTGTCATTTTTGCATCAATGTTTTGATTTAGAGATATATCTAAAAAATGATGAATATCTTGATCTATATCTAACCCAAATGAAAATTCAATATAGTTACTCTGTTCATTTTCTGCTGCATTTCTATTAATAGATGTGCTAAAGTCGCCATAATCAACAAGATTTCCATACCATAGAATTGGCCCTCTTGTCTCTTTCTCGCAACTTTGTTTTAGAAGTGGAAATGTACGTAAAAATGTACTTTTCCCAACGCTATTTTTTCCAACTAAAATTGTTATTGGTTTTATTTTAATATCACCTGTATCCCTTAAACTCCTCAAATTCTTTAAATTAATAGAATTGATTCTAAGCATTTAATATTTCCTTTAAATTTTAAATAAAATACAATATCTTCATTAACATATCAAGGTATCAGTTATATATTTATCTACAAACAACACCCCATCCAAATGATCCACCTCATGCTGCACAATCCGCGCAGGAAAACCCTCATAACGGGTTTCAACCACTTCACCTTGTAAAGTTCGATAACGAACTTTCACCGCTTGCGATCGCTCAACCTGCCCGCGTTCATTCGGCACACTCAGACACCCCTCCTCACCCAAACAAGTCTCTGGTGAAAACTCCAAAATCTCAGGATTCACCATCACCACCGCATCCATTTCTGGTGCATCGGGATAGCGTACATTAGGTCGTGAAGCCACAATTATCACGCGTTTAGAAACATAAACCTGCGGTGCTGCAATCCCAACGCCCTCACGCACGGACATCGTTGCCTGCATGGCAGCAGCAAGTTGTTGTAACCAATCACTATCGAATTCGCTATCTGCCACAGATGCAGCTTTGAGTTTCAGAATTTCTTCACCCTGCTTTGCAACTGGTAAAATTGCACTCATCACATCACCTTATTTTTTTAATCCAAAGAATTAGCATCATACCAAAAACAAAAAACTCCCCTGATGGAGAGTTTTTCAATTCAACCTGAACTAGGCTTAAATTAGAGATGTTTCTTTAACTCATCTTTAACAATATCAAGCTCTAACAGGCTAAATTTACGAATCTCACCTTCCGCATGTCTTTCCAACATACCCGCAATTAAAGGCACTTTGACTTTCACAGTCCAAGTCAATGTGAGATCAACTTTTTCACCATCACCCTTTACAGTACGCTCAGCTTTTGCTTCCAAAGGCAGATTTGCACCTAATTCTACGGTAGAAAATAAACTTTTTAGATTAGTTACATCAGTACGTTTCAAACGAAATGCATTTTTAAGAAGTTTCTTGGCAACATCTGGAATATTGACATCAAGATTATATTCACGGCGCATCGTATAAGTATCACCAGACACTCTCGATTCAAGAATTTCCAAGTTATCACCAGGAATACGTCGACATACAGTTTCATGCAGCGCTGTATCCGCCGCTAGTTCTGTAAATCGCTCAATCGAAATACCGTGAATTGTTTCATTAATTGTAAATTGATGTGCCATAAAATTTCTGCTTCACTCTATTTGGGATTCAATAAATCGCGGGAAAGTATATCATTCTCGTTTAGTGAACATCGGTTGTCATTGTAAAAATAGATGACTCGCTGGATTATTTCTTTTTATTGTCGTGATAGGGTTGTGATTTTATCATCATGCCTCCAGCTAATATTGACACTATACATTGTCAACAAATCTCAGGAACTACATCATGAGTGACGTTCTAAGCAGCAAACCGCTAAACACCAAAACAATCATGGTCGATGGCAAACAACGTTATTATGAACCCGCACCAACCGATATGAATGTTGAAGCATTCCGCCAAGTGGTCACCAGTCGTCGCTCTGTGCGTAAATTTACAAACAAATCGATTCCACAAGCCGTACTTGACGATTGCTTAGATATGGCAATGCTTGCACCTTGTTCGTCAGGCTTGCAACCTTGGGAATTCTATGTTGTTCGATCCAAAGATAAAAAAGCCAAACTTGTCAAAGCATGCATGAGCCAATATGCCGCCAAGACCGCAGCAGAATTGATTGTTTGTGTCGCTCGAACTGATCGAATTGGCGACTATGCACAAAAAGTCCTTCATGACTGGCCAACTGCAAGCATTCCGCCCCTCGTCCGCCGTTACTATCAACTCATTCCCTACAACTACGCACCAGGCCCACTCAACAGCTTTGGCATGTTGAAAAAAGCTGCAGTTAAAGTCGGTGGATTAGTCACACCTCTCCCACGCGGTCCTTATACCAGTAAAGATTTAGAATTATGGGCAGCAAAAAGCACCGCTTTAGCCTGTGAAAACCTCGTATTGGCATTCCGCGCGCATGGCTTTGATACATGCATGATGGAAGGGTTTGATGGTGATCGTGTCAGCAAACTCCTCAAGCTACCTAGCTCCGCGATACCGATTATGGTGATTGGTGCGGGTGAACGCGCAGATGATGGTGTGTTCTTTCCACAGATTCGCTTTGATCGTAAGATGTTTATACACGAAGTCTGATCTTAAAAAACGATATCAAAAAAGGCGCATGAATCAAATCAATGCGCCTTTTTTATCACTACTCTTTTAGAAAATCTATGATGCAGATTGGTTTGAATGATGATCCAAATCTGGACGCATATAAGGATCAACATGGGTCATCAGATTGAGCACTCGATGTCGTTGTAATACGCGTCTACGTGCTTCAACCGCAATATGATGTCCTTCTTCAACCGTTAGCGTTGCCTCGACTTCGATATGCGCATCAACCAAAATCATATCGCCCATTTTACGGGTTCGTACGTCATGAATACCGCTCACGCCTTCTGTTTCTAACAGTGTTTTTGTAATCGCAGCAACTTCCTCTTCGTCAGCCGCTTTATCCATCAGATCATTGAGTGCTTCCCAACCAAACTCCCAGCCCATTTTCATGATCATCAGACCCACACACACTGCCGCAATTGGATCTAAAATCGGATAACCTGCTAGATTTCCAACGATACCCACACCCACTACCAATGAAGATGCCGCATCAGATCGCGCATGCCAAGCATTTGCAACCAACATGCTCGACTTCACACGTTTTGCAACAGCCAGCATATATCGGAACAATAACTCTTTAGAAACTAGCGCAAGTCCAGCAACCCACAACGCAATAATATGAACCTTTGCAATCGAATCTGGATGTTGAATTTTATTGAAAGCACTGAGCAACATGCCAATCCCGACCAGCAATAAAATCAAACCCAGTATAAATGAGGCCGCATTTTCAAAACGCTGATGACCAAACTGATGATCTAAGTCAGCATCTTTTTTACTATGATGGCTCGCAAATAAAACGATAAAGTCAGCAATCAAATCCGATAACGAATGAATCCCATCCGCAACCAAGCCCTGAGACTTAGAAAATAGACCTAGTAAGATTTGCAACGTCGATAACGTTAAATTAACAATGACACTGCACCAGGTGCTTCTGGACGTTGCTTTCGCACGCTCATCGACCAAATCACCATCATGTTCAACTTCATCAAAAAGCATCATATTTTGCGTACTCAACAACCATAGCGCTTTAATCCGCTATTCCAAAATGACTAAAACTAATATTTAAAAAGAGATGAACTTACAGAACTTTAGAATGTATCATCCGCATGCAATAAATTGACGACACAAAAAAAACAGCTTCCGTAAAAGCTGTCGAATTATAACAAATGTGATGACGGTAAATTAAAGTATCGACCAACTTCTTTTACACTGCATGCGTTTTGCATCGTGTCGCAAATGGCAAGGCTTCCAGCCGTCCAGCTTCAATCTCCTCGCCACATATTTCGCACACACCATATTTCCCTGCATCTAATCGTGCTAAAGCGCCTTTGACTTGATTCAACTCACCTTTTGCTGCCAGTTGCAAAGCCATTTGTTCATCATCACGTTCATGCAAGCTCCCCTGATCACTCCATTTATCATTATCTGGTGCATTACGCTCCACACGCTCAGCTTCTATTCGCGTTAGTCTCGTTTCTAATTCATGTTGTAACGCAACCAAATGCTGACGAGTCTTATCATGACTATGCATATTCATTACTAATCCTTGTTATGAATGATATTTTAGATCAATAACATAGAAATCGATCCAATGTCTATAAAAATGCCCATCTCTTTCAAAATCTCACTCTAATATAACAAACAGACATAAAAAAAATCATCCTACAAATGTGCAGGATGATTCCGATATCAATCGCTCAATTAAATAAACTTATCCGAAATTTTTGCAGAAAGTTTCATCGTATTTTTATCAACTAACTGATAAAAAATCTCAGAGAAGGCAATAGTCACTGCAACCACCACCAGACAGGTCACAGTTGCAGCCCACGCATAACTCCAGTGCTGCTCCAGCAAAAACTGAAACAGTGGCAATCCGACAGCAAACAAAATCAAGATATGATTCAAATATGCCGCAAATGAAAGTTTACCCAAATAAATGGTCACGCGATTGCTAAATGCATCAGCCAACTTGCTATTCCACATGATCGACATCACAATCAATGGACCTGATAGGAAATTCAGAATTTCATAAGTTTGATCATTCAACAAATCATAAAACCATTGATACGCATAGCTTGTGTTATGTACACCCGCAAAATATAAACCAAGCAATAAACAAAAAGACGCAGTTAGGTTTGATAAATTCTTTTTATGGAAATAAAACAGCGAACCAATTAAAAATGCAGCATAGCCCAGATAATCTAAATCAAGACATAGGAGAATGGTCAAAATGGGAAGTAACCACGAAAAAACCGCTTTCTTCTCTCTAAGATATAATAAAAAAAACAAGCCAAATGAACCGAATAGCTCAATGCGCATCGTCCACAATACCCAGTTATAATCACTGTATCCTAAAAAAAACGACTTAATACTGCCGTCATAAAGTGCATAAAGAAACGTTGAATCAGGCACATCCCCAATCGAAGATCCCCAATCAGTCACATGATCAGTCGGTGCATCAATCCAACGGTATGCCGCCCACAATAAAATACACGACACCAAAGCAGGCAACATCAAGCGAGGATAGCGCTTGATACTCATTTGTTTGATTTTTTTAATGGGATCACGACTGTTCACAATCGTATACGTGAGTACATAGCCACTCAACACAAAAAAGATATAAACCGCTGCTGTCCCTGAATACCAAAACGCAAATGGCGAGTTATGCATCCACAACTCATAATATTCAGTCGTCGTAGGATAATTAAAAAAATTATGCAACGAAGGAAAAAAAGTCAGCGATAAATGCGAAAACACCACAAACAGGCATGCAACACCTCGAATGGCTTCAGCGGCTTCAATCTTTTCTTTTATCATAACGACCATTAATTTAGATTCAGAAAGTTCAACCAAAATAAGAAATATTTGAGCTGTACAATAGAGGATATATATTTCGACAAAAAGCAGTTCGCAAATACTGCTCTAAAATCTTATAGATGAGCATCCGCATTATAAACTTATATCACAATGCGTGAAAGACTACCCCCTATTCGAGCCGCTTCGTCATATTAAAACCGACAGCTTATTAGTTTTTACACAGATACTCTTATAAATATCTTAAAAACTATACCGCCAATACCAAACCTGCCACACCAAGTTGGCATTCTTCATGCTATTCTTTACACGGTATCGTTTTCCACAAATTACAATGAATTGTGAGTCGTCAGCAATTGATGGTTTTCGCAACAAATACTGGAGTTTAACATGCGTGCATTGGGTCCAATTGATTTAGTATTTTTATCACTCGAAAGCAGAAGACAACCGATGCACGTCGGTGGATTATTTCTCTTTAAACTCCCTGAAAACGCTCCTTCAGACTTTGTTTGGCAACTGGTTCAAAAAATCCGTGCATCTAACGAACAACCGATTCAGCCTTTTAACCAAGTGCTCAATGGTTACTTCTGGGATAAAGATCATGAGTTTGATATTGATCAACATTTCAGACACATTTCCCTACCAAAACCTGGACGTGTTCGTGAACTCTTAACCTACGTTTCACAAGAACACTCTGCGCTGCTTGACCGTGCAAAACCACTATGGGAATGCCATGTCATCGAAGGGATCGAAGGTGATCGTTTTGCAATGTACATGAAAATGCATCACGCTTTGACTGACGGTGTCGGTGGCATGAAATTAGTGCAACGTGCGCTATCAACCGATCCTAACGACGAAGGTACAACGCCACTTTGGGCAGTCAAAAGCCCACGCCATAAAAAAGCAGGGATTACACTCAGTAAAACCACTCAGTTTTTTAATACTGTTGCAAAACAAATTCAAATTGCACCAAATGTTACACGTGAAGTCTATACCTCAATTACACATCGCAAAGATCCGAATTACGTTTCAGTCTTTCAAGCACCGCGTAGCATTATTAACCAGCCTGTTTCAGCATCACGTCGCTTTGCAGCGCAGTCTTACGACTTGGAGCGCTTGCGTATCATCGCTAAGAAACTTTCAGTCTACTTAGGTGAAAAAGTCACCCTGAATGACATCGTGCTGGCAATCTGTTCAGGTGCAATGCGCGCTTACCTCAGCAATCAGAATGCTCTACCAGCAAAACCTCTGGTCGCAATGGTACCAATCTCGTTGCGTCAAGAAGGCGATGATCGCGGTAATGCTATTGCAATGATTCTCGCGAATTTGGCAACGCATCTCAGTGATCCATTGGAACGCCTCACCACAATCCGTAATAGCGTACTGAACTCCAAAGATCGTATGAGTCGTATGACTCCAGAAGAAATTCTGAATTACACAGGTATTGTATTTTCTCTGGCAGGTCTCAACCTAGTCACAGGCGCAGCCCCAAAAATTCAAGCATTCAACATCGTGATCTCTAACGTACCTGGTCCTAAAGAAACATTGTATTGGAACGGTGCAATGTTAGATGCGCTCTACCCTGTTTCAATCGTCATGGATGGTCAAGCAACCAACATCACCTTAACCAGCTATCGCGATAAACTAGAAGTGGGCATTATTGCTTGCCGTAAAACATTACCAAGTATTCAAAGTTTACTCGGATTACTGGAATACGAAATCGTCATTCTGGAGCGCCTGACTGCGGATATTCCACTCGAAGGCTAATCCCCGCACAAACTTGGTGACAATTGGCATGCATAATCGTGAAATATCATGAAAATATTGCAGCAATATTGAATTTTTTTTGCTATTATGCGCGCCAAGCTACAACTGCCAGGAATCCCCCAATGAGAGCTGATATTCATCCGGACTATCGTCCAGTATTGTTTCACGATACAACTGCTGACAAATTCTTTTTGATCGGTTCAACCGTTAAA
>JASLGO010000046.1 GCA_030150135.1 Aquirhabdus sp.
GAGAGTGCAGGCGCACCAGCCACGATAAACATACTAGGACGAGCTCCATTAACAATCTTAGGACTGCTAAAGCCTTAAAAAGAAGTCGCCTATGATACGCGCGTTTGCAATTTGGCTCTAGTGTCTTGTTTGACTAAAGCAACGATTCTCGATAAAACAATGTCAGCACGCACTCATTTCCCATCTATTTACATCATAAAATGACATATTGGTGTAGTTCTTGCTTTTAGTTCATAGACATATCCGTGTAGCGATCAATACAGTAGTATTGAATTTATATCTTAATAAATCATTCTGGAAGCGCTTTATGAATCTCTATTATTCAAAAAAACAAAATCTTATTGCGATTGCACTCCTGTTACCTAATTTCATGGCACCTCTTTTAGCCCACGCTGAAACAGTAACTGTATTTGCCGCAGCAAGCTTAAACAACGCACTCACTGAAATCGCACAAGGCTACGAAGCAACACATCCCAATGATAAAATTCAAACTTCATTTGCTGCATCATCTACGCTCGCCAAACAAATTCAGCTTGGTGCACCAGCGCAGATTTTCATCTCAGCAGATGAACCTTGGATGGATGCATTAGCAAAATCAAACTTACTGATTGAAAAAAGTCGTGTGGATCTATTAGCCAATCAATTGGTTCTAATCACGCCTAACGACCAACCTTTCCCTATCATTATGGATAAAAGTTTTCATTTACCACTCGCCTTCACAGGAAAAATTTGTCTAGGCAATCCTGACAGCGTTCCAGCGGGTAAATACGCCAAACAATCACTGACCTCAATGGGTTGGTGGGATGGTCTTCAATCACGCGTTGTTCCCACCGAAGATGTGCGTAGTGCGCTTGCGTTTGTCGCACGCGGTGAATGCCCTGCGGGTGCGGTTTATACAACCGATGCTATGATTAGCGATAAGGTAAAAATCATTGGTACATTCCCAAATCACAGCCATGCACCCATCGTCTACCCGCTCGCTTTGCTAAAAACTACAGAAAATCAAACAAAAGCCAGCGCATCGAGCCAACAATTCTGGCAATATCTACAACAACCCGCAGCACAAAAGATTTTTCACAAATATGGGTTTGGTGCAATTAAACATTAATCAACTTAACATTAATCAACATCGAATAGCGTTATGAGTCATTTGTTCACCAGTTTGTCGCCAGTCGAAATACGCGCTTTGTGTCTCTCACTCAAAGTCGCGTTCTGGTGTACGCTGCTTGGTTCATTACCCGCAATTGGCTTAGCGTGGTTGTTAGCAAGACGTAACTTTTGGGGCAAATCACTTCTTGAAGCATTTGTTTATTTACCAATGATTTTGCCACCTGTGGTCTTGGGTTATTTACTGTTAGTTATGTTTGGGCGAAATGGTTGGATCGGACAATGGCTTCAGCCACTCGGTATCCAACTTGCCTTTCACTGGACAGGTGCAGTACTCGCCTCTTGGCTTATGAGTCTGCCGTTATTCGTTCAACCTATTCGCTTAGCATTGCAAAACGTCGATGTTCGACTGGAACAAGCGGCACAGACTCTCGGCGCAAGTCCTTGGCGCGCTTTTCTGACTATTACTATTCCGCTGTGTATGCCTGCAATTTTGATGGGTGCTGTATTAGCCTTTGGGCGCAGTTTGGGTGAATTTGGCGCAACGATTACTTTTGTGGGTAATATTGATGGTGAAACGCGAACACTGCCGCTTGCTATTTATGCAGCGATTCAGTCGCCTGATGGTGAAACACTAGCATTGCGCTTAGTGATTTTATCAATCACGGTTGCGCTACTCACACTTTGGGCGAGTCAATGGCTTGCGCGTCGCAGTCAACAACGCTTGGGTTATCGCGATGTCTAATCACCTTTCGTTTGATCTATTCTTAAAACGTGGCAATGCGTCACATCAATTCAAGCTCAATATGCAAGGCAGCTTCAAAGCACCGATCACGGCGATCTGCGGTGCATCAGGCGCAGGAAAGTCCACATTACTCGCTCTCCTTGCAGGTTTACTTAAACCCATGCATGGCTTTGCTTGCTTGAATGACGCCACGCTGGTTGATGCAGCACAGGATATTTTTATCCCGCCACATTTAAGGCATGTGGGATTGATGTGGCAAGACGGACAGCTATTCCCACATCTTTCTGTGCGAGACAACTTGTTATACGGCTATCATTTACAAACGATCAAAAATCGACGATTCAGCCCTGAATCGGTTATTGAGCTTTTAGAAATTGGAAATCTACTCGATCAACAACCGAGACATTTATCAGGTGGTGAACGTCAACGTGTTGCGTTAGGTAGAACCTTATTATCAATGCCACGACTGTTATTACTCGATGAACCGTTGAATGCTCTAAATTACTCACTCAAGCAACCAATTTTGCAGTTTCTAAAATCCGTTCCTGAACATTTTAATATTCCCCTCATCTATGTCACGCATCAGATGGATGAGGCAAAAATACTGGGTGCTGAAACTTGGATATGTGAGGATGGAAAGTTGTTTCAGCTGTAGATGAAAATTTAAAAATAAAATCATGTGAATTACTTTATTTTCCCAATAAATTAGTATTTTTCTGATCTAATATTGATGTTATTGCCAACATACATTGCTGACTTTTTTGAGGGAATATGTTGTGAAACTAAATAAAATACGGATAAAAACTATATTATTTGTCGCGGGTTCAATGATATTTCTTTCTCAGCATGCATTTGCTGGAAATTTTGGCTTAAATTCACTATTCCCTCCAGAAAATCAAACATGCCCTGTTAATTTTGGTCATGGTGTTATGCGCTCTATACCGCAGATTCTTGTAGCCGATTGCGATCATGGTCGTAAAGAGATTGATACCGATTTTATCGCTTTTTTTGTTCACTACCCCAGTCTGAGGTTTACCGCTGTGGGAGATCCTGTTCCCAATACAGCAAAAGCTTTTCAAATCTATGTGACCAGCTTTTACCAGAATCCCAAAAATAATTCTCGTTGGGAGAGTTGGCCATCCACTCTTGTGCAGAATCATATTGATGAGTTTGGGCCTATAAATACCTATCCAACCGTTTATAGAGGAATGTTCCAAATCATTCCAGTGAGTGCGATGAAGGCGCATCCTGATAATGATACACGTCATGCTCCTGGTTTATTTATTGCTGATCCACATAGCGAAAACCAATTTTATATAGTGTGTGGAACGCCAGTATCCGATGTAGAGTGTATAGCTAATGTCTATAATACTAAAACTCACTTTGAGTATCATATGCATTATCCAGCGATCGCAATTGATAAAACCATAGATATTGTCAACGCAATTGCTAAAACCGTCGATTCTTGGAAGTAATTCAAAACATGATAAGGTGATCATTGAGTCTACACCCAGCATCAATTTAGGAGGTATTTATTAATATCCAAACCAATCTACTAATCCAAGTCTATATTTCTTATGCCGAATTTGGCATGATGAGACTTTACTTATAAGACCTAGATTCTCATGTCAATGCGTTGGACACAGCTCCTCTCTCCTGCACGGCTCGGAAGCCGAAAATACCATACTGAACAAGCACGTAGCCCATTTCACAAAGACTACGATCGCATCATTTTTTCGCAAAGTTTTAGACAACTTAACCGAAAAACCCAAGTCCATCCACTCACCCAAAACGATGGCGTTCATACACGCCTCACGCACTCACTCGAAGTGTCATGTGTTGGACGCTCGCTTGGAATGCTCGCAGCCGAGAAAATTGCTGGCGACTTACCGCCTTGGGTCACGCCATCAGATGTTGGTGCGATCATTCAAGCCGCTTGTTTAGCACATGACATCGGTAATCCGCCTTTCGGTCACGCAGGTGAATACGCCGTGCGCGACTGGTTTGGACAACCGAAACAAGAACACCTTAAAGAAGTGCTCTCACCAAAAGAATTTAGCGACCTCTGCCAGTTCGAAGGCAATGCTCAAGGCTTCCGCATTCTGACACGTCTGGAATATCACCCTGACGAAGGTGGTATGCGTCTAACTTACGCAACACTAGGTGCATTCTTTAAATATCCGCGCCTTGCTGTTTCATTGGAAGATCAAACTGGCACACCAAGCCATAAACGGACTAAGTTCGGCTGCTATCAGAGTGAAAAAGAACTCCTACACGAAGTCGCAGAACAACTCGGCTTGATCAAACTGACAGAGGACTCTTATTGTCGCCATCCGCTTGCGTACCTACTCGAAGCTGCGGACGATATTTGCTACGCGCTGATTGATCTGGAAGACGGCTTACTCCTCGGAATGCTCCACTACTCCGAAGTTGAACCTTTATTCATGAAGCTTATTGGCGATTACGGCACACCTAATGAAGTACTTCGTGATGTGCCAATGACACAAAAATTAGCTGCGCTTCGTGGTCGCGCCATGAAGCGTTTGGTTGAAGAAGTTTCTCAAGCTTTTAAAAATAAACAAACTGAACTTTTGACAGGAACACTCAAAGGCAGTCTCCTCGATCATTGCCCACGAGATTTATGTGAAGGCATTGAAGCAGCGAAGAACCTGACGCGTACGCGAATTTTTACTAATCCGCAAAAAGCTCGGTTAGAATTAGTGGCGAGTGCAAGCCTACATGTTTTATTGGGCGCATTTATGCCTCTCGCCTTGGATCGAGAAACAGGCACGTTTAGAGAACATCGCCTATCAACGATACTGAGTCATCATGGCGCGAAATTAGGTAAAAACCCCTACGATAATATGATGCAGATTCTGGATGTGATCACTTCACTCTCAGATCATCAAGCCTATGCACTCGCGCAAGATATCAAGGGTAATCGTGGCAACATGGTTTAATCAAATTTCAATAGATACCCGTTACAATACTATGAGATATAGTTCACACTATACATTCACACATTAATGTCATAAAGGACAAACAAATGATAGGTTTGCTTACGGGCAAAGTCCATGTACTCACAGCGCCGCACATTCTATTGGAAGTAAATGGAGTTGGTTATGAAATCGAAACTCCTCTCTCAACATTCTGCCAATTAAAAAATGGACAGACCGTGACGTTATGGACACATTTAACTATCCGTGAAGATGCACATTTGCTTTACGGCTTTATTGATGATAATGATAAAACTCTGTTTAGAATTCTGCTTAAAGTAAATGGTATTGGACCAAAACTTGCTTTAGGAATCCTTTCCAGCATGAGTGCAGCAATGCTGATTCAATCGATCGAAATGCAAGACCTTACAACATTAACACGCATTCCTGGAGTTGGCAGAAAAACAGCTGAACGCCTCGTTATAGAATTACGCGATCGGCTAAAAGTATTTACAACGGGAGAGCCAGCGGTTTCTGGACAGCCTCAAATTACACTAAATACCGCCTCACCTGTTGCAGAAGCGGAAGCCGCCCTAGTATCTCTGGGCTATAAACCTGTTGAGGCGCAACGTGCGATCGCCAGTGTCAAACATGAACATAGTGCTACAGCAGATTTAATTCGTGCTGCACTCAAAGGAATGCTTAAAAACTAATGTCTATGTCCAGTAATCCATTTGCACCATCATCGAATCACAAAACGACGATTGAATCAGATCGCCTGATTACAGGATTAGCACGTCCTGAAGATAACTTTGACCGTGCGATTCGACCGACGAATTTAGAGGATTACATCGGACAACCTGTTGTACGTGAGCAAATGGAAATTTTTATCCATGCAGCAAAATCTCGCCAAGAAGCACTGGATCACACCTTAATTTTTGGTCCACCAGGATTAGGAAAAACTACGCTTGCCAATATCATTGCCCGTGAAATGGGTGGCAACATGAAATCTACATCTGGCCCTGTGCTTGAGCGTGCAGGTGACTTAGCGGCATTACTAACCAATCTTGAAGCAGGTGACGTTTTATTTATTGACGAAATTCATCGCTTATCGCCAGTGATTGAGGAAATCCTCTATCCAGCCATGGAAGATTACCAACTCGACATTATGATTGGCGAAGGGCCTGCTGCACGGTCGATCAAACTCGATTTACCTCCCTTCACACTTGTTGCAGCAACAACACGTGCAGGATTGCTCACATCACCGCTGCGTGATCGTTTCGGTATCGTGCAACGCCTTGAATTCTATTCAGTTGCAGACTTAACGACGATTGTAACGCGTTCTGCTAATTTACTGAATGTTCCTATTGAACCAGAAGGCGCACTCGAAATTGCGCGTCGCGCACGCGGCACACCTCGTATTGTCAATCGTCTTCTTCGCCGTGTCCGCGATTATGCAGAGGTTAAAGGTAATGGCGTCGTCACTGGCGAAATCGCTGCTCGCGCACTCGACATGTTAGCTGTTGATAAACAAGGATTAGATACCCTAGACCGTCGTTACTTACAAATGCTGTTAGAGCGTTTTGACGGTGGACCTGCTGGCGTTGAATCATTAGCAGCCTCTTTAGCTGAAGATAGCGGCACACTCGAAGATGTCGTCGAACCTTACTTAATTCAGCAAGGTTTTGTCATGCGTACCGCACGCGGTCGGATTGCGACACCACAAGCCTATTTACAATGTGGAATGGATGTTCCTATACGATAGTTAGGTATAAAATATAAACAGCTATCCTGATTTATTTGTATCACGCTTTTGGATTTATGAATTTTTGAAATCTACTCTTTTTACAGAGATTACAAAATGCGACTCATTCAATTTAGCGTTTTCGCCTTATCAGCCACAATCATCAGTCATGCGCTTGCGGATACGTTGGTTTATCAATGTAAAATGAAAAATGGACACATCAATTTTACAGATCAACCCTGCAAAAAAGATGAAAAAGAAGTAAAACAAGAAGTGATTAAGAATTTAGCGTTGGTTCACTCAGTTAAGCCCAAACCAATCAAAGATGACCCTGTCGTCAAAATAGTGGAGCCTAAACATTCCCAAACCGTATATCTAGTCGAAGAAAAAAGAGTGATCAGACGGCATAGAGACTGGGACTTCGATTATCCTGTCGAGGTTCTGCCATATCCTCCAACAACATGGCCGAATACCTATTCACCAAAACCACCGCTATTCAATCCGCCACTTTCTTTTAATCCGCCTCTGACTGTACAACCAGCATCAAGATAGGTTGTACAGTGATCACCATAAAGGCAACCTCACCCTAATTAGGCATAGTGGTATTGGCTTGTTTGTGGACGTTGTTGTGGAATATGATTTCGGGTCATTGCAAGACGACCAACACGTTGTTGTTCACGTTTATTAATATGATATGCAATAGTGAACAAATGCTTGTCTGTTGCATGCAGAAGATGAACATGTTTATAGAATTCAGCTAAACCATAGTCTAATGTCAACATGCCGAAGCATTCATCGATAAATTCATCACCGAGTTGCATCACTTGTGAACAATCGACCGTCACCACATCATCTTGACTCCGAAAAGCAAGGGTAAAATGTCTGCGGAGTTCGCTGCCATCTTTACGAGTGGTTGCTGCATTTGCTGGGATAATTACGGTTTTTGTGTTCATTCTAACGCTCTCCATTCCTTGATTTGCGATAGAGACCTCTGTGAGGTCTGATAAATCTATTTAGTGCTACAACAATAGCGTCCTGCTATGTGACTAGAATAAGAAATGCCTAATTTCTAATATGTAACCGTCGTGTAAACGAACTTTTACGTTTCAATCAAATTCTGGAAATGATTTAGCGCAAAAGCCTTGGCACACCATGTTTTTTGTGTGAATTGGTTTGCAAAACATTCCTGCATTATCAATATTTTTTCAACCATTGCTTCAATAGACTTAAATTTTGCAAAAACCACAACTGTTGTCTTTATGTAAACAAAAGTGATCAACATCACACTCTGTGATTAACCTGATTTTATGTCATCTTGTCATTACAAATGGCTTTGCCAATTTATCTTGTGTCAAGTACGCGCCATTCATGAATCTAAATATGGTATAGGCATTCTGTAGGCTATGATCGAGTAATAATCAAGATATGTATTTTTAGATTGTCCTCTGCATGTAGACATTACTCGAAATGAATAACATACAGGACATCATAGAAAATCAGGGATTAGCATGAACACACAAAGTTCTTCAACACCAGAGAAAGACACAGGTATCACCTATCCTTTTAGCTCCAAACCAGAAAATGGACAGCTTACAGCCGTAGCCTCTGGCGTTTATTGGGCATGCTTACCTTTAGGCGGAACATTGGCCTATATCAACATCTGGGCAATAGAAGTCGAAGATGGCTGGGTGATTGTTGATACAGGTTTATTCACCGAATCAACGATCGCAGTCTGGGAACAACTACTGAGCGAAGGGCTTAACCATCGCCCAATCAAAGCAATCTATGTGACGCATATGCACCCAGATCATGTCGGTATGGCTGGATGGTTGCATCAACGCTTTGGCTGTCGCTTGCATATGACTGCGCTTGAATATATGAATTGCCGTGTATTAATGAACGATACAGGCAAAGAAGCACCTGAAGCGGCCATTAAGTTTTATCAGAGTGCAGGTTGGGATGAAGATGCGATATCAATCTATCGCAAACGCTTCGGTGGGTTTGGTCGGATAATTTCGGAACCTCCAGAAAGTTATTTCCGCTTACGCGATGAAATGTCTATACAAATTGGCGCTCATCGTTGGACAGTTGTAGTGGGTTCTGGACATTCGCCTGAGCATGCTTGTCTATATAGCTCAGAACTTGGATTACTCATTTCAGGCGACCAAGTATTGCCACGTATTTCCTCTAATGTCTCTGTATATCCCACCGAGCCAGAAGCCAATCCTTTGGACTATTGGCTACACTCACTGACAAAAGTTCGGAACATTGTGCCCGATAGCGTCTTAGTACTTCCCGCGCATAACGAACCATTTTATGGCTTACATGCCCGTATTGACACTTTAATCGAAGGACATTTGACAGGTTTAAGCCAGTTACAAGATCTCTTACATGAACGTCAACGTGCCGTGGATGTTTTTCCAGCACTATTTCACCGAAAGATTGGCAGTGATCCGATTATGTTGAGCCTTGCAACGGGTGAATCGATTGCTCATTTGAACTATCTCATTGCGAAAGGATTGGTCAAAACTGAGATTGATCGTGATGGGATTAAGTGGTATTCGTGTCAAACTAGCTTGTAGGCTGATTAAATTTAGAATATGCACGGAATAAAATAGAGTTTTGTTTTAATATCATGAGTTATTGATTTAATTGGTCGGGATAGAAGGATTCGAACCTTCGACCTCTTACACCCCATGCAAGCGCGCTACCAGGCTGCGCTATACCCCGACTGTTTTTTTACAGAACAAACTCGCCCTTGAGCGAGTCGCTAGTTTAGCGATTTCTATTGCTTTGTCCATATAACAAAAGCAATTAAGCGATGGTTTTCTCACCAAAAGACATCAGTCTGTCAGCTTGGCGTACTGCAGCTAGCCTTGTAAGTTCTTGCATAACGTCTAGCGCATTGTGAATATCCGCTAGTGTTTTCGCATTCCCGCCGCTCAACATTTGCCGCCAATGTCGTGCACCCACTTGATATTGAAATAAACCAAGCAAATGTCGTGTCATTGATGATAGAGAAATGCCGTTTGCAACTTGTTCTTCAAGATAAGGTAAATATTGCTGCATGATGCGAAAACGATCAGGTAATTCATGTCCATCACGCTGCCCAGCTTCCGCAAGCAGATAAGGATTGTGATACGCCGCACGACCAATCATGACACCATCAGTATGAATCAGCTGCTGGTCAATCTGATCAGATGTACTAATTCCACCATTGATCTCAATCGTCAAATGCGGACGCTCGCGCTTTAGACGATAGACATCCTCATAACGAAGTGGTGGAATATCTCGATTTTCTTTCGGACTCAAGCCTTTCAAAATCGCAATACGCGCATGCACGATGAAATGTGTACATCCAGTCGCTGCAACCGTATCAACAAAATTCAACATCTCTTCGTAACTATCTAAATCATCAATGCCAATCCGATGCTTGACTGTGACTGGAATCGTGACAGCGTTTTGCATTGCCGCAATGCACTCAGCTACTAACTTTGGTTCAGCCATTAAACATGCGCCGATTTTATTATTCTGTACGCGATCTGAGGGACAACCAACGTTCAAATTCACTTCATCATAGCCATAGTCTTGTGCCATTTTGCTACACGTGGCGAGCGCCTGCGGATCAGAACCACCAAGCTGTAAAACAACAGGATGCTCCGAATCATTAAACTTCAAATGTCGATCACGATCACCAAAAATCAATGCACCTGTCGTCACCATTTCGCTATAGAGCCACGCATCTGGATGAAACATGCGTGCAAAATGTCGATAATGACGGTCAGTCCAGTCCATCATCGGCGCGACGGAGATGCGTTTAACATTTGATTTGG
>JASLGO010000097.1 GCA_030150135.1 Aquirhabdus sp.
ACCAGCTAATGACTCATCATGCGTCACAATCAAGAGTGCCATCCCCAAATCACGACGCAACTCACCGAGCAATACAAGAATATCGCTTGCAGTCCGTCGATCCAGATTTCCTGTCGGCTCATCCGCAAGCACGATTGCAGGCTGAGTCACTAGCGCACGAGCAAGAGCCACACGCTGACGCTCTCCACCAGACAACTCACCAGGCTTATGATCCAACCGATGACCTAATCCGACACGCTTAAGCAAATCAACTGCACGAACGCGCGCTTCATCAACATTGACATCTCGGCGGAAAAGTAACGGCATCGTGACATTCTCAACTGCATCGAATTCAGGCAGCAAATGATGGAATTGATAAACAAAACCCAAAGAACGATTTCGAACATCTCCACGCTGCGTTTCATTCATCGCGCTGAGTAACTCACCTTGCACACGCACTTCACCTGTGGTGGGCAAATCTAAGCCACCAAGTAGATGCAACAATGTACTTTTTCCTGAACCACTCGATCCAATAATCGACACAAACTCACCAGCCGCAACAGACAATTCCAGTCCATGTAAAATCGTGACCTTATTTTTACCTTCGGTAAAGGTCTTCGACAAATTAGACGCAGCTAATACAGGAACTTGAGAGTTTGTTGGACTTGTTGGAACTGAATTATTCATAACGGAGCGCCTCCGCAGGTTGAATCCTGGCAGCTCGACGCGCAGGATAAATCGTTGCCAAGAAACTCAGTACCAAAGACACACTCACGATGAGCACGACATCCTGCCAACGCAATTGTGATGGCAAATAATTGACAAAATACGCATCAAACAGATGCAAACCGAATGTAGTGTTGATCCAACCTAAGAATCGACTAATACCTAACGCCGCACCAACCCCCAAGATCGCACCAGAAATCGTACCAAAAGCACCAATTACAACGCCTTGTACCATAAAAATTCGAGTAATGGTTTTCGGCGAAGCTCCTAATGTGCGCAAAATCGCAATATCGGCTTTTTTATCCGTAACGACCATGACCAGACTCGATACAATATTAAACGCAGCGACCAAGACGATTAAAAACAGCAACAGGCTCACCATCGCTTTTTCCATCTGAATCGCATTAAACAAATTCCCTTGAGTTTGTGTCCAATCTGACGCATAGAAATTATTTGGCAACTCAGCCGCAAAATTACTCGCCACATCACGCGCAACAAACAAATCATCCAGTTTCATCCGTACACCCTGCGCGCCATCAGGGATTCTGAGCAGCTTCGCTGCATCATTCAACGCGATATACCCTAAACTCGAATCCACCTCAGCACCGATGCTAAAGATTCCAACTACGGTAAACCGCTTAAACCGAGGCACGATCCCCGCTGGCGAAGCTGTCGCCTCAGGTAAAACAAGCGTCACTTTATCGCCTAATTGCAGACCTAAGTTTTCTGCCATCGTTTTCCCAACCACGATGCCAAATTCACCATCAACCAAACTATTGAGTGAACCTGCGATCATGTGGTCTTGGATAATTGAAACTTTCTTCTCAAGATCAGGCTCAATTCCACTGATCATAATCCCCGCAACTTGCCCTTGTGCGGTTAACATCCCTTGCACCTGCGTGAAAGGGGCAGCACCCACAACATGCGGTTGTTGTTCAGCTTTTGCAACCAATCTTGGCCAATCCACGATCACCTGATTCGATGAAACAGTAGCCTGTGGAATCATGCCCAGAATACGCGTCTTCAGCTCCCGATCAAAACCATTCATCACCGACAATACAGTAATCAGGACTGCAACACCCAGCATCAGCCCCAAAATAGAAACCAAAGCAATGAATGAAATAAAATGATTGCTACGCTGTGCTCGGGTATAGCGTAAACCAACGAACAACGAGACCGGTTTAAACATAGACAAGTTCCAACCACCAGAAAATAAAGCTAAAGTAATAATAAATAACCGATCAAAACGATGCGTAGAATACCCTATCCCTAAACTCAATTCTGTATGAGTTGATTAGTGAGACCCTGTTATACAAATTTAGATTTAAAGCGAATCGTAAATTTGCACAACAAATCACCTCAAGATGTTTGATATTTACGAATAAACCCATGATAATGCCACCTGCACTCATTTTTTAGACTAAAAATCGAGTGCATGACATATAAAATCAAAGTAGTGCTCAGTCGCAGTGATGCGATGTTAAATGAAGAAACATTCAATAAAGAAGCAAGGATAAACCATGGATGCGCTCCACCGCGACGACTTAATCAGCTCCGATGAGAACTCTGAGCGCCGACTATTATCTCGTATCAATGACTCCATGCGAATCAATTATCAGTTGATTACTCGCACCAGTGCCATGAAAGATCCTTACGACTCTGAATTTGCACTACCTCGTTATTTTCTATTACTTGCAGAATTAGATGAGTTAGAAAGCGTACAAAGACTCACGCTTGCCGACATTGAAAAAGAGCAACCCGCGATTGCACTGGTTCTACAACTCATGAATCAAAAAATCGAGCTACTCACGGGTTCACTCTATGACAGCATGGTCGAATCACTGTTACCCACGCCGACTCGAGTCAATATTTCTGAAAGCGGTTTATCGTTTTATGCACGTGAACGTATCCCTGCGGGCACGCACATGCACCTGACGATCAGTCACCCTCAAAATGCATTCCATCTTGCTGCAACAGCCCGAACAGTGTATTCCGAAGAAGAAGATCTGGAGGGTTTCCGCACGGGTGCTTATTTTATCAGCCTACATCCACATGACCGTGCGAAACTTGCGGAATGTATCGCACTGAAGTCAAAAGAAGAAGAAAGCTTACAAGAGTACGAACTACCTGATACGTTCAGACCTGAGTAATATCGCGCATACAACATCACATTAGAAACATTACAGATAAAAGTACCAATAAAAAAGCAGCCATTTTAGGCTGCTTTTTTATTGGTACTTTTACCCCATTCTAAAATCTAGCAACTTTTAGGTCAGATACCATCTAACAAAATTTCAGACCACTATAACAATTAGGCACAGGAACCTGCTGCAAATTTAAAGATGGCACACCAACACCTGGATTACCTAAAGCAGAGAGCACTGTACTAATACCGCTTAAACTTACAGAAGCCGTGGATAATGGATTTGTAGCAGTTCCGCCAATCGTTGCCGTTGGAACAGAAAGCCACCAACCTTGCTGGGCAGCAATGGATTGTTGTGTGATTGCAGGTTGATTGTTACTGGAATTAAGGAACTGTGTAGTCGTTGGGAACGAATAGACACCCGTAGAACCAACCTGAGGCCACGTAATCTGCATACTATTTAAGGACAACAGAAGTCCTTGAGTGGCATTACTACTTGCAACCAGATTATGCACATCGATTAAATTCTGCGGTAAAATCCGAGCATATCCTGGACTAAGAATACTAGCCAGACCACCAATATTAGTAAGATCCAGCTCTAAAGACCCCATACTGAGTCCTGTCATACGACTACCTGATGCATACTGAAAATATGTACCTGTAGCCCTGCCGCTCGTAGGGTCGTTCCCACCAATCCCACAATGTCCATAAGCATCACAAACCCCATTCGCTGGCTGAAAGTTATTACCTGTCGCATTATGTGCATTCAGAAATAAATTACCACTTCCATCCGCAATCAGGGTTCCTGAAATCGTCGTCGGAATTTGCAAGTTAGCTACCTGAACCTCAAAGTTACCACTTAAAGTATTAATTCCCGTTTCACCACCAGTTGCAGTCGATGTCGTATTACGCGTATCAGTTCTAGTACACGTTCCACCAAACAAATTACCACAGCCTGATGTAGTCGTACTAACAGTACCACCCGATTTTGCTGTAACAAACGCAGTTCCTCCTGGAGTACCAGGGTTATAGCTATAGGAAACCCCGCCTGATTGCGTTGTTGCATTCAAAGCAGAGGTTGGGGTTGCAGGTGTAGGCGGAGTACAACTACTGAACGCGCCATAGCTACAACTTGAAGATGTACTTGCAGAATAATTGACAGAAGTGGATGGTGGATTCTGTCCGACAGATAGCATCGCATTAGCATTCTGGGCACCAAAGGCGACCCCTATCAGATGGCGTGTAGCGAGACTGGTTGGGTTCTGGATCGCCAACTGAAAGAAAGGATTTTGCATTGTCGCATCCGAATCAGCAAAAGTACCACTTGGTCCCGCCGTAGTGCCTGTCAATCTCACTTGAGACAAGTCAATATCACAACCTGGTCCTTTTACACCACCACAGCCTAATTGTAGGCGATTGATATTGGCATTTAATGATATTGTGCCATTCAAACCGAGAGTGAAAAAACCAACATTGTTAGGATTTCCATTGCTACCGTTATTTGGATTACTTAGATCAGTAGGACCAATATAATTGGTATAAAATGCTGACTGCCCTGTGGTTGCACTTAAGTCCCCATCATCCATGGGTTGCAGAGCATGTGCAGCAAGTGGCAATGTAACCCCTGTCAACATCACACCTATACATAAGGTATTCGATATTCTCTGCACATTTGCAAGCCTTATCGTGCGTACTTTTAGCCAGTTCATCACACTGCTCCTCAAAAAATCGTTCTTCATCTGTGTTTGCTGCCACTTAATGAGTAACATTAATATTCACTGGCGTTAACGTCAGATTACTTTGAATTGTTCCTCCTGTCAGAACAATGTTGCCCACAGGCTGCGCACCGCCAACCACCCCAGCTGCATTTTTTGCTCCGACAGGATAGAAATCCAGCGTGGTCAGTAGCTCATTACCTTGAATATTTGACGGGTTAACCGTTAAATATGTGCGAAGTGTGGCACTATTGACTGGTGTATTTGCAGAGATACCACTAATATTATCTGGATTATAAGGATTAGCTACTGAACCAACAAAAATCTGACTACCTGAACCGATTTGCAGACGACCAGTCATATTATCCAAGCCCATCGCGGAACCACTATTATCAATGATACGGTAGAAGTTACCGCCTGCATTCGCCTGATTTGGCGCACCATTGTTTACCGTTCCCGCCAATGTCAGATCAACGCCAAATCCAAGCGAGTTAGAGGCGCTTTGGCTGGTAATTAGACTTAACTGATTCGTGGTATTGTTAGTAGCATCACTCTGTAAGCCCAGATTCATAGTAAACAATGTATCTTTATTGTCCGTATATTTCGGATACGTCATCCCTGCTGTATAAAATGAATATGATGAATACCCTGTAGCAGCTCCCTCTGCCCCTGGCAGAAAACCAGTTGCCAAACCTGCTTTCATCGCCAACATAAAGTTAGGTAGAGTGAGATTGAGACAATTACTATTTACAGGACAACCCAAGTTAGGCGTATTACCACTATTTGTCAGAGACATGACACCATTTGCTGTCATATATAAATTGATGTCGCGTAAACCAACATATTGCTTATTGACAGTATCCGCTAAAAAGAATGCGCTGCTTTGTACATCGCTCGCAGGTGTATTCCCTGTTTCTCCGATTTGATTATTATTACCTGTCATTGCTAGTGCCAGTGAATATGCTATATTCGTGCTCGTATTAGCATTCAAAGTCATATTTCCATTGACATTATATAAAACTGGCATAATAGCAAATCCAGTCGCTGCGGTTCCTGTTGTACACGTCGTTGTTCCTGTACACAATCCAACACCGTTCTGGTAAAACTGAGTTTGTAGTGGCACACCCTGAATACTCAA
Organism: Aquirhabdus sp.; assembly: GCA_030150135.1. Taxonomy (GTDB): domain Bacteria; phylum Pseudomonadota; class Gammaproteobacteria; order Pseudomonadales; family Moraxellaceae; genus Aquirhabdus. The sequence continues at coordinate 5,702 of JASLGO010000097.1, forward strand.
TCCACGCACCGCAAAAAGTAAACTGCCGCTAGCAGGCACTGTAATACTCTGCAAGTCAGTCGTAGTATCTCCTGCCAACGTACTATTAAAGTAATTCATCTGCCCCGCCACAGCTCCATTAGAGCCTGTCAGCACTGTAGGTACTGGCATAATAAGTTTAGTCGTCGATGAGGTCACCAGATTGAGATAGACATTACCTGTAGTAATCGTAGGATTAGTCGTCGATGTTACATTCGAAAATGGTACAAAGTTACTCATATCCACCCCATAGCCACCTGTACCAGCCCCGCCAAGGAAGAGAGAGAACGCATTTGAACCAGTACCACTTTGGAGGCTTGCAGTCATATTGGCAGCGATAGCATTACCACCGCCAGCACTCCCTAAAATACTACTATTAGCCGTACCACCAACCGTACCACCCACATTATCTTGGACACCCGAAGCACTTGCACCACGCACCGTAAGATCCAGTGTAGGTAGGCTGCCCGATACACCAAATGCAAGACCTGTACTAGCTTGAGATGGACCTGAAGATGACACAGCAGTCCCTGATGCCATAGTCAATGACGTCTGCAAACCAGCATTGATTGGAATTCCACTCGTTGTCCATGAACCAGGTGCTGTCAGAGTTACACCCCCACCCGTTACACCACTTGTGCTGAAGCGAAAGCCATCCGTAGCATCAATCCAAATACGACCCGTGGCGTTGATATTGGCATAAATATCCGAAGCAATGAGTTGATTACCATTAGATGCGAAATAAATATTTCCTTTCTGAAGTAGTAGTTTTAAAGTTGCGCCACCTTGGCTGTTAAGCAAACCATTGGTAGTGACAAGACTCGCGGTTAATGGATTCAATGTCTGTACAGTCAGAGCACCTAATGAAGTTCCACACCCGCTAGGAGCACCTGTAGTTACACCACTACAAAGCACGACTGTAGGTGCTTGAAAGAGTATTGGAGAAAGGTTAACAAGGTTGATACTCAAAGCTGGTATCGTACCGCTAGAGCCAGTATTGACCTGTATTTGAGCAGTAAATGGACTAGTATTTGGATTACCAGTGACAGTGACGTTTTGCAGCGCAAATGCACTTCCAACAGATGAACTCGTCGTCGGATCTTGCCAATAAATAGAATTTGCAGCAACCGATGAAGCTTGTACATTGAGAGCAATACCATCAGCACCCGTAGTATTACTTAAGACCTGATCATCTATCGCCTGCATTGCATATAATGGCGTTGCAAAAAAAGATGTCGTACATATACCCAACATCATGACGTGAAGCAAAGGAGATTGCCGCAAGAAAAATCGTTTATTTCGTGAAGACATTGATCTGCCCTCCGACATAAAGATTGCCATTCATCGTCACCCCCATCAATCCCGTCTCCTTCCCCACGTCATACGTATTTGCAGAGTAATATGGTTGTGTAGAGTTCGTATTCTGATAGACCGCTTGTTGGTAATAAGTTTTTTGATTATCTATAGCCATATAGGAAGCATTCGCAGTCGTCCAGCGCCCAGTTGCAGGATTACAATCTGTACCAGAACCACTTGCACTACTGGTGTAACAAGGATTGACCGCTAATGACAACGTATAACTTACGTTTTTAAATTGAATTGCCGTATTGTTAGCATTTGCTGCCGCAAATGTCGTTGGCATACTAAATACCAAAGAAGACTGAGCAGCTGTAGAAGACGTTTGTACCGCAGAACCATACAATGTTAACTGTGGAATATTGATATAACCATTAAAACCCTTAAAAAGCAACCAATTCGGGACATTATTAATCTGGAGACCTAAACGACAAAATGTATCATTTGTACCCGCCACACCACCCGCACCAACACAACTCGTATTTGGCACTCCAGGAGCAGTCTGGTTAATCATCATAGACAAAGACATTTGCACTGCCGTCTGCGTAACAGTTCCTTCGCCTTCTATGGTAGATAGCGTTTTATCATCCAGTGTTTGTAGTGCAGCACTTACAGGGGCAGAGAGACCCGCTAGCAATCCAATACAGCTCAAAGACACCCACCACGCTGAACGACTTATCACTATACGACTCATGACTTCAATCCTCTGCTTGCTTCATCCATGCCTACACTCATTGCGTCTTTATACGCTCACAAACCACTCAGTGTCATTTTCATATGATTAATTGCCATACCACTAATTGCCGCTGTGCCTAGATTTACAGGATTCGCACTACCAACACCCATAAACGTAATACCATTCACATTGGTATTAGCCACATTGCCTGCACTATTAAACAAAGCATCCGTACCACCAGGTGGAACAATATCAGTTACAGTAACAGTAGAACTTGCATTAGGTGTACCTGATGTCCCATTTGGACTAGTACCATCATTCAGAGTCAACGTATAAGTTTTAGGGACATTAGAGGTTGTATTATTTACATATACATCACCAATTGTAATACTGCCATGCGTTGCAGAGTTTGGACAGTTCGCAGAGGTACAACTACCTGCTGTCGGCGTCAATCCAGTCACCGTTACACCACCCACCACAGCCGCCCCAGTTCCATCACTCCCTGTAGCGCCCGTATAATTCATAAAGGTATTACTACCACTGGTTTTATAAATCACCAAGGAAGCTCCCTGTACTGGAGCTGCATTTGTAGATGGATCAAGATACGCATAACCATCACTGGACTGATAGGCACTAACACCGCCATTTACAGTTGAAACAGTTACTCCAGTACAAGAAGAACCTGGATAGCTCGTAGCAGAACCACTACAACCATAATTAATATAAAACTGATTATAGATGTTGGATAAATTAGGGATTTGCGCCAACTCCAATGTAATTGTTGGCTGATAATTCGGCCCCGTCCCAGTAACACCACTGCCCAGTATCAAGGGTTGGTAGTTCGCATTACCCAAAGGCAGATTTTCACTTAGTTGAGGGATATATACACCCTCCAATGAATCAAAAACACCCATTGACGTTTCCGCCACACTTAAACGCAATACACCAGTACTTACGCTGTTGTAGCGCAAAAATCCAGCCAAGCCCAAAGTTGAGGTATACTCTGGATGAGCAGAAACACCAGCAGCAGGAGTGGGGAATGCTTGTATAACAGTCCCATTAATCCCCAATCCATCCCAAATTGCTTGCAATTGTAGCGCTGGACCAGCCGAGCCTACCGCAGCATTAGTGTTAGTATTCACCGTTGCACCATTGTATTGCATAAAATTCGCCCACATTCCAAAACGGAGATTGGTCGAACTGGCGTAGGATGGATCCCCAGTTGTCATCACTTGCGGCGCTGCAAACTGCAAGACAGGAACCTGAACATTATTTCCATCCAATCCTGGACTTGACTGTGTTGTTAGCACACTCAACACAAACGGATTAAAACCTGACCCCAAATTAATACCCGTATTACTGAACAAGCTATTGTGCGTCGTGTTACACGTTGAAGCTGTACCTGGAGTTGTACATACAGGAATACCATTTGCATTCGTATTTTCTGACAGTGATAACCCGTAAAAATAACCATCGACTTTATTAAATGTAGGCAAAGCAACTGGTCCGATGGGACTTAAGTAAAGATAACTACCACACCCCCCAGGATTTGCTCCACTACATACACCCGTTCCTGCACCAAATGTTCCTGCCGTACCCACACTACCCGCGTCATTTGCTACAGACGGCATCTGCATCATGAAATTCGTTGCAAAGTACGCAATCCCCTCACCCGTCGCATCACTCATGCTTGCATCACTCAAGGTTTCCAATGCATACACAGGCGCAATTGCAGACACCAAAGCTACGGACAGCAGTGCTCGTGCGAACGGAAAAGTATTCGCAAAACGCTTTTGAGGTTTTGATTTAATCACCCGAGCAACTCCCAATGCAGCCATCATGTACTCCATATCGCAGCGCAGCCTAACTCTTGCCGCGAAACATACATCCATTTATCACTTGCCCAAAAACTGTCAGACAAAATATCTATTATTCTTTCAATTGCACCATACTGACGCGTGCAGCTTGCACACGTCTTGGTATTATGAATAGTTTTAAAAAAAATGCAAAAACTGTAATGTAAAAGCTCTCTCAAAAAATAATAACTATTAAAAATAATTTAATAAAAATAAATATTTAACCACAAATCAACCTAAACAACCGTTGGTCGGATCTCTACTCAAAATTTAACTAAACACCACAAGTATCGACAATTTGTAAGCTATTAATTACAATTAATGTAAGAAATAACCTACAAATTGTCTAACACGATTATTTGTGATCTAACATCTACATTTAGCCACAGCTTTAAGCCTTAGGCAGTGTCACGCCACGCTGTCCTTGATACTTACCACCACGATCTTTATAGGATGTTTCGCAAACTTCATCTGACTCAAAAAAGAGCATTTGCGCGACACCTTCGCCAGCGTAAATCTTAGCTGGAAGGTTTGTGGTGTTTGAAAACTCAAGTGTCACATGACCTTCCCATTCAGGCTCAAGTGGTGTGACATTGACGATGATGCCACAACGCGCATAAGTCGATTTTCCAAGACAAATCGTTAAAACATTACGCGGAATACGAAAGAACTCAACAGTACGAGCCAGTGCAAATGAGTTCGGAGGAATAATACAAACATCCGCTTCGATATCGACAAAGCTTTTTTCATCAAAATGCTTAGGATCGACTGTTACTGAGTGGATATTGGTAAATACTTTAAACTCACGCGCACAGCGCACGTCGTAGCCGTAACTAGAAACACCATAAGAAATGACTTTTTGGTTATTTGCATCGAAACGCACTTGCCCCTCAGCATACGGCTCAATCATGCCGTGCTCTTCACTCATCCGACGAATCCAGCGATCTGACTTAATTGACATAATGTTAATACCACTCTCTCATCATTAATTTATTAAAGAATCTCTTTCGTTACTCATCGCGCTCAGGATTCGCTGCTTCGCTCGCATCACGATTCGACACAACAGTAGCCGATGAATCTCGCCCTGTTCGACCAGCGGGCAAACTTTCCATATCATCCAATTTGCGAGAATCATACCGCGCACGCGCCATTGATCGAGGATTTTTCTGATCAGCACGCGACGGCCAACCTTCACGTTGACGCTGACGGTCACCATCAATTTCTTCGGTCTGATCATGCCACAAGACTTGCGACGTCGGGTAAGGTAAATCTATTCCTGCATTGGTGAGCGCATATTTAAGCGCAATCAAGACCTGATCAACCGAAGCGACCATATCTACTTGAGCGCTATCTTCAATCCACCAGCGTAGTCGCAACAATAAAGCATAATCACTAAAACCAACAGCAACAATTGTCGGCGTAGAATTTTCAGTGACTGTATTACACGACTCTAGCGCTTTAAGCACTTCACTTTTCGCTTTTGCGACATCATCACTCATCCCAATACCAAAATCGATTTGGCAACGACGACGCTTAAAGGCCGTATTGACGATCACAGGCGTCGTATAAATATCTGCATTAGGAATAATAATCCGTCGCCCATCATAGGTTCTAATATTGGTTGCACGAACCTGAATATCTTCAACTACGCCTTCATAGCTTCCCATGACGATTTGATCACCAATACGAAATGGCTCTGTAATGAGGATAAAAAGACCCGAAAGCATATTTTGGAACATATCTTTGAATGCAAATCCGATCGCAACCGAACCGATCCCCAGACCGCCAATCATTTTTGCAGTTGTAAACCCAGGAATAGCAACAACCATTGCAACGAGAATACCAATAAAAAGAATCACGGCCGAACCAATACGATTCAGCACCTTAACCAAATTTTGGCGACGCTGAACACGACCGTTAAATGTTTTTTTAACGATATGTTTAAACAACTTACCGACAAGCCAAAAAAACACCAACACCAAAACAGCTGCGATCAAATATGGAATTCGCTCCATCGATTGATCGAGAAGCTTATCTACAGGTGCATAAATACCGCCATAATGTTGGACTGTTTTATCAATCACCTTAGTGGTGACATCGCCTGCTTTTTGAATCGTGTTGTCTATTGGCATGTCGTATCCAAGATCTAATTTCAAATCAGAACGCCTACTTTTGCAATTTTTAGGTCTAACAAACTTATCTCGCACATGAGCAGCTCACGATGCAAGACAAGACTTAAGAAAGGGATTAAAGTAATCAAAATCACGATATAAAAAAACCCACAAGCAATTGTGGGTTTTTATGGGCGATTTCGCAATATATGTTATGCAACATTCGCTAAATGACGTTAAACAACATCTACTGATCCAGATAATTACTTACGCATGACCTGTAGGTGCAGCTTCTTGTTGTAAGCGCTGAAGATTTTCTGCAAATGCAGCATCAAAATTAATCGGCGCAAGCAAGAACTGAGGGAAGCTGCCTTTGGTAATCACGTCCGTCAATGCTTCACGAACAAACGGGAACAAGATATTCGGGCAATAAGCACCCAATAATTGTGGAAGCTGTTCTTGTGGTACATTTTCAATCAAGAAAATGCCTGCTTGCTTCACTTCAGCAATATAAGCTGGCGAACCGCCGTTATTTGCAGTCAATGTCACACTGAGAACCACTTCAAAATGATTTGGATCAAGTTGTTCAGCGTTACTCGTCAAATTAACACTGAGCTCAGGCTGCCATTCACTGGTAAATACCTTTGCACTTGGGACTTCAAAAGACAAGTCTTTCAAATAAATACGCTCTAAAGCCAATTGTGCCTGTGGCGCTGCTTCAGATTGTGGGGCGACTTGTTGTTCATCACTCATTGTAAATCTTCCTATTGATATTGAGAGTCGTTATTAAAACTCATTAAAAAACTGAACAATGGCAGCTTATCCAGCCAGCATTTTGTCCAGTTCACCGCGTTGCTCTAAGGCATAGAGTTGGTCGAAACCACCAACAAATACGTCTTTGATAAAAATCTGTGGCACTGTACGTTGCTTTGTACGCTGCATTAATTCGACACGTGTTTCTGCGGGTTCGCGACTCAGGTCAATCTCATGATAAGCAACACCCTTACGTGTCAATAATTGCTTCGCACGCACGCAGTATGGGCATACTGGTGTACTGTAAATCGTCACTAAGGGATGGTTTTCAACTGCTGCATTCATTCGACTCACCTCACATCTTCTATTTCAATGTCTGATCAGGGATTTAAGCGCGCTTCGACTTAACGAGCGGCAGGTTTTGACCTTGCCAACCCAAAATTCCACCGTCGAGACGATATAAATTTGTTCCACCCACTTGCTGTACTGCGCCACCTGAAGTTTGACCCATCTTACACACCATCACGATAGGCTCTTTAATTTCACGCAGCTCTTCCAGATGATTCTTGAGACTACTCAATGGGATATTACGGCTTCCACTGATATGACCTTCACGAAATTCTTTGGCATCGCGTAAATCAATAATCACTGCTTTTTCACGATTAACGAAACCACCCAATGCTTGTGGTGAAATTTTACGACCACTGCGTTGATTTTCTAGCATAAAGAAAAGAACTGCGAGTGCACCGAAAATGCCAAACAAAATCGGATGGTGCTGCATGAATTCAAGAAAACGTTCCAAAACACTCACCTTCAACAATAAAAAAACTAAAACAAATTTCGCATGCACTTCAACAAGCCAGATCCCGTCGGATCGCTTATCGAAAAACAGTCATCTATTCATGATGACGCGTATTGGCTTTTTCAAGCCACATCGCACATGATATTTTAAATTTATGACGTTTTATCCGCTTCGCGAGCTTCATCTTCCAATCGATTTAGGCTTGCCAAACGGCGCGGCAAAATTTTACCTTCCGCTGCTGCTGCGCTCAACGCGCAACCCGGTTCATTTCGATGCAAGCAGTTACGGAAGCGACACATGCCATAATATGGGTACATTTCAATAAAACCATTACGGATTGCGTCAACGGTTAAATGCCACACCCCAAACTCACGAATTCCAGGAGAATCAATCAGCGCACCGCCATTCGGCAAGGGCAATAACGTTGTCGTCGTTGTCGTGTGCTGACCGAGTGCAGAGTTTTCAGAAATGATATTAACCTTCAGATTTGCATCAGGAATTAAGGCATTAATAAGGGAGCTTTTTCCCACACCAGACTGACCGACAAATACAACGGTTTTGTCCGCCATCTTTTCAATTAATTCCGATAAATCACCATCGGTTTGCACCGTCAGTGTGTCGTAGCCCAGCGCATTATACTCAGCCAGCAAGGTTTTCAATTCATCATCTTCGGTCAGTAAATCAGACTTACCCAAAACCAAAAGCGCAGGAATATCAGCTTGATGACAAGCAACCAGATAACGATCGATCAACAGTGGTGACGGAACAGGCAGCGCAGCAAAAACAACGACGATCAGATTTACATTCGCAGCCACAGGCTTCACTTTATGATAACGATCAGGTCGAGTCAGTAAACTTGTACGCGGATGTAGTGCGGTAATCACACCCAGTTCAGTATTTTCATCCACTTGAAAACGAACTCGATCACCCGTCACCAACATCGGTAAATTCGTGCGCGCATGACAGCGCCAAATGGTCTTTTCTTTTGAATCAGTTGGGGTTGGATCTGTTTGTCTTGCCAATGCGGCAGCTGTTGTTTCAAATTCATCGTCGATCTGTTGCACCAGCAATTGGCGACCATAATGAACAATAATCAGCCCTTCTCGTAGTTCACCAGTATCCTCTTCATCGATTCGACGGGTTTGTTGCGCTTCGATGCGGCGCGTTTGCTGATTGGTCAGACGACGCTTACGAATAAGAGCCATTATTGATCTATCACAACCGTCAGATGATGAATAAAAACACAGCGCATGAAACGTTCTCGCCCAATATTAATGCTAATCTTGCTAGTATAAGCACTTTCACGCGAAACATAGAGATTTTCATGGCAACCGATACAATAAACGATACTGCAAAAACACATCAGCGTTTGATCTGGATTGATCTGGAAATGACTGGTCTGGATACCGATAACGATCAGATCATTGAAATTGCGACGATTGTCACTGATGAAAATCTCAACATCTTGGCAGAAGGACCTGTTCTAGCCGTTCATCAATCGGATATCGTGTTGAATGCCATGGATGAATGGAATACGCGTCAACATGGTCAATCAGGCCTAATTGAACGTGTTCGTCGCAGTACTAAATCTGCGCGTGACGTTGAATTAGAAACTTTAGAGTTTCTCAAAAAATGGGTTGAACCAAAAAAATCCCCAATGTGCGGCAATTCAATCTGCCAAGATCGCCGCTTTATGCATCGCCTAATGCCTGAACTGGAGCAATTTTTCCACTATCGCAACTTAGATGTGTCATCGGTTAAAGAGTTGGCTCGCCGCTGGAGACCAGAACTGATGGCAGGCTTAAAGAAAGACGCAAGCCATCTGGCAATGGATGATATTCGCGACTCAATCAAGGAGTTGAGATATTACCGTGAATATTTTTTCCGTATGAATTGAAATTGATAATATTAAATTGAGAGCGGAGCCTCGAAAAAATGTCAGAACAGGCTGTTATTATTAACTTTCAATATGGCTCGACAGATTTTGATCCATTATTCTCTCTAGAAGATGAGATTGAAAAAGCTATTGAGTCCAATGGAGTTGGCGAATTTGACGGCGATGAAATTGCCGTCGACGGCAGCGATGGTCGGCTTTATATGTATGGTTCAGATGCGGACGCACTTTTTGCCGTTGTGAAGCCCATTCTTGAATCATCACGTTTTATGAAAAATGCGATTGCTCAGCTCCGATACGGCCCACCAGAAGATGGCGTTAGAGAAATTATAGTTAAGATTACATGATATTTCACATTTTCTAATACCAAACTGAAACGTCAAAGTATCAACAAAGTAGGCTGAGGCAAGCCCACAGCCTACGCATATTTTTTTATGACTAACGTCATTTATCAAGACGCCAACCACGCCGCAACTTGCTGATTAAACTCATCCGCCGCCTCGACTTGCACCCAATGCCCCGATTTAAAAGCTGAAACTCGATTCTGCGGTTGTGCAGCAAGAGCCTCCGTCCATTGTTTAGAATGAAACATAAACGGTTTTTTCAGTGCATAGGCAAAAAACATTGGGCATTCTGGCTTGAAGTTTTTGGCTTTTTTATAAGAACCATAAGCACCAAACCATTGAATATAATATGGATACCCCATATCTGAACCAATATGCTGTGGATCAGCCTGCGCACCTAGAAACTTTGCCGTAGCGCGCGCGATCTTATCACCCGCTGCGCCACCTAATTTCCAAGCGCCCGCTAAAGTCATTTGATAGCTGAAAATCATTGCTTTGGCTTTTGTGGTCAACGACTGCAAGAACTCCTTAGACTTCGCATCACCAATATCAATACCAACAATCTTCGCCACACGATTCGGATATTGCATATAGTACTGATAACCAAAGAAACAGCCCCAATCATGCAACATCAGATTCACTTTCTGGTCAGGACTCACCTGATCAACAATCTGACGCAAGATTTCAGTCGTCTCAGCCAATGAATACGCTCGACGCGGCTGACTGACATCAAAACCCGGAAAAGTGAAATAAACACAGCGGTAATTTTTCTTAAAGAAATGAATCTGTTTCGACCAAATACGATAGGTATCAGGCCAACCGTGAATCATCACAATCGTTTCTAGCCCCTCGCCTTCTACAAAAACCTCAACACCCGCAATATTGTATTGTTTCTTCATTTTGAAAATCTCAACTATTGATCGAACAAAACATTCTTAAAATTCGTGCTTAGTTAAACATTTTTTATATCAACATTGACTGCCATTTTTTAACCGCGTCAGTCAATTATTACAACAATTACTCTGCATCTAAGTTTACTGAGCGGAGTCGAAGTAAACATCTACACCTATTACTGTTCTGAAAGCGTACATTTCAACTCCGCTTAATGAGCTTTCCTCATTTCATTCATTTCTAAAATAAAAAAGGCCGATTTTTGAAATCAGCCTCTTTTTTTACAATCGTCAATACCGCGCGAATTAACTCACACGATCGCCCGCTTTCGCGCCGCTATCAGGCGACAATAAGAAAATCCCATCATCATTTCCCGCCGCCAAAACCATACCGTTTGACATGCCAAAACGCATCTTACGCGGCGCAAGGTTCGCCACGACAACCGTCAAGCGATTGATCAATGCTTCAGGCGCATACGCGCCACGAATGCCACTAAACACGGTACGCGGCTCAGCTTCGCCTGCATCTAAGGTTAATTGCAGGAGTTTGTCAGAACCTTCAACCGTTTCCGCATTCAGGATTTTTGCGACACGCAGTTCGACTTTCAGGAAGTCTTCAATGCCGATGACACCACCAGCAGCTTCTGGTGCTGAAGCTTTGGTTGACTTGGTCTCGGCTTTTTTGGCTTCAGCTTTCTTAGCAACAGGTGCAGCAGCAGGCACACCTAAAGTTTCTTTGGATGCTTCAACCATTAAATCCACTTTGTCTTTATCAACACGCTGCATCAAAGGTTGGAAGGTCTCAATACCATGATCGAGCATGATGTCAAAACGACTATCCCAATCCATTGATTTCAAATTCAAAAACGACTGAACTTGTGATGCCATGATTGGCAGAATTGGTGACAAGTAAATCATCAATTGACGGAACAGATTCAAACCTGTTGAGCAGACTGCATGAACTTCGTGTTCCATACCTTCTTGCTTAGCAAGTGCCCAAGGTTTTTTCTCATCAATATACTGATTTGCACGATCAGCTAGCGCCATGATGTCGCGAATTGCACGACTAAACTCGCGCTGTTCATACGCTTGCCCAATCGCTGCGCCTGCGTCAATAAAGTCTTTGAGCAATTGCGGTTCGCTCGATGTTGGCGACAATTTGCCATCAAATTTCTTGCTAATGAATCCTGCACAACGGCTGGCAATATTGACGACTTTACCGACCAAATCGCTGTTTACTTTTAAGGTAAAATCTTCGAGATTCAGGTCAATATCTTCGACCGTATCCGACAATTTGCTCGCAAAGTAGTAGCGTAGATATTCAGGGTTCAAATGCTCCAAGTACGTTTCAGCTTTAATAAACGTACCGCGCGACTTACTCATTTTTTCTTTATTGACAGTCAAGAAACCATTCGCAAAAATCGCAGTTGGCGTGCGATAGCCTGCACCTTCGAGCATTGCAGGCCAGAACAATGAATGGAAATAAACAATGTCTTTACCGATGAAATGATACAGCTCGGTCTTGCTGTCTTTGGCAAAGTATTCATCAAAATCTAAATCGTGACGCTTGCCGCACAAATGCTCAAAACTCGCCATATAGCCAATTGGCGCATCGACCCAGACGTAGAAATATTTGTTTGGCGCATCAGGAATTTCAAAACCGAAATACGGCGCGTCACGCGAAATATCCCAGTCGGTCAGACCTGACTCGAACCATTCACCAAGTTTGTTGCTAATACTGCTTTGCAAGCGACCTTCGCCACGCGTCCACTCTTGCAGGAAGTCAGTGAAGTTTGGCAATTGGAAAAAGTAGTGTTCGGATTCTTTTTCAACAGGCGCAGCACCGCTGAGTGTTGAGAATGGATTTTTCAGTTCAGTGGCATTGTAGGTACTGCCACAGACTTCGCAGGAATCACCATATTGATCTTTTGCACCACACTTCGGGCATTCGCCTTTAATGAAACGGTCGGCGAGGAACAGACCTTTTTCAGGGTCAAACAACTGACGGACAGGACGCGACGTGATATGTCCCGCATCGCGATTGGCAAGGTAAATTTCACGCGAACGCTTACGATTTTCTTCACTATGAGTCGAGTGATATTGATCAAAACCCACATAAAAACCCGCAAAATCGCGCTCATGTTCACGTTGAACTTGTGCAATTTGCTGTTCTGGCGTTACGCCATTTGCTTCAGCTTTGAGCATGATCGCCGTGCCGTGCGCGTCATCGCCACAGACATAAGTCACTTGATGACCTTGCGCGCGCATCGCCCGCACCCAAATATCGGTTTGGATATAACCGACCAAATGGCCTAAATGAATCGGGCCATTGGCATACGGCAATGCACTGGTGACAAGGATTTTGCGATCTGACCTAGACTTAGACACTTAAACTTACTCATATTTATAACCAATATGCGTAATATAGCAAAACTAAGCTTTAATCGCCTGTGCTATTGCGGCTGGAAATTGATAAAATTAGTGCCATTCAAAGCAGTCCAAGAAATCAATCGGAAAAGCAACCGCCGAAAAGCAACTCAGGAAATTCCCATGCTCGACAAAATCAAAAATCTTTTTGCCCAAACATCCGATGGCAGCGCGCCTGTGCAAAAAGAAAATACTCCAACTGAATCGATCATCGTCGAGCCAACTGATGCGCTGATTCAGGATATATTGGTTGCAACATTGTTTGATGGATCAACACAAACCATCGCATCTGCGACAACCAAAATCGAGCTGAATGGCCGAATCCTCAATTTAAATATTAAACTCCCGATCGGTTTTAAAGGCGATCCTCAAGCCTTGCATGACAAATTAGCCAATGCTCTAGAACCGATTGGCGTTCAGGAAGTGAATCTGCATCTCATCCAGCAAAAAATCTCTGGCGATGCCAAACCTGCACAACCTGCCATTCCCCCTGAAAATAAACTCCCTATCGTGACCGATGCCAGCGCGCCAGTACCAACATCGACACCGACACGTCCAGTGCCACCAAAGCAAACCGAACTGAAAGCCCACCCGCGCATTCGTCACATCATCGTTGTGGCATCAGGTAAAGGTGGTGTCGGGAAATCGACAACTGCCGTCAACCCGTGGTCGTTCGCTCCGCTGCGCCTGCCGCCGCTGCCGACGACGCCGACGCTCGCGATCCTCGTCGCGGCGATCCCGGCGTTCGCGGCGCCGCCGCCGCCCCGTCC
>JASLGO010000110.1 GCA_030150135.1 Aquirhabdus sp.
ATTCAATATAGCTATTAAGGATCGCGTCGATGCATACGTCAGCACAGCACCATTCTGCGTTACATTTGCCGAGCCAGCTTCAGTTAAATCGTGCAGGCAATCTGCAACATTTCTTAGGCATCGAAGGTTTATCACGCGCACATTTGACGCGCATTCTTGAAACAGCTGAAACTTTTCTTGGTGAAAATGGGCAGATTTTGAACCAGCCATTACTCGATGGTCGCACGGTGATGAATCTGTTTTTTGAACCGTCTACGCGGACTCGTACAACCTTTGAAGTGGCAGCAAAGCGTCTCTCTGCAAATGTCCTGAATATCGATATTCAGCGTTCCAGTACCTCAAAAGGTGAAACGCTGCGTGACACATTGTGGAATCTGGAAGCGATGACGGCAGATGTGTTTGTAGTGCGTCATTCGGCTTCTGGTGCAGCGCATTTTATGGCGCAATCAGTTTGTCCTCATGTGGCAATTATCAATGCAGGCGACGGTCGTCATGCGCATCCAACACAAGCGATGCTCGATATGCTGACGATTCGCCGCCATGCAGGCCGCCCGTTTAGTGAGCTGACGATTGCGATTATTGGTGATATTAAACATTCACGTGTGGCACGTTCAGATATTCAAGCCTTACAAACTTTAGGTGCGAAAGAAGTGCGCATCATTGCACCGCGCACATTGCTACCGACAGGTTTTGAAGCGTTCGGTGTGAAGGTTTTTGAGAATATGGATAAAGGTGTTGCGGGTGCTGATGTGGTGATTTCTCTACGCATCCAGAATGAACGGATTGCGTCACCGTTGCTTGCCAGTTCCGATGAGTTTTATAAGTTGTATGGGATGACCGAAGCGCGGTTGAAGTTGGCGAATCCAAATGCACTCGTCATGCATCCGGGGCCGATGAATCGTGGTGTAGAGATTGCGTCGAGCGTTGCCGATGGGCCGCAATCGTTGATTTTAAAACAGGTTAATTATGGGATTGCAGTTCGTATGGCAGTGTTGTCATTAGCAATGCAAGGACAGTTAGAAGCGCGGGAGATGACAGCATGAGCGAATTTCACATTAAACACGACGTGAACGCTGGTGTGGTTCATATTCAAAATATCCGTGTTCTTGATCCTGTGCATGCTGTGGATGACGTGCGTTCGGTATGGATTAAACACGGTCAACTGATTCCAGAACCTACTGATTTATCAACAATCACGCAGACTATTGATGGTACTGGTAAATGGTTAATGCCTGCGCTAGTGGATCTGTGTGCACGCTTGCGTGAACCGGGTGAACAGCAGCATGGCACGCTAAAAAGTGAAGGGCAGGCGGCGCGCGCTGCTGGTTTTCTTCATGTCGTGATTCCGCCAGATACCAAACCCGTTTTGGAAAGTGGCGCGCTGTTGCCGGGTTTACGCCAAAAAGCTTATGACGATGGTGGGATTTATCTGCATGTCATTGGTGCATTAACCAAAGGCTTAGAAGGTCAACAACCTGCAAACCTTGCAGGCTTGAAGCAAGGTAAATGTATCGCGGTCAGTAATGCGCGCAAACCATTTGCCAATAATGAAGTTCTCTTGCGTGCTTTGGAATATGCAGAAACACTGGGTTTGACAGTTTTCTTCTATCCAGAAGATGCAGTGCTGGCAAATGATGGCTGTGTCCATGATGGTTTCATGGCATCGCGGCAGGGTTTGTCAGGGATTCCGACGATTGCTGAAACTGTGGCACTGAGTACCCAGTTGTTGCTTGTTGAAGCGACTGGTGTGCGTGCGCACTTTAGTCAGCTTTCTTGTGCGGCTTCGGTGGGGTTAATTGCTGCTGCTAAGAAAAAGAATCTGCCTGTCACTGCGGATGTGGCGATGCATCAACTGTATCTGACTGATGCAAGTATTGATGGTTTTAATTCCGCTGCACATGTGCGTCCGCCGCTGCGTAGTTTTAAAGATCGTGAAGGATTACGTGCAGGCGTGGCGAGTGGTGTGATCGATGCGATTTGTAGTCATCATGAACCGTTGTCGGCGACTGCAAAGATGATGCCTTTTGCTGAGACCGAAGCGGGGATTTCGTCGTTTGATAGTTTTATGGCACTGGGTGTGGGCTTGGTTCGTGATGGCGTGTTGTCACCGCTTGATCTGGCACGTCGTATTTCTCAGTCACCTGCTGAGATTGCGGGTATTGAAACCATGCGTGAAGCGGTGGGCGGTTGGGTTGTAGTTGATCCGACACATCAGTGGACGCTTGATGCTCAGAGCATTCAATCAGCAGGGAAAAATACGCCGTTTTTGGGTGCGACGTTGACAGGGAAGGTGAGTGAGGTGGTTGCTTAGTTAGAACTCTTTTTAATTTAGAGTATTAATTTTATTTACGGAATATCAAGGTTATTGAATTGAATATAAAACTAATAACTATTTTAGGTGTTGCTATAATTGCTGCTTGGTATTCATATGTCAGTGGCAGAAAAGTTGATGAAGCACATATTCGCACTCTTTATATGACGTACCTGAATGCATTTGATAATGGCGATGGAAAAGCAGCTTGCGAACTCTTTGATGATAAAGTTACAGGTCATTTTTATAGTACTTCACGTTTTGTGAATGTTGATGAAAATATAACTAAGGCTGCTGCTTGTGCAGCTGTCGATGATTTATATAAAAAGAAAAGAGATATTGAGGTCGCTATCGGTGAGAAGATGTATACAAACTTCGAGTGCACGATTAAATCGATCGTCATATCACCAGATGAAAGGACAGCAACCGTGCAGCTTCTAATGGTGACTCGAATAGGGACTGAAAAAAAAGCGTACCTTGATATGAGATCAGAACAGACAGATATCATCGTTAGGAATTTTGGCAAGACGAAAATTAGAGAGACAAATGGTTCTGTTAGCTTTTATCAGTGACATTTCCATGCCGTTCAAATTTAGTGTTTGAGCACCAATCTGTGCGCGGTGCAAATTGCACTTTCTAGTGGATTTGTTCCAGTATATCAATCATCTATTTAGAGAATTTTAGCCCCACACATATCCATTGTACCTTTTGGATAGGTATGCGACATCAAACTTGCATCCGTAATTAATGAGAAGTCGATTGTTTTGCCAACAATTGGGTCTGTTGCTTGGATTTTTCCTTCGGATAATCCGAGTTTGACCGCAATTTTTGAAATATGTCTCGTAAACAGTGTATGTGAAAAATAACCATAATCTGTGCCATTGACCGCAACACCAATCTTTTTACGATCTTGGTTGAGATAAAGTCCAAAACGATAGTTGGATAATGGTAGCGTCAGAGGAATGATTTGGGCCGTAGTTGAGTACCTTTCTCCTGTTCCCTGTACAGAAACAACCATTTGTGTCGGAGGCTGTGGCGCGGCGCCACCGTTAATAATTGTAAAAGTCACCAAAATATAATTCTCAAATCCTTTTGGATTTTGAGTACCGAGATCAAGTAAAACCTGAGGATAGGACCAAATCGCACCTGGCGCTGTAGGAGTTGGGGATGGAATGCTTTGTGTCATCTCCAGCGCAACAATTCCTGTAGAAGGAATGGTCATATCTCCAAATGGCCCTTTAGACGCTAGAGTATCTTGTGCGACTTGATGAGAGAGAGCCGTGTAATTGATTTCAAATGAAGGCGATGCTTGAATTTGTGCCGTGACAGTTTGAGCAACATTCTTTACAAAAGGAAAAGTTGCCAAATCGTCATAATCTTCACGGATTGCATCCAGTGGGTAGTTGCAAGCTGCAAGCGCAGAGCTGATTGAGCATGCACAGGCGATTAATGATGGCACAAGAATCTTTAGCATCGTCAAATCCTATATTCGGGACATAGCAATTGGTTAAAAGATTGTCTTTTTGATCGTTATTGTCAATCTATTCTTGTGACTCAATTGTTTTTTTACAAGAGTTTACACGTTGAGTCTCTTGAAATGAGGCAAAGGGATTTTTGCCTCTCATCACTTAAACTCGTTTATAAATCACATCCCAAACGCCATGTCCAGCAACCTCACCACGACGCTCAAACTTCGTTTTTGGACGCCAGTCTGGACGCGGGGCAAATTGTGCTTTGCCGTAAACATTTTCAAGCTCGGTGACTTGTTCAAGCACATCAATCATCCACTCTGAATAAGGCTGCCAGTCGGTTGCTGCATGGAACCAGCCGCCTTGAGTGAGTTTTTGTACGATCAGTGCCATACGCTCAGGCACAACAAAACGACGTTTGTGATGACGTTTCTTCTGCCAAGGATCAGGGAAAAATAATTGAACACGATCAACGCTACCATCAGGAATCCCAGCTAATACTTCCAGCGCATCTGCATCCATAATGCGCAGATTTGTGATACCAGCTTGACCTGCGTCATACGCACATTGCGCAATGCCAGGGATGTGAACTTCGATGCCTAAAAAATTACGCTCTGGTGCTTCTTTCGCCATTTGTACCAGTGAGCCGCCCATGCCAAAACCAATTTCGATAGTCAATGGAAGATTGGGATTTCCAAAAATCGTGCGTGCATCAGCAATCGGAGCTTTGACAATTAGATGGGCGTAATCAGCTAGACCTTGTTGTTGCGCATTACTCAGCGGCGAGGAACGACGCATAAAGGTCAAAATCGGACGCATGCTTTTATTTTCAGCGGCTGTTTCAGTTGTTTGCGGATTGGCTTGCAGGATTTCAGGAGCGTCAGTCATGGAAATGGAATCATCATTGGTCGAGTTTCAATTGGGGCGTATTGTAAGGGATTATAGGGCGTATTGACATTTGATCTCGCATTCAATTGTTGCAGAAGTTCAAACGCATGCACGTTGCTTTTGCATGAAAAATGGTTCAATTGCCCTAATCCTGCGTTAATCCGCTTGCCAATATACGTATATTGGCTGCACGGATTGCCTTGTCTAAGGTCAATTGCCCTCATTTTTCATCGCAAAGACCAAATGTCAATACGCCCTTTCAGATTGCCCAATTCTCCGATCACGCCTACAATTCGCACATTATTTCGCAGATACTCCGTTCAAATGCATATTGGCCCATATCAACTCCGCAATAATCTGATCGTCGCTCCTATGGCGGGCGTGACCGATCGTCCGTTTCGGCAGTTGTGCAAACACTTCGGTGCAGGCCATGCGGTGAGTGAAATGATCTCCGCCGATAAGTCGTTACACGCGAGTAAAAAATCTCTACGCCGAGCTGATTTTACAGGTGAACTCGCGCCGATTTCGGTACAAATCGCAGGCTCTGATCCGAAGATGCTCGCTGAAGCCGCACGTTATCAAGTCGCCAATGGCGCGCAAATCGTCGATATCAACATGGGTTGCCCTGTTAAAAAAGTCTGCAATAAATTAGCAGGTTCGGCGTTATTGCAAGATGAAGCGTTGGTCGGTGAAATCTTGGATGCCGTAGTTGATGCTGTCGATGTACCTGTGACGTTAAAAACCCGTCTTGGTTTTATTAATGGTGCGGAGAATATTCATCGTATCGCTGAACGTGCGCAAAAGGCCGGGATTGCGGCACTCGCGATTCACGGGCGGACTCGCGAAGATATGTATTTAGGGCAAGCGCGGTATGCTCTCATTCGTGACGTTAAGAAAGATTTAACCATTCCAATCATTGCCAATGGCGATATTGATAGTCCAGAAAAAGCCGCCTATGTACTGCGTGAAACTGGTGCTGATGCGATTATGATTGGCCGTGCAGCGCAAGGCCGCCCATGGATTTTTCGGGAAATTGCACATTATTTAGCGACGGGTGAGTTATTGCCATTACCCGAAGTGACTGAGATTAAAGACGTATTGCTCGGTCATTTAGACGATTTGTATCAATTTTACGGTGAATACTCAGGCTGTCGTATTGCGCGTAAACATATTGCTTGGTATACCAAAGGTTTGCATGCGAGTAATGAATTCCGTCAAGCGATGTATGCAGTTGAATCAACTGTTGAACAAGCAGAAATCACGCGCAACTATTTTGATCATTTATTACAGCGCAGTGAGCGTTTGGTCTATGAGCAAAATGTCGTGAGTGATGAGGTTTTGGTTTAAAGATTTAGCTTTTGCTGTGAAGTCTTCCCCTTCAAGGGGAAGATTTAGATGGGGATGGTTTTATGTTTAAAGATCAAAAGCACCCCCATCCCAGCCTTCCCCCTAAGGGAAAGGAGACAAGCATTTTTTAATACAATTTTAAAAGGATTCCCCATGTCCAATCTCACTCCAGAACAACAAACTCAACTCGAAGCCGCAGCGTTTCGCCGCCTCATGAATCATTTGCAAACGCATACTGAAGTGCAGAATATTGACTTGATGAATACTGGCGGTTTTTGCCGTAATTGTTTGTCGAAGTGGATGCGCGAGGAAGCGGAAAAGCAGGGGATTGCGCTAACCGATCCTGAAGCACGCCAGCATATCTATGGTATGCCGTATGATGAGTGGAAAGCTAAATATCAAAAATAAGCACTAAAGCTGCCAAATTGCTTGTGAATTAACCTGTTAGTATTTTATCTAAAAATACCGACATTCACGGGCAAAACGTGACTTTCTTTGCTAGAATACACATCTCGAAACATTTGTCCCATTCGCCTTACAAAGGCCCGAATTAAGGAATTAACCGTGACCCAACCAACATCACAACCAAACAATACCGTTGCCCTCACTGCAGAACATTGGGGCCGCTGGCACAACCGCGAAGAAATCGCTGAACGCATGATTTCTATGATCGGCAAACTGTATCGCGAACACGATGTCGTTGTGACTGTATACGGACGTTCATTGGTCAATGCTTCGGTCATTCAAATTCTAAAAGAACATCGCCGCGTTCGTATGATCGCAGGTGATTTGTCTGTTGTAGACACCATGCCAGTGCTTGAAGCATTGGTTGCAGCGGGCAACTTGTCATCATGTGAAGTGGATTTAGGTAAGATTGCGCGTGAGTCACAAGAAGACAATATTGCAGCCGCAGAACTGTTGAAAAAAGCATTGGCGACATTGCCAGCACACGCAGGTATCCAAGAGCCAAGAGACGTGGTTCTATATGGCTTTGGTCGTATCGGTCGTATCTTGGCGCGTTTGATTATTGAACAAGCAGGCTTAGGTCGCGGTCTTCGCTTACGCGCGATTGTTGTGCGTAAGTCATCTGAAAATGATCTGCAAAAACGTGCATCATTACTGCGTCGCGACTCTGTACATGGTCCATTCCAAGGGACTTTGGCTGTTGATGAAGAAAACGAAGCAATCATCGCAAACGGTAACTACATCAAAGTGATCTACGCAGGTAGCCCTGCAGAAGTAGATTATTCTGTGCATGGTATTAAAGATGCACTCTTGATCGACAACACAGGTAAATGGCGTGATGCGGAAGGCTTGTCAGTTCATTTGGGCTGTAAAGGCATCAAGCGTGTGATTCTGACTGCACCAAGTAAAGGTGAGATGAAGAACGTTGTTTACGGTGTGAACCACACTGACATTCTGGATTCTGATCCAATCATCAGTGCTGCAAGCTGTACGACTAACGCGATTACGCCAGTGTTGAAAGTCATCCATGACAAATTCGTGGTTGAAACTGGTCATGTTGAAACAGTTCACTCATTCACCAATGATCAAAACCTGACTGACAACTATCACAAAGCGGATCGCCGTGGTCGTGCTGCAACGCTGAACATGGTGATCACTGAAACTGGCGCAGCTAAAGCAGTTGCAAAAGCATTGCCAGCGCTGAAAGGCAAACTGACTGGTAACTCAGTTCGCGTTCCAACACCGAACGTTTCGCTTGCGATTCTGAACCTGACTTTAGCGACTGAAACAACCCGCGAAGAGTTGAACGAATACATGCGTCAAATTTCATTGTATTCAAATCTGCAAGGTCAGATTGACTACACCAACTCAACTGAAGTTGTTTCTTCTGACTTCATTGGTTCACGTGCTGCTGGCGTGTTTGATGCGCAAGCAACCATCGTGAGCGGCAACCATGCAACATTGTATGTATGGTACGACAATGAAGTTGGCTACAGCTGTCAAGTTCTGCGTATTGCTGAACAAATGGCGGGTATCAACTATCCACATTTACCTGCGGAAAAAGTGACTGCTTAATTCTGCAATGAAAAATCGTTGATGATGTGAAAAAAGCCGACATGAAAATGTCGGTTTTTTTATGGTAGGTTTTTGAGTTGTTGACGTTTCGCTTTTAATGTTCTGTAATCACTTTAATTTGTTGTATATCGGGCAGGTTTGGAGCCAGCCCCTACGGTTTTAAATTTTGTAGGGGTGGGTTCTAAACCCATCCAAAGCAATCATTTTATGCAAATGATTCGATCAAAAGGAGTCCTAAAATGCTAATCGTCTGCCCAAACTGCATGACCAAAAATCGCGTCCCAGAAGAACGCTTACAAGACAATCCAACTTGTGGAAAGTGTCAACACGCCCTGTTGCCGACGCATCCGATTGAACTCAATGATCAGAACTTCTTTCAATACGTCCAGAACACAGAGTTGCCGATCGTTGTGGATTTTTGGGCAGAGTGGTGTGGACCCTGCAAGATGATGGCGCCACAATTTAGCCAAGCTGCGCAAAAAGCGCCGCAATATCGTTTTGTCAAAGTCGATACAGAGCAGGCTCGTCAGATCAGTAGCCAGTTTAATATTCGTAGTATTCCGACAATTGCTGTCTTTAAGAATGGAAAAGAAGTTGCGCGACAAGCAGGCGCGATGCAGGCTTCTCAGTTGTTGGCATGGTTAGGGCAGGTGGCTTAGTCTATCGATATTGGCGCAAAGGAAATCGATTATGAACATTGAGCTTATTCGGGATTTTCTGCTTTGGTGTACAGTCATTAATTATGCGGTTCTGATGATTTGGTTCCTTGTATTTATCTATGCCTATGAATGGATGCGTCAGTTGCATGGTCGTTGGTTTCGCATGTCGGATGAGCATTTTGACATGATTCATTATGCAGGTATGTCGCTATATAAAATTGGTATTTTGTTGCTCAATCTGATTCCTTTTATTGCGCTCACGCTTGTCGTCAGGCACGGAGGCTAATACGGAAAAGTGTATAGTTGGCTTTCATCAAGATTCAGAAAATCATTGGGTTGCAGAACTTGAGTGTGGTCATTTTCAACATGTGCGGCATAATCCACCGTGGATAAATCGTCCTTGGGTCGTGACTGAAGATGGACGCAATACCAAGATTGGCTTCAAATTAAACTGTAAAAAATGTGATGCAGGTGCGCCTGTAGATCATCGATAGCAAGATTTTCGAGAGGATTTCTCCTTCAATAAGGATTGGTGCTATGAAACCTAGAATTACGTTGATTACCCTTGGTGTGGATGATTTAGAGCGCGCTTTTAAGTTTTATCATGAAGGTCTGGGTTTGCCGAGTGATGGTATCGTGGGTCGGGAATTTGAGCATGGTGCAGTTGCATTTTTTGACTTACAAGTTGGATTAAAACTTGCACTTTGGCCGCGTAAAAGTTTATCTCATGATTCTGGCTTGGCGCTGAGTCAGCCAAGTGCAACCGAGTTAAGCATAGGACACAATGTTGCATCTAAAGCGGAGGTTGATGCGGTGATGGCGCAGGCAAAGCATGCTGGTGCAGTGATCGTGAAGCCTGCTCAAGATACATTTTGGGGTGGTTATGCAGGATATTTCCAAGATCCAGATCAACATGTCTGGGAGGTGGCTTGGAATCCGCAATGGCAATTTCCTGATGATTAATTGAGCCTCAGCGCAACGTTAGAAATCGATTTAACGTTGCGCTGGGTTTTTAGTCGTTCTTACAATTTTTTCAATCGCGCGACAGCATCCTTACAGTTTTCCATATCTGCAACCAGAGCCATTCGCACATGGTTTAAGCCGGGGTTGATGCCGTTGGCTTCACGCGATAAATAGCGTCCAGGTAGAACGGTAATATTTTGTTCCGCATATAAACGTCGTGCAAATGCTTCATCATCATCAACAGGTAACCAGAAATAAAAACCTGCATCTGGTTTTTTGAACGCAAATTTATTGCCTAATTCATTCACAAATAAGTCAAATTTTTGACGGTATAAAACTCGATTCTGCTCAACATGTTCTTCATCTCCCCATGCAACCGCTGAGGCAAATTGATGCTGAACGGGCATTGCTGAGCCATGATAGGTACGATAGAGCAAGTATGGCGCGAGTAGTTTGGCGTCGCCCGCAACGAAACCAGAACGCAATCCCGGTAAATTTGAGCGCTTGGACAATGAATGAAAAACGATGCAGTTTTTGTAATCATGTCGACCCATTGCTGCGCAAACTTCAAGTAAGCCGACTGGTGCAACGTCGAAATAAAGCTCGGAATAGCATTCATCGGATGCAATGGTGAAGCCATAAGCATCAGACAGTTCAATGAGTTTTTTGAGCTTGTCCGCAGGCATGACTGCGCCAGTTGGATTGCCGGGCGAGCAGATGAAAACCAGTTGGGTATTGGCCCAGACCGATTCGGGAATGGCATCCCAATCACCAAGATAATTGTTTTCAGCCGTACAATTAACAAAATAAGGCGAAGCACCTGCTAGAAAAGCGGCACCTTCATAAATCTGATAAAACGGATTCGGCATCACCACAAATGGTTGCGGCTTATTTTTTGCAGGTTTGACAACCGCTTGTACAAACGAAAAAATTGCTTCACGCGTACCATTCACAGGTAGAACCTGAGTTTCAGGGTTAACCTGTTGCAGGTGAAAACGCTGAATCAACCAGTTTGCAATCGCTTGTCTAAGCGTCGGCAAACCTTTGGTTGTTGGATAGCTCGATAGGTGTTTGAGATTATCGACTAAGGCTTGTTTGACGAACTCAGGTGATTCGTGGCGTGGCTCGCCAATCGACAAGGCAATATTCGCAAGATCCTTTGGTGGCGTCAGATCGCTAAACAAGCGCGCCAATTTCTCAAAAGGATACGGATGCAGGCTAGCTAGATGTTCGTTCATGGGATTACCTGCTCATGTGTTGTTTCATATATCGCTTCGTACAGTATATCAATGCTGATTCAATCCATCAGCTTGGATTTTGTGCATCGAGTTCTTGCATGAGCAGCTCTCCGAGTTCTTGAGCTGCATCATTGTCGAGTGGTTTGCCTTGCGCATCGGTAATAAAAAAGACGTCTTCGGCACGTTCACCTAAGGTGGCAATTCGGGCAGTTTTAATGTCGATATTTTGTTTCGAAAATAACGCACCGATTTGTGCTAATAACCCTGGTCGATCCAGCGAAATCACTTCAACGACATTATATTGATGCACAATATCTAATTTAATATTCACTTCACTGGGCACATTAAAGTGGCGCAACTGGCGAGGAATACGACGTTGTGCGAGATTCTGTGCTTTATTTGGGTTTGCCAAAACATCCTTCAAGCGCGCAATTACTTCATCGCGACGAGATTGATCTGTGAGCAATGTGCCATGACGATCAAGCACGATATAGGTGTCGAGTGAAAAACCTGTTTTAGCCGTGATGATTCGTGCATCTTGGACGTTGAGATCCATCTGGTCAAATACTGCAACCGTTGATGCAAATAGATTGGTCAAATCATGCGTATACACAAAGATCTGAACCGCATCTTGATTGAGTTCACGATGTTCACGCATTTGGACTAACGGTGTTTCGTGTCCATGTAAAAGGATTTCACGCGTATGCCAAGCGACCTCAGATGGGCGTTCACGTAAGAAATATTCATCACCAAGTTCGCGCCAGATATTCTCAACGGCATCTTGATAAAAAGCACCTGCAAGCAAGTCTGAAGCTTGTTGTTTGGTGTCATCAATCCAAGATTGACGATCAATCGGGTTGTCCAAACCTGAGCGCAAAACACGGCGAGTATGATTGTACAATTGACGCAAGAGCGATGCGCGCCATGTGTTCCAAAGCGTTGGATTGGTCGCGTTAATATCTGCAACGGTTAGAACATACAGATAATTCAAATGCACCATGTCGCCGACTTTTTGTGCGAAATCAAGCACGATATCTGGATCTGAAATATCTTTCTTTTGTGCAGTGAGTGACATCAACAGATGGTTACGCGTGAGCCAACTGACGATATTTGCTTCACGTTGTGTCAGACCATGAGCTAAACAAAAGACGTTGGCATCTTCTGCGCCGAGTTCACTGTGATCACCACCACGACCTTTGGCGATGTCATGGAACAGTGCAGCTAAATAAATAATGTCTTTACGATCTAAACGGTTGTAAATAAAACTGACAACAGGGAAGGTTTCTTCAAACTCGGGACTACCGAAACGTTGCAGATTACGCAACAAAATCAGCGTATGCATATCGACCGTGTAAATGTGGAATAAGTCGTATTGCATCAGACCAATAATCTGACCAAACGCAGGCAAATACCGACCTAAAACGCCATAACGTTTCATCGCTTGGAATGTTTCATACAAGTGATGGCGACCACGAATAATCGCCATAAAAAGTGCTTTATGGGTTGGATTCTGGCGGAAGTTTTCGTCGATGCCATTTGCGGCAAGCATGAGTAAACGCAAAGTTCGCGCACGGATGCCAGTTACATCTTCACGAGATGCCATGAAGAAAAATAATTCAAGAATGGCACTTGGCGTTTCTGAAAATACGCGATGATGACGCACAGAGATTTTCTGATTGACCAGCTCAAAACGTTCATTGAGTGGTGTCACATGCGGTGGTGATAATTCAGGGAGCTTTGGCTCAATGGCTGTTTCAAAGAAATAGGCGAGTAG
Organism: Aquirhabdus sp.; assembly: GCA_030150135.1. Classification (GTDB taxonomy): domain Bacteria; phylum Pseudomonadota; class Gammaproteobacteria; order Pseudomonadales; family Moraxellaceae; genus Aquirhabdus. The sequence continues at coordinate 12,690 of JASLGO010000110.1, forward strand.
CATTTCATTGAACGTCGAAACACGCATCGCTGCTCGATAATAATCACGCATGAAGCGTTCAATAATGGCGTTGTGATGATCATTTGCATCTGCGGTGTAATGCATGCGCTCTGCAACGGTACGCTGATAATCGAACAAAAGGCGATTTTCATTACGTCCAGTAATGCGGTGTAAGTGATGGCGAATCAACCATAAAATATCTTCGCAAGCTTCAAGTTCGTTGTATTCAAACTCGCTGATAAAACCTAAATGAACTAAGTCATATAGACGCACAACACGATAATAGCGTTTGGCAATCCAGCCGACTTGATTGATGTCGCGTAGACCACCGGGAGCATTTTTAATATCAGGTTCAAGGTTGTATTCGGTATTATGATGTTGTGCATGGCGAGCGTTTTGTTCAGCCATTTTTTGTGTATAAAAATCAAAGTCCGTCCATGTCTCAGAAACAATGCGACGAGGCAATAAACTCAATGATTTATCGCCATAAATCAAGCGTGACTCAACGAGACTGGTGGCAACCGTCATATCTTGCGCAGCTTCAATACACTCGGCAACGGTACGCACACTAACGCCCGGCTCAAGCCCTGCATCCCACAAATTTGAGACAAATTGAGACACTTGTTCTTCTTGTTCTGGTGTTAATTGCTGATGACTGAGAATCATCACATCGACATCGGATTTTGGCAGTAACTCACCGCGCCCATAACCGCCAACTGCGATCAACGCGATCCCTTCATTGGATAATCCTTGAAGCTGCCATAAATGAAGTAATGCATCGTCAATCGCATGTGTTCGCGCGTGCACAATCTTACGAATAGATTCTCCAGCTTCTAATCGTGCATCCAGCTGCTGCTCAAGTTTTTTGCGCCATTCGATTAATCCTCGTACATTCGAGTTTTGTGCAAGAACTTCAGCAAGCGTAGGGAGTTCCGTAGATGAGGAATCTTGTGGGGCGAGGAGAGCAGACATAAGACGAAATCTCTCAAGACGATGGGCGAGGGGTAATATAAAGCTCAATCATAACAGGAACTACAGGGTCATCAACGTAAAAAAGACCCTGTTTATAGGGTCTTTTCTGAGAATTTTGGGGTGATGTGAATAGGGTAGGTTTAGAACCTGCCCCTACAGTCAATTTCCTTGTAGGGGCGGGTTCCAAACCCGCCCTAATTCGCCAAATCAAATGTTAAATCGTGACAAATCCTCATTTGGACGCGCAGTCAGAATTTCAATGCCAGTCTCTGTGACAAGCAGCGTATGTTCATATTGCGCAGACAATTTGCGATCCTTGGTAATCACTGTCCAACCGTCATTCAAAAGCGTGGTCTGCCAAACACCTGCATTGACCATTGGTTCAATGGTAAAGGTCATCCCAGCTTCCAGTTTCATGCCAGTGTTTTTCTTACCATAATGCAGAATTTGTGGGTCTTCGTGGAACACACGTCCCAAACCATGACCGCAATATTCACGCACTACGCTAAAACGCTGGCTTTCTACATAGCTTTGAATTGCCGCGCCAATATCACCAACATAAGAGCCGTGTTTAACGGTTTGCATGCCACGATACATCGCTTCTTGTGCAACAGCGCTTAAACGCTTTGCCAAAATCGAAGGTTCGCCAATGAAAAACATTTCGCTGGTATCACCGTGAAAACCATCTTTAATGACAGTCACATCGATGTTAATAATATCGCCGTTTTTCAACACTTTGTCGTCGCTAGGAATACCGTGACAAACGACATGATTGACGGAAGTACAAATACTTTTTGGGAAACCGCGATAGTTGAGTGGTGCAGGAATTGCACCTTGCACATTGACAATATAGTCATGGCAAATGCGATCCAATTCGCCCGTTGTTACGCCAGCTTTGACATAGGGCGCAATCATACCGAGGACTTCAGCAGCGAGCTTGCCAGCCACGCGCATTTTTTCAATATCTTCGGCTGATTTGATCAGTGAATGAGGTTGAATAAAACTGTTCATAATCGTGCCAATCTAATTGGAAAATAGATTAAAACATGATATAAATACGCCCCCAATTTAGCAATCAATTTCATGCGTCGATTGGTAAGTTTATTTTTGTGATGAAATATTCATTTTAAAGTAAATAAAATCATTGGTTTGTGAGTGTTGTGGGCTAAGTTGTAAATTAAATCCGCACATACATCGACAATTCGTCTGGGTGCTGGGCTTGTAAAAATGTGTTTTTGGCGAAATTTAAGCTCAAAACGGCATTAAAAATTGCAGACCAGTGGATGAATCGGGTGTATGGAGGCCTAACCCAAACTGAAAAATGCACGTTGTGCATAGGTAAATTAAAGATGGCATCTTATAACGTAGGAATGCGTGATCTGCTGACAGCAGGCGCACACTTTGGTCACCAGACACGTTTCTGGAACCCAAAAATGAAGCCGTTCATTTTCGGCGCACGTAACAAAATTCACATCATCAACTTGGAACACACTGTTCCAGCATTGAACGATGCTCTGAACTACGCAAACCAAATCGCTAGCCGTAAGAACAAAGTATTGTTCGTTGGTACTAAGCGTGCTGCAAGCGCAATCATCCGTGAACAAGCAATCCGTGCTGGTATGCCGTTTGTTGATCACCGCTGGTTGGGTGGTATGTTGACTAACTGGAAAACTCTCCGCCAGTCAATCAAACGCCTTAAAGACCTCGAAATCCAATCACAAGACGGTACTTTCGCTAAGCTGACTAAGCGTGAAGCGTTGGAACGTACTCGTGAAATGGAAAAACTGGAAAAATCTTTGGGCGGTATTAAAGATATGGGCGGCTTGCCTGATGCATTGTTCGTGATCGACGTTGATCATGAAGCGATTGCAATCAAAGAAGCGTTGAACCTCGGTATTCCGGTGATCGGTATCGTTGATACCAACTCAAATCCAGATGGCGTTGACTACATCATCCCAGGTAACGATGACGCGATCCGCGCGGTTACTTTGTATGCAAGCTCAATGGCTGATGCGATCATTGCTGGTAAAGAATTTGCTGCGACTCAAGGCAGTGCTGCTGCACGTGGTCAAGAAGTTGCTGCTGAAGCTGCTGAAACACCAGCGGCTGAGTAATCGGTTGCAATTTGCTTCATTGTTTTAAGCTGTCACGATTCTGTCTAAGTTCTCAGTTATGATGAATCAGTAATCCTGAATCTGACAGGTCTACAGCCCAATCAACTGATTGGGCTGTTTAGTTTTGAACAATGTCGCTGAAACGTGTTGATGGATTTTGAAGTGCTGTTTTAAACAGCTTACGAATTTAAAACGAGTTTCAAAGAACTTTTATAGAAAAAGAGTTCCTAAAACTAATTATTGAGGAAATGAAAATGGCAGAAATTACTGCAAGCATGGTTAAAGAACTGCGTGACCGTACTGGTCTTGGCATGATGGATTGCAAAAAAGCACTTGCTGAAGCGGGTGGTGATATCGAAGTTGCGATCGACAACATGCGTAAATCAGGTCAAGCAAAAGCAGCTAAAAAAGCAGGTAACATTGCTGCTGACGGCGCGATCATTATTGCTCAAGCTGATGGCCGTGCGCTGTTGGTTGAAGTAAACAGTCAAACTGACTTCGTTGCAAAAGATGACAACTTCACTGCGTTTGCAAATAAAGTTGCTGAAGTTGCATTGGCAAACAACACGGCTGACGTTGCTGCAATTGCTGCATTGCCATACGGTGATGGTCAAACTGTTGAAGAAGCTCGTGTAGCATTGGTTCAAAAAATCGGTGAAAACATCCAGATCCGTCGTGCGGTTTTGGTTGAGGGTGCAAACCTTGCTTCTTACCGTCACGGTCTGAAAATCGGTGTTGTTGTTGCATATACAGGTGGTGATGCTGAAACTGGTAAAGGCGTTGCAATGCACGTTGCTGCGTTCAACCCATTGGCAATCAATGCAGAAGACGTACCAGCTGACGTACTTGCACGCGAAAAAGAAATTTTCGCAGCTAAAGCGCGTGAATCAGGCAAACCAGAAAACATCGTTGAAAAAATGATTACTGGTAGCTTGGACAAATATCTAAATGAAGTGACTTTGACTCGTCAAATGTACGTAATCGACAACGAGAAGAAAGTTGGCGACGTACTAAAAGCTGCTGGTCAAACTGTTAACACTATCGTTCGTTTAGAAGTTGGTGAAGGCATCGAGAAGAAAGTAGACGACTTCGCTGCTGAAGTTGCTGCTGCGACTGCTGCTGCATCGGCTGCTGCTGCAGGCTAATGCGTTAAGCATCTTGCTGTAAGAAAAAACCCCGCTTAGTGCGGGGTTTTGTTTTTTTGATGGCGAAGCTCAATAGTTTCGTTGGTCAGCATAACAAGAATTCTCATAAATACACCGAAAATCATGCACGTCGATGCTTACGTTCATCGCTGCCATTTGTTACCATGCCTCACCGTAAATCAAAGTGATTTTACGTCGACGCGATCTGGCATTAAGATGCCACGGAGATTGCGTTTTGCTGTGCCTAAATCTATCTCAGTTTTATTTTATTCGGAGTGCCCGTCATGACAGAAAAAAGCCCACGCTTTTCGCGAATTTTGTTGAAACTGTCAGGTGAGGCATTGGCGGGCAATAAAGATATGGGGATTGATGCCAATATCCTTGATCAGATGAGTTTGGCTATTGCACACTTGGTTGGATTAGGCGTACAAGTGGGTATTGTGGTTGGTGGTGGTAATCTCTATCGCGGCAGTCAATTGCAAAAAGAAGGTTTGGTCGGTCGTGTGACTGGCGACCAAATGGGTATGTTGGCAACCGTGATGAATGGCTTGGCAATGCGCGATGCGCTTGAGCGCCGTAATATCAAAACGCGTTTAATGTCGGCAACAGCCATCAATGGTGTGGTCGAGCAGTATTCAAGTCGTAATGCAATTCGCTTTTTGAAAGCAGGTGATGTCTGTATTTTTGTTGGTGGTACAGGGAATCCTTTCTTTACGACAGATACCGCAGCCTGCTTGCGTGGTATCGAGATTGAGGCAAATCTGATTCTCAAAGCAACTAAAGTCGATGGCGTCTACAATAAAGACCCTAATAAATTTGAGGATGCGGTGCGTTATGAACGTCTAACCTTTGATCAGGTATTAGATGAAAAGTTGGAAGTGATGGATTTAACTGCGATCTGTTTGTGTCGTGACCATGATGTACCGCTTCAAGTATTTAACATGAATAAAGCGGGTGCTTTGCTTAATGTGGTCATGGGTGGTAATGAAGGAACACGGGTCGGTAAAACTCAATAATTTACTATTGTTAACTGAATTGTATTTTGAATAGTCGTGATGCGTTTTAATTTGATGTGCTGCTTTGCGGTCAACGCTGATTAAGCGTCATAAGCACATTAAAACTACGTATTCCAAATGAAGGAAATGAATATGTTAAATGATTTGAAAAAAGACGGTGAAATTCGGATGAAGAAGAGCCTTGATTCGCTCGAATCTGGTTTTTCTCGTGTCCGTACTGGTCGTGCGCATCCTGCAATGCTTAAGGATGTGATGGTGCCTTATTACGGTTCTGACGTGCCGCTGAACCAAGTGGCAAACGTTGGTGTTGATGATTCTCGTACTTTGGTCGTTCAGCCTTTTGAACGCAGTATGGTGAGTGCAATTGATAAAGCGATTCGCGAGAGCGATTTGGGCTTGAATCCAATTTCTGGTGATGTAATTCGTGTTCCGCTACCCGCGTTAACTGAAGAAACACGCAAAAACATGCAAAAACTTGCGCGCGGTGAAGCTGAAAATGCGCGTGTTGCGATTCGTAATATTCGTCGCGATATCTTGGGTGATGTTAAAGATTTGTTGAAAGAAAAAGAAATTACTGAAGATGATGAGCGCCGTACCACTGATGAAGTCCAGAAACTGACTGACAAATATATTGCTGAAGTCGAGAAGCAGTTAGCGGCAAAAGAAGCCGAATTGTTACAGGTTTAATTCCCTTGTCTGCGCCTGACTTAACGGATCGTCCGAAAGGGTATAACCCGAACTTGCCACGCCATGTTGCCATCATTATGGATGGTAATAATCGCTATGGTCGCCAGCATCATTTGGCGAATGGTGGTGGTCATGTGGCGGGTAAGGATCAATTCGATTTAATTGCTCAACACGCTCGCAATATAGGTATTGAAGTCCTGACAGTATTTGCATTTTCGAGTGAAAATTGGCGTCGTCCGCCTGATGAAGTTGAGTTGCTGATGGAATTGTTTGAACAAGTGGTGCAAGAGCAAGTTCCACGTATGATCAAGCAGAATATTTCGATGCGCTTTATTGGCGATCGTTCGAAACTATCTGATCGTTTGCAAGAGTTGATGCGAGTTGCTGAACATAAAACTGCTCCCAATGCCAAAATGACGATGGTGATTGCAGTCAGTTATGGTGGTTTGTGGGATATGGCGCAAGCTGCAAAACGATTAGCGCAGGCTGTTCAGGCTGGAACAATGTCAGTTGATGATATTGATGAAGTTAGCATGCAGCAGTGTGTCGAAATTGGTGATTTGCCTCCTGTGGATTTATTAATTCGCACAGGCGGTGAGTATCGCTTGTCAAATTTTGTACTGTGGCAGTCTGCATATGCTGAACTCTACTTTACTGATACGTTATGGCCTGCATTTGATGAAGCTGAGTTTGATCGCGCATTAGGTCAGTTTTCATTTCGTGAGCGTCGCTTTGGACGCACCAGTGAGCAGGTTTCTGACTATAAATCGAATCAGAAATCTGATCAAACATCCCAATAATAATTCATATTAGGAACATCACAATGCTTGAGCGAATTCGGACTGGGCTTATTTTAATTGCAGTCGTATTACTATGTATGTTTGCAACAAAAAGCCCTATTCCTATGATTCTGCTCATGTTGGTTGTGCTATCGGTTGGTGCATCAGAATGGACGAAATTTGGTAAAAGTGCTGGGCAGCCTTATCAGTATCCAAATTTATTTGTTGTGATTAATCTATTGCTCGCGGTAGGTGCTTATTGTCTGAGTCGTTATTGTTCTGTGCTTTGGCCCAGTATATGGGGTGTGACGGCAGTCTTCTGGTTATCAGCATTTGTCACAGTGCGTCGTTATCCACTGGCTGGAATTACATCTGAACGCTGGTTGCCTGTGATTGGAGTATTGCTTCTTATTTCATCCACATTAGCCATTTATAGTTTATGGGCAAATTCTCCGTGGTGGTTGATGTATTTGTTTGCTTTGGTATGGGTGGCAGACAGTGGTGCGTATTTCTCAGGAAAAGCTTTTGGTAAGCACAAACTGATTCCTGATGTGAGTCCGAATAAAACCATCGAAGGTTTGGTGGGTGGGCTTGCGCTGACAACCTCTGTGATTGTTGGGGTGGCATATTATCGACATTTGGCTGGTACTACTTTAGTTGGTTTTATTCTATTGTCTATGGTTGTGGTATTGGCATCTGTGTTGGGTGATTTATTTGAATCACTGTTGAAGCGTAAAGCGAACATTAAAGATTCTGGTAGTTTGCTCCCAGGTCATGGTGGTGTGTTGGATCGGATAGACTCTTTGCTTGCTGCTGCACCCGTTTTTGCATTGGGATTCTGGTTAGCTGAACGGTTGGCTGGAGGATTCTAGTTGTGCAAATCCGCGAGAAAATTTTAGGTGCAGCACTGTCGCCCAAGCAAAACGTTTGTATTTTAGGTGCAACGGGTTCAATCGGAGAAAGTACGCTTAAAGTGCTTGCTTTACACCCAGATCAATATCATGTTTTTGCATTGAGCGGTCATAGCCGTTTAGATCAGCTCGCTGGGTTGTGTGCAAAATATCGTCCGACTTATGTTTCTTTGCCTGCGGATAAAGGCGAAGCGTTTACGAAAGATTTCAGACTCAGATTCCCAGATGTACAAATACCGACAATCCTTGAAGGGGAACTCGGCTTAAAGCAGATTGCATCACATCCTGATGTCGATGTTGTCATGGCTGCAATTGTTGGTGCAGCAGGCCTCGAGCCTACGCTTGCGGCGGTGCAGGCGGGTAAACGCGTTTTGCTTGCGAACAAAGAAGCGCTCGTCATGGCAGGTAATCTATTTATGGATTGTGTGCGTAGTTCGGGTGCGATGCTACTACCTGTTGATTCAGAGCATAATGCAATTTTCCAGTGCCTTCCTTCAGATTATTTTCAGACGACTGAACGATTTCAAAATCAGTCATCCCGTGCGGGTGTTTCACAGATTTTACTGACTGCATCGGGCGGGCCATTTCGTCAATTTGATTTACAGCAGCTTGAACAAGTTACACCAGAACAAGCCTGTAAGCATCCAAATTGGGTGATGGGTCAGAAAATTTCTGTAGATTCCGCAACATTGATGAATAAAGGCTTGGAGTTAATTGAGGCGTGTCATTTATTTGAGTTACCGCCTGAACGAGTGACAGTGGTTGTGCATCCTCAAAGTATTATTCATTCTCTGGTGCAATATGTCGATGGTTCGACATTGGCGCAAATGGGAAATCCTGATATGTGTACGCCAATCGCACACGCATTAGCATGGCCTAAACGTATTGATGCTGGTGTTGCTCCTTTAGATTTATTTCAAGTCGCAACTCTAAATTTTGAAAAGCCCGATGAGCTTCGTTTTCCCTGCATACGTTTAGCGCGAGAGGCGATGCAATCTGGAGGAACAACCCCAGCCGTACTCAATGCAGCGAATGAAGTTGCTGTTGCTGCATTTTTAACCAAAAAGATCAAATTTTGTGAGATTCCTCGCATAATCGAGTCTGTTATTACACAACTACCGATGACCCCAGCACGAGACCTTGCCACAATCCTGCACTACGATACCACTGCAAGACGGATTGCTCAGAGTCTGTTGTAGAAAGGGTTGAACGTTATAGACTTTTTATTAGGTAAATCAGCGAATTCATGAGTTTTTTTCAAATCGTCCTTGCAGCCTTACTCCTTTTGGGGCCTTTAGTGGCAATCCATGAGTTCGGTCATTTTTGGGTAGCGCGGCGATTTGGTATTAAAGTTCTAACTTTTTCGATTGGTTTTGGTCCTGCATTATTAAAACGCCGTGGAAAAGATGGCGTACTCTATCAGTTTGCTGCAATTCCATTAGGTGGTTTTGTTCGTATGGCAGATGAGCGGGAGGGTGAGGTTCCAGAAGAAGATATTCCTCGCGCTTTTAATCGTCAACCACCTTTAGTGCGTATGGCAGTCGTTGCGGCAGGACCATTAATAAATATATTGTTTGCAATTTTTTTATTCTGGATTCTATATTTACCTCAAAGTGAGCAAATTAATACTCGAATTTGGCAGGTAGAACCTAATTCCCCTGCTGCGATTGCGGGTGTGCAAGTTGGGGATTTAATTACTGCAGTAGATGGCCAATCTGCACTTGATTGGGAAAAATTGAATTACGCGTTGATTGAGCGTATGGGCGAGACAGGTCATATTGCTTTGACAGTCAATCATCTAGGTCATGACGCGACCTATCAGCTTCCTATCAAGAATTTTCTAAGAACGAGTGGTGCGGATCCTTTAGGTCAATTAGGTTTTTATCCTTATCAGCCAAAAATTGAAGCGGTAGTTGGCGAAGTCCAATCAGATGGTGCTGGTGCGAAGCAAGGTCTTCAGGTCGGTGACCGTTTCGTGAGCATTAATGGTTCGCCTGTGACGGATTGGTTGTCATTGACTCGATTTATTCATGAGCATCCCGAGCAAACTTTATCTGTTGTGATTGAGCGTAAGGGTGTTGAGCAGGTTCTAAAATTAACACCAGCAGCAAAGCGTGATGATTTCGGGGTCAAGATGGGTTTGTTGGGAATTCTTCCTCAAGTTGATAAGAACCAAACTTACCAGATTCCTGCGGAATATAAGCAGATTATTCAGCATGATCCGTTGACAGCACTGAGTCTTGCTGTTCAAAAGACTTGGAACTTATCGGCATTGACCATTACATCATTCTGGAAAATGTTGAGTGGTTTGATTGGATTGAATAATATTTCTGGGCCGATCACGATTGCCAAAGTTGCAGGACATACTGCACATATGGGCTGGCAGGCTTTTGTTGGCTTTATGGCTGTAATGAGCGTGAGCTTGGGGATTTTGAATTTATTGCCGATTCCTATCTTGGATGGTGGGCAATTTGTGTATTTTACAATTGAAGCGATCATTGGACGTCCTGTTCCAGAGCGCTTTCAACAAATTGGTTTGCGCATCGGTCTCGCTATGCTGGGCATGTTGATGATTGTTGCAATATTTAATGATTTAACACGGTTATTTTAGTTTGTTTCTTGGCACGTGTTAGATTTTCTTAAAATTTTTAGTTTGAAGCGGATAATGTTGGCATGAAGCATCCTTTAGCACTACTGCCCTTAGCAATAGCGACCTCTATGATGGCCGCAGCAATTCCCATGATTGCTTATGCTGAAACAGCACCTAATAGTTTTGTTGCAAAAGATATTCGGATTGATGGTTTGGTTCGGCTGTCTCAAGCAAGTATTGCTTCGTTGTTACCCATTGCAAGTGGCGACACAATTACTGACCAAAAAACCGCAGATGCAATTCGTGTGTTATACGCCAGCGGAAATTTTGATGATGTTCAAGCGTCACGTGATCAAGACGTACTCGTCTTTAAGGTGATTGAGCGTCCAGTTATTGCATCGATTACTTTAAAAGGCAATAAACTCATTCCCTCTGACTCACTGTTAAAAGGTCTTAAAAGTGGTGGGATTAGCGAAGGAGAAGTGCTAAAGCGCTCTTCGTTGCAAGTGGTCAAGAATGAGCTTGAACAACAGTATATTCAACAAGGTCGCTACAATGCGCAAGTGACCATTGAAACTACAGCCAAGCCAAACAATCGTGCAGACGTGACTTTCAAAATTTATGAAGGTGATGCAGCGAAGGTTTTTAACATCCAAGTCATCGGTAATCATGTGTTTTCCGATGATGAAATTAAACGTGCATTTGATATTAAATCAAGTAGTTGGTCATCAATCTTGACGCGTGATGATCGTTATGCTCGTGAAAAAATGAATACGAGTTTAGAAAATTTAAAAGCGTTATATCTAAATAAAGGCTATATCCATTACGCATTGAACAGTGCGCAACTGAATATTAGTGAAGATAAAAAGACGATATTTATTGAAGTCAGTGTGACCGAAGGTGCTCAATATAAATTTGGTGAAACCAAGTTTGTGGGAGAAACGTTGTTTAAGCCAGAAGACTTAAAGCAATTGATTGTTTACAAGTCTGGTACAACTTTCTCACAGGAGCAAGTCGTTGCAACTAAAGTATTATTGGGTAAAAAATATGGAAATAGCGGATATTACTTTGCTGATATTAGTGCAATTCCAGAAATTGATGAAACTACAAAAACAGTTACCATGAACTATGCGGTTAATCCGGGTAAACAAGTTTATGTTCGCCGGATTAATTTTAAAGGTAATGAAAAGACAGCGGATAATGTCCTTCGTCGTGAAATGCGTCAGCTTGAAGGTTCGCTCGCATCAAATGACAAGATTGACTTGTCGAAGACTCGCTTAGAACGTACGGGATTCTTTAAGACTGTAACGATTGATACTGTGCGTGTTCCAAATACAAGTGATCAGATTGATGTCAATGTCTCTGTTGAAGAACAGCCATCAGGAAGTAGTAGTATTTCTGTGGGGTACTCTCAATATGGTGGGATTACCTTCCAATTCGGGATTAATCAAACAAACTTTTTTGGTACGGGTAATCAAGTTGGTCTAGATATTACGCGTTCTCAGACTTTAGATAATTATAATTTGAACGTACTTGATCCATATTTTACGCCTGATGGTGTGAGCCGTGGCTTTAATCTCTATATTCGAAATACTAAACTTGATTCATCTTTGAGTGTTCAGCGTTATTACACTGATTCAAAAGGTGCTTCAATGACGTTTGGTTATCCTGTTGATGAAACCAAAAGTGTCAGTGCGACTTTAAATATTGATGATAGTAATATTCGAACCACAGAATTTGTGTCGAAAGTGGCTCAAGATTATTTAACGTCGAATGGCGCAACGAATCAGTCTGGTGATCCTGCGGCCCCAATTTATAATAAAAGTTTCTTAACATATAATTTAAGTCTTTCATGGGCTTATAATACACTTAATCGCCCTGTTCTTGCGACGAGTGGAACATCACATCAAATTTCATTGGATACGACCGTTCCAGGTAGTGATGTTCAATATCAGCGTGTTACATATACTGGACAGACATTTATGTCTCTTCCAACGCATTATCTTGATGGTTTCTTATTGCGTGCCTATGCGAAGATGGGTATCGGACATGATTTGCCATTCTGGAAGAATTATTTTGCTGGCGGTTATGGTTCTGTTCGAGGTTATCGAGACTATACACTTGGGCCTTTAAGTAACGGAATTGGTTATTGTAATGGTGGAACATCGACTTGTCCGGATCCTGATCCAGAGTCGGTGGGTGGTAATGCGATGATTACGGGTGGCCTTGAATTAGTCTTGCCGATTCCGTATGCCGGAGATTGGGCAAGGCAGATTCGTCCAGTCTTGTTCTTTGAAGGTGGGCAAGTCTTTGATACATCTGGCGTGACAAGTACGTCAGCAAGTAATTATAAGTTTGGTGTTGATAACTTTAGATATAGTGCTGGCTTTGGTATTACGTGGATTACTTTGATCGGACCAATTGCTTTGAGTTACGCGCAACCGATTAATTCCAAACCTGGTGATCAGATCGAGCGTTTCCAGTTTGCTATTGGTCGCGTTTTTTAATCTTTTGTTTTTTATTTGTTTTGTATGCATTTTACAAGGAGATACATAATGCGTTCTTTAATCACAGGTTTAGCTTTAGTTGCAGCGGTTGTGTTATCTCCTGCTGCATTTGCAAATAATGTTGCGGTTGCAGATTCTCAAGCTGCGGTGTTGGCATCTAATCTCGCGCATCAAACAATCGAAGGTTTGAATACAAGCCTAAAACCACAACGTGATCATTTAGAAGCATTACGTAAAGAAATCACTGCAATTCAAGAAAAATTCCAAAAAGATGGTTCTGTGATGAGTGATGCAGATAAGAAAGCATTACAAGCTCAGGCTCAGACTAAATTAAATGATTACAATGGTACTGCAGAGGGCGTGCAGAAGCGTATTGAAGAAGCTCAGACAGCAATGTTGAAAACAGTGATGCCTAAACTTGAAACCATCATTGAAGATCTGCGTAAAGAAGGAAATTACGATGTGATCATTGAGAAAAAATATGTGATCTGGGCATCACCAGCAGCTGATCTGACCAAGAAAATCACTGATCGTTTGAATGCGACTAAATAAAAGCTGCTAGATAAATGAAAAGTTTTACGCTAAAGGACATTGCCGAGTATCTCAATCAGCAAACTGTTGGTCGGGGCGATGATTCTTTAGCGGTAGTTGCATCTGTTTCTGGTGATCCAGATTTGCTGATCACAGGATTGTCTTCATTGACGAATGCAGGCGCTTCCAATTTAGGTTTTCTAGCAAACAGCCAATACCGTGGGCAATTACAGACTACGAGTGCAGGTGCTGTTTTGGTGACTAGCGCTGATCGAGATGCATTTGCGCGCTCAGCGATTATCGTCCCTAATCCATATTTGGCATTTGCCCAATTAACGCATTTGTTTGATCCATTTGTTGTAACAGAAAAAATAATCCATCCTACAGCTGTAATTTCCCCAACGGCTACGATTGGTCGCAATGTATCAATTGGTGCATTTGTTGTGATCGAAGATGATGTCCAGATTGGTGATGACACGGTACTTGTTTCCTCAGTCCATATTGGGCGTGGTACAGTGGTGGGTGCGTCATGCTGGTTTGGACATGGTGTCACGATTCATCATGAGTGCCAATTGGGAAGCCATGTTCGAATTCATGCTGGTGCTGTGATTGGTGCTGAAGGCTTTGGTTTTGCACCAGCTGAAGGTAAATGGCATCGAATTGTACAATTAGGACGTGTGGTCATTGGTGATCGCGTACGAATTGGCGCGAATACAACGATTGATCGTGGTGCGCTTGACGATACAATGATTGGTGATGGTGTCATTATTGATAACCTTGTTCAGATTGGTCATAACGTCAATATTGGTGCACATACGGCTATTGCCGCAGGAACTGGTATTGCAGGTAGTACTAAAATTGGATCTCATTGTATCATTGGTGGTTTAGTTGGAATTGCGGGTCATCTTGAAATCACGGATCGTGTGCATATCACTGGGATGAGCATGATTACTGGAATGATTAAAGAGTCTGGCAGTTATTCATCAGGCTCAGCATTTGAGAAAACATCTGCATGGCGTAAGAATGCTGTACGTGTGAAACATCTTGGTGAGATGGCTGCACAAATCAAAGAGTTGCAAGTTGCACTGAAACGTTTAGAATCGCAACTTAGTAACCAGTCGTAATCTGTTTGGTCACTGACTGTATAGGTGAAATCTATGTATTATACGAATCATAGGTTTATAGCGTTTATTTAAAGTTCGGCATCATTTGATGCTGTTTTGTTTGTATTTGAACGTATTTTATTAAGTCTATTTTGTCTGATGTGGTGCGCACGCATAGTCGTTGAAGCATCCGATCTATAAACAATACAGAAGTCTGTTTTTTATGAGCATATCTTTTCCAGTTGCAATACCGATGTACATTGAAACTATTCGAGAGTTTCTACCACAGCGTTATCCGTTTCTTATGGTCGACAGAGTGATTGCTGCTGAGCCTGGAAAATCAATTACTGCAATTAAAAATGTGACCGTAAATGAAGAGTTTTTTCAAGGTCACTTTCCTGAAATGCCTATTATGCCTGGAGTTTTAATGCTCGAGGCTATGGCGCAAGTTTCTGGGATTTTGGGATTTATTACTGAACAAAAACGTCCTGCAGATGGCTATATCTACTTATTTGCAGGGGTTGATAAATTACGTTTCAAACGTCGAGTTGTGCCTGGTGATACATTGACAATCACGGCAGAAATTATTACAGCAAAACAAAAAATCTATAAATTTGCTTGTCAGGCTCGGGTTGGTGATGAATTGGCGGCAAGTGCTGAGATCATGGTCATTGAGCAGAAAACGGAGGATGCGAAATGAGTTTTGCATCAGATCATACTCCAGATGTGTCTCCACGAACTCAGGTCATCGATGCAAAGAGCCATCCTTTAATTCATCCAACAGCAATCATTGATCCTAGTGCCAAAATTGATCCCTCTGTCACAATTGGCCCTTATTCGATTGTTGGTCCTGAAGTAACGATTGGTGCAGATAATCATATTGGTCCTCATGTTGTGATCAGCCGTTGGACTCGAATTGGTGCACGAAATCGTATTTTTCAATTTGCGACCATTGGTGAAGATTGTCAGGATCTGAAATATCGCGGCGAAGAAACTTGGCTAGAAATTGGTGATGATAATGTCATTCGAGAGTCTTGTACGTTTCATCGTGGGACGATTCAAGATGAAGGGCTGACGAAAGTTGGTAATAACAACTTGTTTATGGTTAATACTCATGTTGCACATGATTGTGTAATTGGCAGTGGTTGTGTATTTGCCAATAATGTGGGTATTGCGGGTCATGTCAAAATTGGTGACTCTGTGATTGTGGGTGGTAACTCTGGTATTCATCAATTCTGTCGTTTAGATTCATACTCAATGGTTGGTGGTGCAAGTTTGATCGTGAAGGATGTTCCTGCGTATGTGATGGCATCGGGTAATCCTTCTAAAGCGCATGGTATGAACTTTGAGGGAATGCGCCGTCGTGGATGGTCTTCTGAAACCATTACTGCGCTGAAACATGCGTTTAAGATTGTGTATCGTCAGGGTTTGACGAAAGAACAGGCGATCGTGGCGTTAATCGATGACATTTTGCCTGCGCATCCTGAAGTGCAATTATTGATTGATTCTTTACAGCGTTCCGATCGAGGAATCACGCGTTAAGATCAGCGAAGATATAAAAAAAAGCCAGATTCATACGAGTCGGGCTTTTTTGTTATTTAGTCGGGTTATGATTTATTGCAGTTGGATACTTCCATTAGCATTGACGACTACACGGCTGTTACCACTTTCGATCGTTTGTGGTGCTGGCGCTGCACTGACTGCATCAAATTTGGCTGCACGTAGCATCATCGGGTAGGGACGAGGCATATCACTGCTGCTATTGATGTTCATGTTGACGAGTTCGTATTTACTTGCGCCCCAAGCTTGTTGTAACTGAGTCGCACGCGCTCTAAATATGCCTGTAATTTCCGTCATCAGTTCATTTTCAACTTTAGTACGTTGTTCATTTGATACGGAGAAACTCACACCACTCAGTTGCATACTGGTTTGTAGTTGAGCGATTAATTCACTACCAGCTTTGAAATCAGAAGTTTTTAATTGAATTTCTGCACGACTACGCCAACCCGTCAGTTTGTTTTTATCACCATAGATGGGATAAGTATTTTGAGAGCCATTATTTACATGGACAGTTGGATAGGCTTTAGCAAGATCCATTGCGTGGTTCATAATCTGTGCAGTTTGTTTTGCTAACACTGTCGGATTGGCGTCGTTCAGTTCTGTATAAAGCGTAGCTTGCATTTGATCATTTTGTACTTCTCGACTTGTTTCGGCTTGTAGAGAAATAATCCGATGTTCGGCCGTTTCTGCAAACGAAGGGGCGCTAAATAGTAATGTCATTAATGCCAATGTGGCGATAGACGCTTTATTTGGGCGAGACTGCATTTTTCTGGTATTCAGAATGGTATGTGCTGACATATTCATTGCTCTTATATGAGACCTAAAATAGCGATGGATAATCTGGTTTAAGTATTATCATCACTGTTATCAGAGTCTTTCATTTTTTTAACAGGTTTCTTGTGTTTTTCTGTTGCTTCCACTTTGTGAGATTGTGTCTTATCTACTTTTTCAGTTTTTTTACTTTCAGTCTTTTTGATATCTGTTTTTTCAGATTTGTCTGATTCTGGCTTTTTGTCTATTGCTGGTGTTGCATGAGATTTAAGGTAGTCTGTAGCAAAACCAGCTTCTTGTGTCCCTGGATAGTTTTTCACCAAAGTTTTCATGAGCGCAATAGCCGTGGTCTGATGCTGATCGACGTCAGCAAGGGTTGCTAAGCGGTATGTTGCCGCAGCTGCTTTTGCCGATTTTGGATATTTGCTTGTGACTATTTTGAAGTTTGTTGTTGCCGCAGCAAAGTTTGGTGGATTTACAGCGAGATTGAATTCACCTAACCAATAGTAAGCGTTAGGGACAAACTGGCTTTGCGGATAATCGTTAATAAATTTCTTCATTGGTGCAATGGCTTGAGCTGCACCGCCTGTTTTATAGGCTTCGTACGCTGCGATGTATGCAACTTTATCGGCTTCGTCTGTGGTAGCGGCACCATTTCCAGCAACTGGATTTTGAGATGCGGTATTTGATGTTGCTGGATTCTGAGTTTGTGTGTTGGTTGGAGTGGTCGTTACAGGTATTTGCCCTGAATTGCCTTGTAGTTTTTTAACATCATCTTGTACCTGTCCAAGACGTTGATCAAAATCAACAAAGCGATTTTTTGAATCTTTTTGGAGTTGGTCAATATCATTGTCGTGGCTTTCAACTTTCCCCCGAAGGATACGAACATCTTCTTCGAGTTTCTGAATTTTTTGAGTGAGTAGCCAAAGTTGTGAGGCTTGGTTGCTGTCTGTACTGACAACAGGCGCAGCAGGTTGTGAGAGTGGGCGTGATTCAACAGGGATATCGGCATGAGCAGATAGGCTCGCCATGATTGCTAAACTAATGCTTGTTAACCTGATGCGCGATCCATGCACTGCTAATGATTGCAAGCGGCTGAATGGCTGCATGAATGGTGTGGTTTTCTGTATTGTTTTCTGTGTTGGGTTTTGCATAGTTAAAGTTCAATCCAAGCAGGTGAGCACTCAAAAGATCATGCAGTAAAACGATCTCAATAAAAAGCACCTGATATGTAAGGTGCTAGCCTTAGGAATATCATATCGTGGTCTACCGTTGCATGTCGTTATAAAAGTATTATTTTTTATAATATGCAGTGTGTTGAGTTGTTGGAAATTATGCTGAAATCATTTCTCCTTCGGTAGGCGTTGCAAAGGAGTGGGCTGGTAATTTTGCTCGGTTTAGGGCTTTTGCAAGGTCTAATAAGGGTTGATTCATGGCTTCATCGGTCAATTGGAATGTTCGATGGTGAATGGCAAATGATTGGGTGGCTTGCAAATCTTGATGAGCTTGTACTGCATCAGTTGGGTTCATGTGCATTGCGTGCATCACAGCACGAGGTTCATACGCCCCGATGGGTAACAGCGCAAGACGAGGTGCGCCAAGTCGTTCTCGAATTTCTGTAAAATGGTGTGCGTATCCTGTATCACCTGCAAAAAATAGATGATCATCGGGTGTGAGAATGGATAATCCGCCCCACAGCGCCATATTAGTATCTTTGATACCGCGTCCAGAAAAGTGTTGTGCGGGAGTGAAGACAATTTTAATTCGATCATCTTTATGAAAGTGAATGGATTCCCACCAATCTAATTCAATCACACGCATATGAGCGTCAATATAATGACCATTTCCAAGACCTGAATAAATAGGCATTCGGTCACGGGCATATAGCCAACTCAGCGAAGCTTTGTCTAAGTGATCATAATGATTGTGGCTTAGCAATATGGCGTCAATTGTTGGCAAATCTTCAAGTGCAATACCCGCAGGGCGAACGCGCTTTGGACCCGCAAAAGCAGCAGGGCTTGCACGCATTGCCCAAACAGGATCTGTCAGAAAGTTGTATGGCCCGATTTGAACTAAGACCGTTGCGTGACCCACAAACCAGATTTTCCAGTCATTGATTGATGCATCAGGTCTTGTCTGGGGCAATGTGTCTACTGGAGTATTTTCCTCCCAAGTCGGCCATTCGGCTTTGCGGCGATTGATGAGCCATTCTGCGACAGTCATTCCACGTTTAGGGATAGGCCAAGGATGGCGGAATCGGTTTGATTTGTGGTGGGCAACGCCAGAGGGTTTGAATGCGGGAGTTGACCAAGTTTCTTTTAAGCGAGTATCGGTCGTGAGAACTGTTGTTTTTTGAGATATATCGTTTTCTGCGGACGTCGTCGGTGTTTCAAAGGTAAGATTGGACAAGGCTGACTTTAGCATGAGAATTGATACTCAATGATGGGTGAGATAGTGTGGTGAAATGTTATTCACAAGATGTCTGGATGAACCATAGCGCATTTAATCATCATGCAAACGATGAAATTGCCTAACAATCCTGTGAATGTATTGTGTCGAAATACGATGTTCTGGTGACTTTTGCGTTTAGTAATTAATCAATTGGGATGGTAATCAAGAATTAAAACTTAAACTTTAATAAATTGTTAAAAAATTTTCTTGTAAACAATACTGATTTCGCTATACTTGCTCGCTCAATGGTAGCCCTGCTGGTTACTTCGCAATGTCACTTCGTGAACCCCGCCAGGACCGGAAGGTAGCAACGGTAGCGACTGTGGTATGTGCCGGAGCTTTGCTAGTGGGGTTGCCACCAGATTCTTAAATCATTTAAAAAAACAATTAAGCAAAAAATTAAAATAATCCACATGATCGGCAGTTTAGCCTACACATCGTTTTATATCAGAATTTAGACTTGTTTTTATTGATAAAATTCAACTTGCCAATATGATGATGTGCTTGATTAATAAATCAGGTGATCTTTAAACGCATCATGAGTTTGATGCGTTTAAAGCAGTGCACAATTTTATTGTGGTGTTAGCTTATTTGCAGACTCCGATGAGTTGTTAGTGTTAGTGGGTTCTGCTGCTTTTGGCTTTTCTTTACCAAGAACAACAGTCAACATGGCATCAGGATTGACGTAACGGACAAATGCTTGGTGTGCTGTTTCAGGAGTCACCGCCTCAATTTGTTTCGGATAGTCTGCTAAATAACTATTTGGTAATCCGTAAAATCCCATTGAAGCAAGAAATGAGACAATGCTTTGATTACTGCTGAGTGAGAGCGGGTAGCTGTTGAGAATTCCTGTTTTTGCTTCATTCAGTTTGTCAAGAGGCACACCTTTTTGGATGTAGTCGCGTAAAACTTGCTGGGTAACTTTAAGGCTTTCATTGGCCTGATCGCTACGTGTCGAATAGTTGAGGATGAATGGACCATTGCTATGCATTGGGTTGAAACTACTATATGCACCATAGGTTAGTCCTCGTTTTACACGTAATTCTTGCATTAAGATTGCGCTGAAATCTCCTCCGCCAAAGACTTCATTGCTGACTGTCAGTGCAGGTAAATCTGGATTGTCACGCGTAATACTCACCTCTCCCATCATGACATGTGTTTGAGTTGAGTCGAATGGAACGTAAACCGTGCGAGCGGTCATTGCTTCAGGTTTTGGTAATGTTCGTGCATGTTCACCCTGAGGCAAACTTTGTGTGATTCGTTCTGCCAATGCTTGGGCTTGAGGCAAGCTCATTTGTCCTGTGATGGCAATATTCAGGTTGTGTGCAACCAGATAAGTGTCTTTAAATCGTCGAATATCTGCGGGTTTAATCGTTTCTATGCTGGTGAGCGTTCCAGTGGTGGGCTGTGCGTACGGATGCTTGCCATAAAGTTCTTGCCAGAAACGAATGCTAGCTGTGGTTGATGGCGAGTCTTTCTGCGCGGCTAGACCAAGGCGATCTTGTTGCATAATACGGTCGTAACTGGCTTGAGGAATCTGTGCGTCTTTGAGGATTGATAACAACTGATCCACAGCGGGGTTTAGTAAATTACTGTCAGATAATGTGCGCAAATTAACCGTGAACATGTCTCGATAAGCTGCTGCACCGAATTGTGCGCCTAGACGTTCAAAGTTTGCTGAGATTTGATCAGTTGTTTGTGTCGATGTTCCCTCTGCAAGGAGTTGGGAGGTTAGGGAGGCGAGTCCGTATTGACCTTGTTTGAGTTCGCTATCGCGTGCTGAGCCAGCATCGAATATAAGTTTAATATCCACAATAGGTAATTCAAGGGCTTCTACAAACAATACTCGGGTGCCACTGCTGGTCTTGAATTCATGCACGGTAGGCGTGTGCAATTGGCTCATGCTGACTGGATTTTTTAAACTATCCAGTTGTTTGAGTGCAGTAATTTCTACCGATGATGGCGTATTGCTAGGATGAGGCTCTGCATGAACCAATGCCATTGGTGTAATACTGATCGCAAGCAATGAAAGTGTGGATTTTAAGTGAGCTGATTTTAAGCGGAATAAGTGTTTCATTTGCGGGTCTCCACTTGTGATTGTTGATCAGCTTTCTTGGCCTTAGGCTTCACTGTTTGTTTTGTTGTGTTTGTAGATGTTGTTGCTGTAAATGTTGTTGCAGTCAGAGGCTCTAAGTACATCGTCGATAAGCTGTCTGTGGTGAGGAAACGTTTTGCTGCATCTTGAACGGTTTGTACTGAAAGAGCATTTAATTTTTCAGGAAGTTCATCGACAAGCTTATAACTGAGGTTGGCAACTTCAAGCTCGCCAATGAGTTGAGCTTGTCCTGTGATACTGTCTTGATTGAAGGTTAGGTTTGAGCGTTGATTGATTTTGACGCGCGCCATTTCCTCAGGTGTAATCGTATCTGTTTTTAGCTTTTCAACTTCTTGCAAAATCGCAGCACGTGCTTCAGCAAGCGTATGACCTTGCGCGGGAACAGCTGTGATCATAAATAAACTTCCGCCACGTCCAAATAAATCATAGCCAGATGAAACGCCAGCAAGAATTTGCTTTTGGCGAACAAGGCGAGTTTCCAAATGTGCGGACAGTCCTCCATCGAGTACTTCACTGGCTAGGCTTAACGCATAGGCATCTTCTGGTTTGTCGGCGGTGGTGAGTGATGGGACGTTCCATGCGAGAGAAACGCTTGGAACTTGCACGGCAGCATGTATGGTCATGTTGCGCTCGCCAGTATGCATAAACTCATCCACATCAGGACGCGCAGGCAAGGGGCGCTCTGGGATTTGTCCAAAATACTGTTTAACTTGAGCCATTGCATCCGCTGGCGTGACATCTCCGACAATCACTAAGACAGCATTGTTAGGGGTGTACCACATTTGGTACCAACGTTTGAGTGCATCCAGTTTGAGTTTTTTGATGCTCTTCATATAACCAATAGTTGGGTAGCGTAATGGACTGGTTGGATAGGCCATTAACCTGAATCGTTCATAGGCTAGCGCTTGAGGATTGTCATCAGTGCGCATGCGGCGTTCTTCCATGATGACTTGCATTTCAGGAGTAAAATCGGACTCTTTGAGTTTGAGGTTTTGCATCCGATCCGCTTCCATCTCTAACGCAAGTCCTAAGCGGTTTGCTGGATAAAGCTGGTAGTAGCCTGTGTAGTTTGCTGTGGTAAATGCATTGGTTGAACCACCGAAATGAGTATTGATACGAGAGTATTCATCGTTGGGAACTTTGGTTGTTCCTTTAAACATCATGTGCTCAAGTGCGTGCGAGAGTCCTGTCTCATCTGCGTTTTCATCACTAGAGCCGACTTTGTACCAGACTTCAGTCATGACGACGGGAGTGCGATGATCTTCGCGAATAACCACCTTTAATCCATTGGGTAATGTTTCTTCATAGGTCTTGGCGCTAGAGGGTGTAGAGGATGCCGTAACGGTGTTTGGTACGGGCGTTGTATCTGCGTAAGCAAAATAACTGTTTGTACTGAAATAAGCTGAAATAACCAGTGGAGTGAGTCGTATAGCAAAACGAGAATGTGCAATAAGGGGTTGCATAATAGTGATTCATAGAAATAAAAAATAAGACTCATAGCATAGCGAAGCTCATCTTCTACTTTGTTATTTTCGCTGTTGTAAACTGGTAACAAAGCCCCCAATCTAGGGTGTATTGAGATTTGATCCCACATCAGTTTTTAGCGACCTCCATTTAGGAGGAATGCACCATTCGAATCCTTTAGATAGCGTCAAAATTGAATTTCTATATTCCTTGAATGGGCATGCTAGAATCTATTTATAAAGAGTTAATGCCGTCCTTATCTTTACCAAATTAAAAAAGCGAGCCAACCTAGCATGTCAAACCAAAGTTCCAATCCGATGTCGCAATATTCTGGTCTGAATGCCCCGCTCATTTTTCCTGAAAAAAAACCAGTTACTCCAGTTGAGACGATCAAGGCAGAAGTTCCTGTACCGACTCCTGCACCAGCAATTGTGACGCCGCCGACAGTAGCTGCTCCCGTGTCTACACCAGCACAGTCTGAGCCAAAAGTTGATGAGACCATTTCTAGTACGGATTCAGGTAGTTTCTTTGGTCGGATGAAGCTGGGTCTTGCAAAGACGCGTCGCGGTTTTACTGATGGTATGGTCAATCTACTGATTGGCGGTAAGGAAATTGATGATGAGTTACTTGAAGAAATTGAAACGCAGCTTCTCGTTGCAGACATTGGTGTCGAAGCAACGCGCACGATTGTCAAAAATTTGACTGAACGTACTGAGCGCCGTGAACTGATTTATGCGAATGCGTTATATCAGGCTTTACAAGAAGAGCTAGTTACATTACTGGCACCGCGCGTGAAACCTTTACATATTGATCCCAATAAGCGTCCTTATGTCATCCTGATGGTGGGTATCAATGGTGTTGGGAAAACGACAACGATCGGTAAACTCGCAAAACGTTTACAAGGTGAAGGCAAGAAAGTCATGTTGGCCGCAGGTGATACATTCCGTGCCGCTGCAACAGAGCAACTGCAAATTTGGGGAGATCGTAATGACATTGCTGTCGTAGCACAAGGTCATGGTGCAGATAGTGCATCGGTGATCTTCGATGCATTTGAAAGTGCGCGAGCAAAAGGTATCGACGTGCTGATCGCGGATACCGCAGGACGTTTACATACCAAAAGCAATCTTATGGAAGAGCTTAAAAAAGTGAAACGCGTGATGCAGAAGATCGATGCTACTGCACCGCATGAAATCATGCTGGTTGTTGATGCAGGAACAGGGCAGAACGCAATCAATCAAGTTCAAGAGTTTGATAGTGCCGTGGGTTTAACAGGTTTGACGATTACCAAGTTGGATGGTACGGCGAAAGGCGGGATGTTATTTAACATTGCGAGCCGCAGCCATGTGCCGATTCGTTTTATCGGTGTTGGTGAAAAAATTGATGATTTGCGTCCATTTGTCGCCAAGGATTTTGTATCAGCGATGTTTGAAAAAGACGAATAGTCTGTCTAATAATTTATTGCGTTCGAATAGAGTCAATAAGCTAATGAGAATAGTGACCGCCTAATCGCGGTCATTTTTTGTCCAACTTATATGGATTGCTGCAGTGTTAATGCTTACTTATCTGAATTATTGGTAAGCAACCAAGTTTTTGTTATTTTACAGAATAACAGTAGATCGCCACAATAATGAACATAAAGACGCGGAAGGTGATTATTTGTTTGTTTAATGAGAATGAATGATTAGTTTGAAAAATTATTTTGACGTGACCATCGTAGGGATTTGTTTGTTGAAGTAATGATTTAGGGGGGTAATTTGTAAAACATTTCCCTAAGTTGTAACTAAGTTTTATTCGTTGTAACCAAATTGTCACAGTTTGATGCCTATACTCTGCGTCAGTTGAGGGGGAAGAACTGATTTCCTTAGACGCAATACATTTATTTTTAAGTATTTTTAAGCCCTTGTGGAGTTTTATACATGAAAAAGTTACTTCTTGCTACTTTAGTATCAGCTGCTTCTATTGCAGCAGCTCATGCTGATGGTCCAACAGTATATGGCAAAATCAACGTTTCAGTTGATGACATTAAGAATGATTTGAACACAGCACGTGCCGTAACAGTTGATTCGAATGCATCACGTTTTGGTATTAAAGGTAGCGAGAAGCTGACTGACAACCTGAGTGCAGTGTACGGTATTGAGTGGGGTGTTGTGATTGATCACAGCTCAGCAAATACTAGCACTGATACACCATCAAGTGGTGGTACAACTGAGTTGAATGCACGTAACCGCTTCATCGGTTTGCAATATGAAGGGATTGGTGCAATCAAAGTTGGTCGTTTGGATACTAACTTCAAAACTCTACAAGGTGTTAACCCAAATACTGGTGTGGACATTTTTGATGACTACGTCAATGGCAACTTGGACATGACCCAGACATTAGCTGGTGAAAATCGCGATGATAACGTGATTTCTTTTGAGTCAGCTAAGTTCGAGACTGGTTTTGGTGCATTAGCTGCTAACTTCCAAATCATGCCTTCAGAAAAAACTGTTCCAGAAGGTACTGCTGGTAAGACTGGTGTAACTGCAACATCTAGTTCAGTATTGTTTACGAATAAAGATGTAGGTATTTATACAGGTATCGCTTATGACAGCAACCAGACTGATGTTTGGAATGCTTCTAACACATTTTATGTCGCACCTAAGGCTCCATCAACAACTCCAACAAGTTCTGCATTGCAAAAACCAACAACAAATTCATTCCGTTGGGTTGGTAGTGCTGACCTTGGTAAGTTAGTGGGTGCGGATGGCGTAACATTGAATGCTTTGGTTCAACAAAGCAAAGCAACCAACTTGGCATCTGGCGCATTGGCACCAAAAGAATCAGCTTATTTGCTGAGTGCGGTCTACAAGTTCCCAGCATCAATTGCTGATGGTTTGTCTGCAAAACTGCAATGGCAAAGTGCAACAACATCAGACTTGGGTGCAAATTTGTCTGATGTGAAGATTGATCAAATTGGTGCAGATGTTGATTACGCATTCAGCGCAAAAACCAAAGTATTCGGTTTTGTTGCTCAACGCACTATCAAAAATCCAAACAACCCAGTTTCAGCAACAAATGGCTATGATCAAAACTACAAGTTCACAGCATTTGGTGTTGGTATGGAACAGAAGTTCTAAGATACGATTGGAGCCTAGTGCTCTGATTGAAATCTAGATCATAAAAATGCCCACATTAATGTGGGCATTTTTTGTTTTGCGTTTAAGTTTTTAGCCTTTCATCTTTGCCATTGATGGTTATTGATCAATGGCAATGAGAGATTGCAGTTTATTTGCTAGTTTGTTGGTCAAGCCATTGCTTAAACTGTTTTTGTTGCTCAGGGGTTGCTTGTTGCCAAGATGACTGCAATTGCTGCAATGGTGTTACCTGTTGTGCATTATTTCCTGCAAGTTGTCCTATACCTGTAATCACCGTTCCGATGATGGAGTGAGTAGGAGCAATTGCACCTTGTTGTGACGCAACGACTTTTCCTCCAGCAGCTTTAATGATTAACGTTGGTTGTTTGGCAAATGCGGTAGCATCATCCTCTGTTTGGGGTTCTGGTAACCAACCTAAGGTATAAGCTTGTTGATCTTCGAGAGCAGCTTTGATCATGACACCATTTGAGCGAATGACATCATCGCCAAATACGCCATCATAACGACCAGTAATCGTATGCTCACCAGCTGGAAGTGAA
Source organism: Aquirhabdus sp. (assembly GCA_030150135.1). Lineage (GTDB taxonomy): Bacteria > Pseudomonadota > Gammaproteobacteria > Pseudomonadales > Moraxellaceae > Aquirhabdus. Next base: position 39,080 of record JASLGO010000110.1, read on the forward strand.
TAAGTTGTATGTTTTTTTGTGAAAAAACCAGTATTGCCAGTTTCTTGACCATCAATAGCTAAGACGATTACATTTTCAGGAACTGAGATTTCAGCGTTTGCCCATAAAAGTGTAGAGGCTGATAGTCCTGCAATGCTTAAGCCGAGTGTTAGTGTGATTTGAGCAAAATTTTGCTTGAATGGATGTTTGGTGGATTGTGAAAACAACATAAAAAATTCCTGATGTCATCTGAAAATAATAAGAAATTACAAGGAAAAATAGAGTGTCTATTTCGTTTGAACAACTATTTGTAGTTGTCGAGTTTTAAGTCGCTATGGTGTTTGAAGTAAACCTTATTGATGTAAGGTTGGCAAGTTTGAAAATGTTGCCTTCGCCATTGTAAAGCATGGATATGTCATCAATATGTCAGGCTTGGGTCGGATACCTCAAATGGACATTATGCGCTTAAAAGATTCGCATGACATTTCCTTTCCGGTATAAGCATCGCTTAATTTGAGATTTTATAAAAAATATGAAAATGGGCTTCATTCAATTTAATTGTCACTAAAACCACATATCTGCTCTCAAGCCTTTGCTTTATCCGCACCTGATCGTTAAAATTGCCGATTAAATGTTGATATGACCCGATGCGTTCTTCATCGTATTGTTTGGCAATTGCTCATGAGGCAGCCAATTCGGTTGGAAAGGTAATTAGGGGCAGATAGAGTGAGCTTGATGACGAAGTATATTTTTGTGACTGGCGGTGTGGTTTCTTCGCTAGGAAAGGGCATCTCTGCCGCATCTGTTGCTGCGTTGCTTGAGGCACGCGGTTTGAAAGTCACCATGACCAAGATGGATCCGTATATTAACGTTGATCCAGGAACCATGAGCCCATTTCAGCACGGCGAAGTGTTTGTGACTGAAGATGGCGCGGAAACTGACCTTGACTTAGGATATTATGAACGTTTCCTTCGTCACTCACGGATGACCAAAAAAAATAACTTCACCTCAGGTCGTATCTATTCTGAAGTGATTCAAAAAGAACGTCGTGGTGATTATCTCGGCGCAACTGTTCAAGTGATTCCGCATATTACTGATGAAATCAAAAATCGTATCCATGCTGGTGCAGAAGGTTACGATGTTGCGATCGTTGAAATTGGCGGAACAGCGGGTGATATTGAATCTTTGCCATTTATGGAAGCTGTGCGTCAGATGCGTGTCGAGCTAGGCAGCCGTAATTCACTATTGATGCATCTCACACTCGTTCCTTATATTGCCTCTGCGGGTGAGACCAAGACCAAACCAACTCAGCATTCAGTGAAAGAGCTACGTTCAATCGGTTTGCAACCAGATATTCTCATTTGTCGCTCAGATCACCCAATTGGTGAAGATAATCGCCGCAAAATCGCATCTTTCACCAACGTGGAAGAGCGTGCAGTCATTTTGGCGGAAGATTCACCAAGTATTTATTTCATTCCAAAGAATTTTCATGATCAAAAACTTGATGATTTGATCTGTGAAAAGTTCGGCTGGAACAATCCTCCCGCTGACTTATCTGATTGGCAGGTTGTGACTGATGCATTGCAGAATACAACGGGTGAAGTCCGCATCGCAATGGTCGGTAAATATGTCGAATTGCCAGATGCGTATAAATCACTGAATGAAGCCTTGCTTCACGCAGGTATTACCCATCGTGTTAAGGTCAAGATTGAATATATTGATGCTGAAAGTCTGGAAGCTGGCCAAGCGAATGAGGATCTGGCTGTATTGAAAACAGTTGATGCGATTCTGGTTCCAGGTGGTTTTGGTGAGCGCGGTACGCAAGGCAAGATGAATGCAATTCAGTATGCTCGCGTTAATAAAGTTCCGTATCTCGGAATTTGTTTAGGTATGCAGCTTGCTGTGGTTGAATTTGCGCGTAATGTTGCTGGTTTAACTGAAGCAACATCAACCGAATTTAATCGTCGTACATCACAGCCTTTGATTGGTTTGATTACTGAGTGGATTGATGAGCGTGGTGATTTGCAAACTCGCCATGATTCATCTGATCTTGGTGGTACGATGCGTTTAGGTGCACAAAAAGCCATTCTGACTGCGGGCAGTAAAGCGCAGAAGATT
>JASLGO010000056.1 GCA_030150135.1 Aquirhabdus sp.
CGATTTTGCCATTTCGCTAAATGTGGGTTTGGTGATAATCCGTGCTCTACGAAATAAAATGAGCCATTTGGTTTTAAGACACGTTTGATTTATTGTCGGCATTGTCGCGGGAAGTAGATTTTAGGCTCTCCATGGCAGACCCATTCGATTTTTCCGCTGGTGTTTATCGGCGTGTATATCAGGTGCAACTGATACTTTTGGTTGTGTAACGTGATTTGTCCATTATTTGAATATTGAATCTCCGATATTGTGGCTCTACAGCCACTATCGTCTAAATCTTTATTTGTGGGGTGATTTACTTTTATAAACTCGCCACATCCCAACATACTCATTACTGCGAGCTTTTGAGGGCTTGGTCTATCAAGATAGGAGTTAAAAATTAGAAGGAATGTAATTAAAGCTAAAAGAATAGAAACGGATATAAGTATTTTTTTCATAATTATTGAGTTCTTTATTATTCATGGTTCTTTATATAGTAATGGATCAAGGTATGTGCACTCCAGTAAAAAGACTGAATCATATGTGCGATTCAGTCTTTTCTTGGAAGTATAGGTGATGATTCTAAAAACTACCCCAACAGCGCCTTCAATCGACCTTCAGCACGTCCAATCGCTGCTTTCACTTGATTCGGCGCTGTACCACCTAAATGATTTCTTGCTGCAACCGAACCCGTCAACGTCAGAACCGCAAACACATCTTCTTCAATCAGACTTGAGAACTGTTGCAACTCTTTGAGCGTTAACTCAGACAAATCACGATTCTCACGTACGCCAAGCGCTACAGCTTTACCAACGATTTCATGCGCGTCACGGAAAGCGATGTTCTTTTTGACGAGATAATCTGCCAAATCAGTTGCAGTTGAGAATCCACGGAGCGCCGCTTCTTTCATCACTTCAATATTTGGTACGAGTGCAGGAATCATGTCTGCGAATGCAAGCAGACTTCCACGAACTGTATCAATCGCATCGAACAATGGTTCTTTGTCTTCTTGATTGTCTTTGTTGTAGGCGAGTGGTTGACCTTTCATGAGTGTCAACAAACTCATCAAATCGCCATAAACCCGACCACTTTTACCGCGAATCAGTTCTGGCACATCAGGGTTTTTCTTTTGCGGCATAATCGATGAACCAGTGCAGAAGCGATCTGGAATTTGCACAAAGCGAAATTGCGCCGAAGTCCACAGAACCAGCTCTTCACTGATACGCGACAAGTGCATCATGATCAGTGCAGCAGCGCTGGTAAATTCAATCGCAAAATCACGATCAGAAACGGCATCAAGTGAATTTTCACAGACGGCTTCAAAGCCGAGCAGTTGCGCGGTGTATTCACGATTGATTGGGTAAGTCGTTCCTGCAAGTGCGGCAGAACCTAACGGCAAACGATTCACACGGCGACGTAGATCAATCAAACGCTCGCCATCACGCAATAACATTTCAAACCACGCCATCAAGTGATGACCAAAGGTCACAGGCTGCGCGGTTTGCAAATGAGTAAAACCAGGCATGATCGTGTCAGTATGCGCACTGGCTAAGGTCAAAATGCCACGCTCAAGTTTCGCCAAAAGCTGCATCAATTGATCGACTTCATCGCGCAAGTAGAGGCGAATGTCGGTTGCGACTTGATCGTTACGGCTACGACCTGTATGAAGTTTCTTACCCGTAATACCGATCATGTTAGTCAGGCGATGCTCGATATTCATGTGCACATCTTCAAGATCAATGCGCCACTCGAAGCGACCTGCTTCGATGTCTGCTTGAATGCTGTTTAAACCCTGAATGATGTCATCACGTTCAGCATTGGTCAGTACGCCAACAGAAGCCAGCATCGTGGCATGAGCGATTGAGCCTTGAATATCTTGACGATAAAGGCGTTGATCAAATTGCACCGATGCAGTGAATTGTGCGACAAAGGCATCAGTAGCTTCTGTAAATCGACCGCCCCACATGCCCGACGATTCGTTCTGATTTTGAACCGCATTGCTTTCTGTGGAATTCGGATGAGAGGTGGTATGATTCAAAGCAGGATTAGGATTCGGTGTAGTCATCGTCGGGTCGCAAACGCAAAATAATTGCAAGTATAGCAAATTCAACTCTCAAACAGGTCAATAAACCGCATATGACAAGTGCACGCATTGATAAAGACTATACGTTCTTTTTGCCGCGTTTTTCGCAGGCTGATGTTTTGTTGCGTTTGTTGATTATTACCAACTTATTGGCGCTTTTTTCTGCATTGATCCCTGTATCGTCTTCGCAAGACTTTTCATGGGAACAGCTCTTTGTCTATTCGTTTTTTATGAATTGGGTAGTCGTGAGCTTTGCCATTGTTGCTGATCGATTACGCCCACAATTAGTCAGATTGCCTCGTATTCGAGCGGCATTAGTTTGCTTGACGATTGCGAGCCTGATCGTCGTGCTTTATACCGTGATTGTGAATCAGCTTTTAGTCATGATGCATCTCATTCCTGAAGATTCAGAGCAGATGTGGCGTGGCACAGGACATCATTTATTATTGACGTTGATAGCGGGTGGTGTTTTTTTGCATTATCTCTATATGCGTGAGCGGTTGGTGGTACGTGAACGTGCTGAGCTGTCTGCACGTTTGGATACCTTGCAGGCGAGAATTAGACCGCATTTTTTGTTTAACTCAATGAACACGGTACTTTCACTGATTGAAGTGGATAGCCGTCGTGCGGGTGTGGTGGTTGAGGATTTATCGGCTTTGTTTCGCGCCAGTTTACAGTCCGCTGGTGAAGTCTCGCTGTATGATGAAGTGGTCTTGTGTCGTCGTTATTTAGCGATTGAGAGATTGCGATTAGGGGATCGTTTACAAGTTGAGTGGCATACACCTGATGAAGAGATTCTAAGAAGACTGAAAATTCCATCATTAACATTGCAACCATTGCTTGAAAACGCTGTAGTGCATGGCGTCGAACCCAGTGCCAATCCGAGTCTCATTACTGTACTGATAGAATGGGATTCGAGTGAAATAAAGATTGTGGTGAATAATCCGATTCAACTCAGTCAACAGATATTGCCAGAGCGCGCCGCCACTGGAAATCAAATGGCGTTGAAGAACATTCATGATCGTTTGCAAGCACAATATGGGATGACCGCACGTTTAACGACTCATCGTGCGCAAGATTTTTTTACCGCCTATCTGTCTTATCCCTTTACTTGAAAGATGTATCAGGATTCTTGAGTGGTTGAGAATAAGGCGCATTTTGCAGTAAATTAGGAATGTTTGGCATTGTGTTATAATATGTCAGTGAATGGCTCTGATGAGCCATGGTGTGCTTAGAAAAAAGAATGATATAAAGCGAGCTAATAATACATTCAGGGAAAAGAATGCTGCAGGGAATAAGGAGGTTACAGTGAATGTACTAATTTGCGATGACGAATCGTTAGGGCGCGAGCGCTTGAGCCGAATGGTCGTTGAAGCTGGACATCAAGTTGTTGGACAATCAGCCAACGGTCTTGATGCGCTCGCAAAAGTAGAAGAGCTACATCCAGATGTTTTGTTACTCGATGTACGCATGCCTGAAATGAACGGCATTCAGTGTGCTGAAGTTTTGGCAGAACGCGAGCATCCTCCCGCAATTATTTTTGTGACCGCATCTGATGAGCACGAGCTACAGGCAAGAAGAAATCAAGCCTCGGATTATTTGTATAAACCTGTTGGGCAAGCTGAATTATCTGCTGCATTGAATCGGGCAGGTCGTTTAAACGCAGCGCAAGTGAATCAACTGCGTGCTGCAAATGAGCCGAATGTAAAACCTGCACGCCATCATATTACCGCTCGGACTCACCGTGGCATGGAGCTGATTCCGCTCGATAGCATTTATTATTTTTTAGCAGATCAGAAGTATGTCACGGTTCGACATGCTGGTGGCGAAGTGTTAATTGACGAAACGCTAAAAGAACTTGAAGCTGAATTTGGTGATCGTTTCATTCGGGTTCATCGGAATGCTTTGTTGGCAATTCCCTATCTGGAAGGCATTGAAATGGTGGCGACAGGTCAGTATCAAGTACGCTTCCGTGGTATTGATGAGCGGTTAGCCGTCAGTCGTCGGCATTTGCCACAATTAAAAGATAAAATGCAGCTGCTCTAAGTCTTTTAAAGTGATCTAGATGTTCAAAAACCGAGCATAATATGCTCGGTTTTCATTTATGTGTCAGCTTTTTGTTTTATCCTCTTGTTTTACATTGGAAGTCTCATTGTATGAATTCGCTGAATATTGCGACACGAAAAAGCCCACTGGCGTTATGGCAGGCGGAACATATCAAAGCACGACTGCTTGCGCTACATCCGACGTTACAGGTCAACCTTGTCACGTTTGTCACGCAAGGCGATAAAATCCTGGATACCTCATTATCCAAAATTGGCGGCAAAGGGCTGTTTGTCAAAGAACTCGAACAAGCTTTATTAGATGGTCGTGCGGATTTAGCGGTGCATTCCATGAAGGATGTTCCGATGGATTTACCTGATGGATTAGAGCTGGCAGTGATTTGTGAGCGTGAAGATCCAACAGATGCTTTTGTGTCGAATCATTATCAACGTCTCGCTGATTTACCAAAAGGCGCGCGTTTAGGCACTTCGAGTCTGCGTCGTTGTAGTCAATTACAGCATTTCCGTCCAGACCTAGAAATTATTGATTTACGCGGTAATGTGGGAACGCGTCTTGGAAAGCTCGATGCAGGTGAATACGACGCAATTATTTTGGCGAGCGCTGGGTTGATTCGTTTGGGTCTGAGTGAACGTATTCGTGAGCGTTTGGATACGACAATGTCACTTCCTGCTGTGGGGCAAGGTGCATTGGGGTTGGAATGTCGCGTTGGTGATGTACACGTGACCGATCTAATCGCGTCACTTGCTGATCCGACAACCAATCATTGTGTTCGGGCTGAGCGAGCTTTTAATCACCGTCTGATGGGCGGCTGCCAAGTTCCTATTGCTGGGTTTGCAACGCTGACCGATGGTCAGTTAACGCTTGAGGGGCGTGTTGGAAGTGTTGATGGCAAGGTCTTGCTCAAGGATAAAATCACCGGCGACGCAGCGGATGCCGAGCAATTGGGTGTGATGTTGGCTGAACGATTACTGACCGCTGGTGCAGACCAATTATTGGCGCAATTGGCGATTCATCCGACAGCGCCATCTCCGAATTAAGGTGATGACTGACGTGAGAGTGGATCAGAAAGAGAAGTATTTTCTCAATACACGTCCAACTGATCGGGCACAGCCACTGACGCTTGCGTTACAGCAAGCAGGATGGCATGTTTCTGAGTTTCCGTTGCTTGAGCTTTTGCCTTTACCGCTAGATAAACGAGATCAAAGCGCGTTAGCCCAGCTCGTGGTACAGCCAGTTCGTGTGATTGTGGTGGTGAGCCCTACAGCAGCTCGTTTGGGGCTAGATGCATTAGTTGCACTCAATATTATCCCCGCTCAATTGAACATCCGTTGGCTCGCTGTTGGACATGGAACGGCTAAAGTGCTGAGTAATATCGGAATCCATCCAGAAGTTCCTGCGCTAGAGTCAAGTGAAGGGTTGATTGCGTCCTCAGCGCTCAGTGATTTGATTCCGAATGAATGGGTGATGGTTTGGCGCGGAATTGGTGGGCGAGAGCTCGTACAAGAATGTCTTTTGGCTCGTGGCGTTCGATTGCAGGTCATTAATTTATATACACGACAATTACCGACGCAGACTCAAACAACTTGGACAAATGATTGGTTTGATCATGATGTCTCAAGTTCATCGGTCCAACAAATAAATAAAAATGACAGTTTTCCTCATCGCGTTGTGCTATTAAGTAGTGGTGAATCATGGCGCTACTGGAAAATGCTGACTGGTGAAGCCGCGTTAACGCCTTGGTTATTGGTGTTGGGACAACGCCTGATGAATGAACTGTCTACGCTGACCCCGAGAGTTCGCCAGTTAACCAGTTTGAAACCTGAGCACATCCTGCAAGTATTGGCTGAAATTGAACATAGAGAATGATTGAATGAGGCATAATTTTTTGATCATGATGCAACG